>JADJBK010000006.1:939816-1253088 GCA_016703745.1 Nitrosomonas sp. | reverse complement strand
TTTTCCAGCCGGTAGAGCCATGCCAACAGCTCAGCGACGGCAATATACAGCTCGGGTGGAATGCGATCATCGAGATCCACCTGCATTAACATAGTAACCAGCTCTGGTGATTCATGTACATAAATGCCGTGCTCCTGCGCGCGTCGGATAATTTCCTCGGCAACCAGTCCTTTTCCTTTTGCCACCACTTTGGGCGCAGTCATGCCGCTGTGATAGCTGAGCGCGACCGCATTTTGCATGGATGTGGGTTGTACCGGCTGATCAGGTTGTTTGACCATCTCTTCTGGATCAATCTGCTTGGGTGGGGGCATGAGGTTCGATCTCAAGTACCTGTACCGTCAGACCAGCATCGGATAGAGCGGCAATCAATGCCGTTTGCTCTTGTTTCATAAGATGGAGGGTTTCTTCCGTGTTGGCATTCAGTTTAATACGCACTCCATGCGCGTCGATTATCAGGTTTGCATTGATCTCGGATAGCTTGGGTAGCTGCAGGCGTAGATCAGTTTGCCAACGGGCCGGTTCGGTTGAATTATTATTTTCTGCTGGCTGCTCATGAATTATCCATTCCATGGTCTGATCTGGCCAGATATCACCCCTCCAATGTATTTGGCCAGTTTCCAGCGCCTGAAATTGCTGCTGCACAATAGGCAGGATTTTCTCGACATTCGGCGAAAGTGCATCCATATCCATGATGGCCGCATGAGTCGGCAATGCGCTTTGTGGCATTTGTTTGATCGAATCCATGGGTTTACGCCCATTCGCCCACTGCGCCAGGTGTGATTCATAAAATAGACCACTTTGTACAATGGCCTGTTGCAGGATTTCCGGCAGGACATGACCCATAGTTGGCGGTGCAGGCAATAACGGAGCCGTCTGGCTGAGTGCGAGCGGCGTTGCGGGAGATGTCGCTGGCTTAAGCAGACGTGCCAGAAACTGGCCGATTGGGCTGAGAGTTGCTGTTTGGCCACTTGTGGGCACATTGCTGGTGAGCAGAAACTGCAAGCGGGGCGACTGCGCAACCAGTGTTAAGTCAATTTGGTTGCCCACTTTGGCGGCTATCGACGGCAGACGTATATCGAGTAACTGGCCGGAAACACTGACCAGGGATGAACCATTTGGTAAACGGGCTTCAACTCGTGCGAGATATTTTTGTCCCAGAATAAATGAAGGCGTATCTGACTGGGTTGCATCCGGCGTCGATTGAACCGGGTTGACTGGCTGGACAGGAGAAAGAGCCTTGCCTGGTGAAGCGGATAAAATTTGTGCCGGATAAACCGGATGGGTGATCATAGGTAGCATCCTGATATCAGACAGATGAATCAGGATTTTACGCTAGATTGTGAACAATCAGCAGTGACTGCTAGGCAGAATTCAGAATTTCCTCGCCATTTTTTGACATTTTTTAGAAAAAACAGCTGATTTGATGATGAGGAGGGGGGGGGCAGGCAGATACGAAGAAGGGGTAGCTGAAATTAAAAAACCGATACCTGTAACAGTACCGGTTTTTTTGAAACTAAAGAATCAGACTACTTGAGTGACAGAATCCATTCAGCCAGAGCCTTCGCTTCTTCATCGCTGACATTGACATTTGGTGGCATAGGGATGTTTCCCCAAACACCGCTGCTGCCGTTCTTGATTTTGCCAGCCAGTTGATCAGCAGCGCCGTCCACTCCGGCATATTTGACAGCAATATCCTTGAGCGCAGGGCCAACCACTTTTACTTCAGTCTGATGGCAGGCAGTACAGTTATTTTTCCCAGCCAGCTCAGCACTTGCCTGAGCAATACCCGTAAACAACAAAGCAGCAGCAACGAATGTACCTAACCAAACTGTTTTCATAAATATTTTCCTTGTGTTAAAGATTAAGGGGCCTTGATTTTACTCCTAAGTTCGTGGCTTTGCAGTGTTACTTGCAATCAGCCAGGGCGTGCTTAGAATTAAAATGCAGCTTTTGTGAGGATATTTAGAAGGTCAGAAAATAATAACCATCTGATCACAAGCGCATATCTAAATATTGAGTAGAATAGTCGTTGACCTGAGTAAACAGGCTATGGTCTAATCTTGTCGTTTAAAGGCAACAAAGGCGGTTAACTCAGCGGTAGAGTGTCACCTTCACACGGTGGAAGTCATTGGTTCGATTCCAATACCGCCTACCATATTTTTTATATAAAAAATATGGTGGAAAAACTCCTCAGAAAATTATTGACCTATTAGATCAGTTTTGTCCCTACCAACCTGTAACGGTTTTTTAGCTAATAGACAAGCAGGATGTTTAAAACCATGATGTTTGATCGACGATGGCTTGGTCTGAGTTTAGGTTCGTTTGCTTTGTATGGTGTTTGGGTTGCGTGGATGATGCTGTTTGTCGTTGCGCCAGCACGTGCTGACCTTGCCGATACAATAGAGCGAATCAAGCCGGCGATAGTCGGCATTGGCACCTATCAGAAAACACGTTCCCCACCCTTGAATTTTCTGGGGACAGGTTTTGTGGTGGATGATGGTCTGCACATAATCACGAATGCACACGTGGTGCCTGAATTGTCATCTGATATACAGAAAGAATCACTGGTTATCATGACGGGTAGCGGCGACAGGCCTGAATTGAGAACTGCAAAAGTAGTTGCGCTGGAAAAGGAATACGATATTGCTTTGTTGCAGATTGAAGGAACGTCTCTGCCGACGGTGAAGCTTGGAGATTCGAGTGTGATCCGTGAAGGTCAGATGCTGGCATTTACTGGGTTTCCAATTGGAATGGTTCTGGGCTTCTACCCGGTGACGCATCGAGCCAGTGTTGCCTCAATCACGCCCATCATTCTGCCCGCATTTAACGCCAAGCAGCTGGATGCAAATAAAATCCGCCAATTACAGCGATCCGCCTACAAGGTCTTTCAGCTTGATGGCACCGCCTATCCCGGCAACAGTGGGAGTCCTTTATATGACCAGGAAACGGGCGTAGTGTACGGCGTGATCAATATGGTTTTTGTAAAGGATAAAAAAGAGTCCGTATTGAGTAATCCCAGTGGAATCAGCTATGCCATACCGGGCATCCACATCAAGGACCTACTCCAGAGACATAAACGCAATTAATTGTTGTGTCAAAATACCTGCTATATTGAACTTTTGCCAGTATTTGTCGCTAGGACATCTTTATCTGGTTGTTTAGTTGTTCCTTGATGGGGTATGTGTTTTGATCCGAATTTCCAATCATTATATTTCCAGAATATCGTTATTGCTTGCCGGTATCGAGGCGGCTCTGCTGTTGTTGGCTTTTTTTGCTGGTGCTGGTATTCGTTTTATGCAATGGGAAGGATCGGCTTCGGAGCTGGTGTTGAACCAATTGCCTGGTGCGGTATTGTTTATGGTGGTGGTCATGGCCTGCATGGCGGCGCTAGGAATGTATCAGCCGAACGCCAAGCAGGATGCTGAAAGTATCTTGCTCAAGCTACTGCCATCATTGGCAATGGGTTTTGCCGTTATGACATTTATATTCTATCTGTTTCCAGATATTTATCTGGGGCGTGGCTTGCTGGCGATAGTCATGTTGCTGGTATTGTTATTGATCCTGCTGGAGCGAATACTCGTTTTCCGGTGGTCTGGTCTGGATCATTTGCGCTCTAAAGCGCTGGTGCTGGGGGTGGGGGGCTCCGCAAAAGAGTTGTTTGATCTGGTGGAGGAAAATACCGCGTTACAAAATATCAAGATCGTGGGCTTTGTCCCGTTCACTGATGAAGAACGCAGTGTTCCAGCTGCGACAATTATTCCTAAAACTTCGACGTTATTATCGTTGGCTGATCGGTACATGGTACGTGAGATCATTGTGGCGACTCAGGAGCGGCGAGGAGGTACTTTTCCTATTCAGGAGCTGTTGGAATGCAAAATCTGTGGTATCAAGGTGACGGATATTACTGGTTTCTTTGAGCGGGAATGTAATCACTTGCGTATGGATTCTCTTTATCCAAGCTGGCTGGTTTTTGGTAGTGGTTTTAATCAGGGTACGTTTCGAACCATCGTCAAACGAACATTTGATCTGACGGTAAGTCTGCTACTACTGATAGTGACCCTCCCAGTCATGCTGCTGACTGCACTATTGATTTTGATTGAAGATGGTTTTCCAGTATTTTACTGCCAGGAACGTGTCGGGAAAGGTGGTGAAACTTATAGTGTCATAAAATTTCGCAGCATGTTCAATAATGCTGAGAAAGAAGGAAAACCGCGTTGGGCGACAACCGACGATCCACGTGTCACCAGGGTGGGTGGATTGATTCGCAAACTGAGAATTGATGAGCTGCCACAAATTTTCAACGTACTCAAAGGGGAAATGAGCTTTGTTGGTCCCCGGCCAGAACGTCCGTATTTTGTTGACTTACTCACAGCTCAAGTTCCTTACTACAACATGCGGCATAGCATCAAACCGGGCATTACCGGCTGGGCTCAGGTTCGCTATCCCTATGGTGCTTCAGTGGAAGATGCTATCGAGAAGCTGCAGTACGATTTGTATTATGTTAAAAATCACAGCCTGTTTCTTGATCTGATTATTTTGATTGACACCGTCGGTGTCGTGGTTTTAAGTAAGGGCAGCCGGTGAAACAGCTGGATCAGGGTTGCTGGTTTATTTGCAGATTCAGGTAAGCCGGTGGTGATGCTGGCAGAGTTGAGTTTTATCGGTTACGTATCTTCTGCGGTCACCTTTCTGTTTTTATCCATTTTGTTGTTGACCAGTTGGAGAGGACGTCTATATGGCTTGTTGCTCGCCATTGCCTCTTTGACAGCTGCAATCTGGGCAGGAGTCATAGCGGGGCTGGCTTATTGGCAGGACAATAGCCCTTTGCTGGTTGGGGTGTTGGAGATTCTGCGATACGGTACGCTGACCGCTTTTCTGCTCGTTGTTTTAAATCCTTTTCAAGCACGCGAAACCGAAGGCAGTTTGCCGCATATCAGACCCGCCGTGGTTGCTCTAGGTTTGTTCTATACCGCTAGTCTGATATACGTTATATTTTTTGGCCAGACCAGTCTTGATGATTCTTTCCAGAATGGCGTTCCGGGCACCAGTTTTCTGGTTGGCGTGATGATGGCCATCATCGGCATGATTCTGGTTGAACAGTATTACCGCAATACGCCACAGGAACAGCGCTGGGGGATCAAATTCATTTGTCTGGGGCTCGGCACAATTTTTGTCTATGATTTTTATTTATACAGTGATGCATTACTGTTTAAAAAAATTAATACAGATATTTGGGCGGCACGTGGTTGGGTTAACACTCTGGTTGTACCGTTAATTGCTGTTTCCGCCGCACGTAATCCGAAATGGGCGGTGGGCATTGCTGTTTCCAGAAAAATTATATTTTATTCCTCGGCTCTGTTTGGGGCTGCGATTTATCTGCTGCTCATGTCTGCCGCAGGCTATTACATACGGTACTCAGGCGGGAGTTGGGGAACGGTTTTTCAACTGATTTTCCTGTTTGGTGCAGCTGTTCTACTAGTTATTCTCCTGTTTTCCGGAGCCGCACGTGCCTGGTTGAAAATATTTATCAGTAAGCATTTTTTTAGTTATAGCTATGATTATCGTGAAGAGTGGCTTCGTTTTACTCATACTCTCTCCGAACAGGAGACGGAGCTGAGAGTAAGAATAATCAGGTCGCTCGCGCAGCTTGTCGAAAGCCCCGCTGGTGGGCTATGGTATCTGTCTGGGCAAGGTTTATATCAACCCATTGCGCGCTGGAATATTCCCGATATCAAGTATGAAGCAGTTGATGCAGATGCTCCTTTTTGTCTGTTCCTGAAGCAGCATTCCTGGGTGGTCGATCTGTATCAGCATGATTCCGAGTCGCAACAATATGCAGCGATGGTATTGCCTGACTGGCTCCCCGTTATTCCCAGGGCGCGATGGGTTGTTCCCTTATTGCTGCATACGGATTTGATCGGTTTTGTCGTGCTGACCGAACCAAGAAGCAAGATAAACTTCAACTGGGAGGTGAGAGATCTTCTCAAAGTCGCGGCTAGTCAGGCCGCTAGCTATCTCGCCCAGTATGAGGCAGTGCAGGCATTATCCATGGCTCGACAATTTGAGTCATTCAATCGCATGTCAACCTTTATCGTACATGACATTAAGAATCTGATTGCACAGTTATCACTTTTAGTGACAAATGCGGAGAAACATAAGGATAACCCGGAGTTTCAGCAAGATATGCTGGAAACGTTGTCATTGTCGGTAAACAAGATGAAGCGTTTACTCGAGAAGCTCAGTAATGCCGGCAAGGAAGAAAATGTGAAATTGTTGCTGGTTGAGGAAATATTGCAGCAAATTATTGAAAGCAAGCTATTCCACGATCCGACGCCCACACTGGAAATCCTGGGCAGGAATTTACTGGTTAAAGCTGATCAGTCACGGTTGGAGCGTGTGCTAAGTCATCTGGTGCAGAATGCCATCGAAGCTACCTCACGGGATGGCGAGGTTCAGCTAAACCTTCTCCAGGAGGGCGACTGGGTGGTGATTGAAATCAGGGATACCGGGCACGGCATGTCCGAGCAGTTCATCGGGGAGAAACTGTTCAAACCCTTTGAATCGACCAAGACTGCCGGAATGGGTGTGGGCGTTTTCGAAAGCCGTGAATATATCACCGAGTTAGGAGGCAAAATACTGGTCTCCAGTGAGGTGAAGCAAGGTACGGTTTTTACAGTTAAGTTACCGCGAGCCAATGTGTAGTGCCCTGATGCGGGGAAGCGACGCGATTATTCACCCTTTCTGTTTCGAATTTCGGAAAACTCAATTAAGCCTGCTCAATCTGGTAATGGGCTACCAGGCGGAATTCGCTACCTGGCTGAATGTTAATAGAGTCGGTCGCGGCATTGGTTGTTTCAACGCAGATAAAACGCTGGTAATCATCGTCCTGTAAGTCAGCCATTTCCGCCGAGATTTTTGCCCACGGATTCCAAACAACAGCTGTCCGGTTACCCTTGGATGTGATATGAATCCGGCGTTTCAATGCCGCATCCTGAACGACAAGCTCATTGTCGACATTCAGGTAGATTCGGTCAACTTCTGAGTTGATAGTAACGTCATCAAGCTGATTGATTTGCTGATTATCGTTTACCTTGTCAATATACTGCGTATTTTCCAGCCCCGATACCTTTACCTGACGAATATCGCCTGCGTTAAAATAGGTATGGAAAGCCTGTGTGATGGCAAACGCCTGTGAGTCCGTGTTACGCGTTACCAGAGCCAGATTGAGCGATTTACCAACCGTGATTTCCAGTCGCAGCACAAATGAGCGAGGCCAGATGGCTTGGGTTTCTGGTGTGTCAGACAGCCCCAGTACCACGCGAATATGTCCCTCTGCTGTCCCAGCTGTTTCCACGACTTCCCACAGTCGGTTACGTACAAATCCGTGTGCGGGACGATTGAGCCCTTCAGGATCCGGCCCGAACCACGGCCAGCATATTGGTACTCCTCCCTTGATTGCCTTGCCTGATTGATAATAGGCTAATTTACTCAGAAAAAGCAGGTCACTACCTGTAGATTTTGGCTGAAATGCCAGCACCTGTCCGCCATAAATTGAAATCAGCGCCGTAGCGTTGTCATTTTTGACGCGAATAAAAGGTAATCCACCTTCGCCAGTTTCAAATATTACCCGGTCAGCCATTCCATACTGGCTATTCAACTGTTCGACGTTCATCATTTTCCTTTCAGAGGCATTACAAAAAAATTGTTACCCGGTTATCCTGCAGCAAGCATTTGGATGCAATAGCGCGCAATGATAAACTCAATCTCGCACGGTATAAATAGGTACTACACAAAAAATTTCAGTTCAAGGAATAATCATGCCCCACAATCTGTTTGATTCGCTCAAAAAACTTACTCTCTCCGACAATACTACGCTGCAGTATTACGCCTTGCCTGCGCTCGATAAAGCGGGTCTTGGGAATATCTCGCGTCTGCCGGTCTCGATTCGTATCGTGCTGGAATCTGTACTGCGTAATTATGATGATAAGAAAATAAAACAGGCGCATGTTGAACAGCTCGCTGCCTGGCAGCCACACGCACCACGCACGTATGAAATCCCATTTGTAGTGGCGCGCATTGTATTGCAGGATTTTACTGGCGTACCACTTTTGGTTGATCTTGCTGCGATGCGCAGTGCGGCGAAACGATTGGGCAAAAATCCGGAAGCCATCGAGCCGATGGTACCAGTTGATCTGGTAGTCGACCACTCCGTACAGGTCGACCACTATGGCGACAAAGATGCCTTGCGGCAAAACATGGAGATTGAATTCAGGCGCAATCATGAACGCTATCAGTTCATCAAATGGGGTATGCAGGCGTTTGATACCTTCCGTGTCGTGCCACCTGGTATCGGTATTGTCCATCAGGTCAATCTCGAATACCTCGCACGCGGCATCCATCAAAAAAATGGACTGATTTACCCGGATACGCTGGTTGGTACGGATTCCCACACCACCATGATCAACAGTATTGGCGTGGTCGGCTGGGGTGTAGGCGGTATCGAGGCTGAGGTGGGTATGCTCAATCAACCCGTATATTTTTTGACCCCGGATGTGGTGGGTGTGCATCTCACCGGTCGCCTGCAGGAAGGGGTAACCGCAACGGATCTGGTGTTGACCATTACGCAAATGTTGCGCCAGGCGGATGTCGTTGGTAAGTTTGTCGAGTTTTTTGGTGAAGGCGCTGCTGCACTCAGTTTGCCAGATCGCGCTACCATCGCAAATATGGCGCCTGAATACGGTGCCACTATGGGGTTTTTTCCGGTAGATGACATTACGTTGCGATACTTTAGGCAAACCGGTCGTACCGAAGCAGAGATCGATGCATTTGAACGCTATTTCAAGGCCCAGCAATTGTTTGGCATGCCTGTTGCAGGACAAATTGATTATAGTCAGGAGCTGGCGCTCGATTTGAACTCAATTGTGCCTTCATTGGCTGGACCGAAACGCCCGCAGGATCGTATTGCACTCAAGGATCTCAAATCCGTATTTGGCGAGCTTTTCGTCAAGCCGATCTCGGAAAACGGTTATGGCAAGACGGAGGCATTACTGCAACAGAGTTATTTGACGCGTAACGGTAAGTCATTGGCGGACGAGCTCTGTCTTACCCCGGACGGCAATCAGAGTGAATACAATCTTCCCTGCGGTAGCGCGCGCAATGTGGTCGAAATGGTTGGTGAACATCCTACCGGAAATCAGGATGAAGCCGATCACGCCAGTGTACAAGGCAAAATCGAACTGCATCACGGCGACGTTCTGATTGCAGCAATCACTTCCTGCACCAATACTTCTAATCCTGCTGTGCTGATTGCTGCTGGCTTACTTGCGAAAAAAGCGGTGGAGAAGGGCCTCTCTGTCAGACGGCATATCAAGACTTCGCTCGCACCAGGATCGCGAGTGGTTACCGAATATCTGACCGCTGCCGGGCTGATGCCTTATCTGGAACAGCTCGGCTTCAGCCTTGCCGGTTATGGCTGCACCACCTGTATTGGCAACTCTGGGCCATTGCTGGAAACCATCGAGGAAACCGTCGTTAAAGAGGACTTGATCTGTACTGCAGTGCTTTCCGGGAACCGTAATTTCGAGGCGCGTATTCACGCCAATATTCGTGCTAATTTTCTCGCTTCTCCACCGCTGGTGGTCGCATATGCGATTGCTGGCACCGTTTTGAAAGATCTGACCCGTGAATCATTGGGAATCGGAAAAGAGGGCCAACCCGTCTGGTTGCGTGATATCTGGCCAACCAGCGAAGAGATTGCAGGGATGATGCAATATGCCACCCGTGCCGAAACTTTCCGCCGTCTGTACAGCAATTTCACTGGAGATCTGCCGTTGTGGAACGAAATTACTGCTGCATCCGGTAAGCTTTACGACTGGCCGGAATCGACATATATTGCCGAGCCGCCATTTCTTGAGAATCTCTTACTGACCATCGATCCAGCCAAACAGCCTGATGCAATCCGGGGAGCGCGAGCGCTTGCCATCTTCGGTGATTCAGTTACTACCGACCATATCAGTCCAGCTGGCGCGATCAAGGAGAATTCCCCAGCGGGACACTATCTGCTGGAACATGGCGTGAAACGCGAAGACTTCAATAGTTATGGAGCGCGACGGGGTAATCATCACATTATGATGCGCGGCACCTTTGCCAATGTGCGTATCAGAAACTTAATGGTGCCAGGCAGTGAGGGTGGCGTGACGATCTATCAGGGCGATGGCGTAGATAATGGCAAGCAAATGAGCATCTTCGATGCCGCGATGCAGTATCTTGCACACGATATTCCTACCTTCGTTTTTGCTGGTAAGGAATATGGAACCGGATCCAGTCGTGATTGGGCAGCCAAGGGCACCCAGCTATTGGGAGTGCGCGCCGTCATTGCCCAGAGTTATGAGCGCATTCACCGCAGTAACCTTGTCGGTATGGGCGTACTGCCGCTCCAGTTTATGGAAGGGGACAGTGCACAAACACTTGGCCTCACTGGCAGAGAGTCGTTTGACCTGCTCGGCCTTGACAATCTTCAGCCACAAAAAAACATCATGCTGGTCATTTACAAATCTGACGGGTCGTACCGGGAAGTCTCATTACGCTGTCGTATCGATACTGATATCGAAGTCGATTACTATCACCACGGCGGCATTCTGCGGTATGTGTTGCGAAATCTATAAATGGAATGCCGGCGAAAATATCAATGGCCAGCCTATAGGCATTCCCGGACCGTACAGAATGAATAATCAATGTTACTTGCTGATGTGGTAACGTGGGCTGGCGGTATGGACGGCCTCAACCAGTGCGGCGGCGTGCTCGGGTGGGGTGAATTGGGAAATGCCATGACCAAGGTTGAATACGTGGCCGTGGCCGTGGCCATAGCTTGCCAGTATTTTTTCCACTTCAGCCGCAATAATTTCAGGTGGTGCAAACAGCACGGTCGGGTCAAGATTACCCTGTAAGGCTACTTTGTCTTGTGCCCGGCGCCGTGCTTCACCTATATCAATTGTCCAGTCCAGGCCAACAGCGTCACAGCCACTGGCAACGATGGATTCCAGCCACAATCCACCACCTTTGGTAAAAATGATGTTAGGTATGCGCTCGCCGTGATGTTCACGCTTCAGACCGGACAGAATCTGCTGCATGTAGTGCAAGGAGAATTCCTGATAGGCGGCATGTGAAAGTGCTCCGCCCCAGCTGTCGAAAATCATGACAGCCTGAGCACCGGCTTCAATCTGGGCATTCAGGTAAACAGTAACTGCCTGTGCAGTGATGTCGAGAATGTGATGTAGCAAGTCGGGACGCGCATACAGCATGGTTTTGATCTGGCGGAAATCGCTGCTGCCCTCGCCTTCGATCATATAACAGGCGAGCGTAAACGGGCTGCCAGAAAAGCCAATCAACGGGACCTGATTATTGAGCGCCTTGCGAATTTGGGTGACTGCGTCCATGACGTAGCGTAGATGGGTATTCGGGTCGGGTACTGTCAAATCCCGTATTTCCCATTCTTCGCGTAACGGACGTTCAAATTTTGGCCCTTCACCTGCAGCAAAATAGAGTCCCAATCCCATGGCATCCGGGATGGTGAGTATGTCGGAGAACAGGATGGCTGCATCCAGCGGGAATCGCGCCAAAGGTTGCAGGGTGACTTCTGTGGCAAAATCCGGATTTTTGCATAGTGAGAGAAAATCACCGGCACGGGCGCGTGTCTGGTTGTATTCCGGCAGATAACGTCCTGCCTGGCGCATCATCCATACAGGGGTGTAGTCGGTTGGCTGGCGCAGGAGCGCGCGGATGAAGGTGTCGTTATCAAGCTTTGTCATGGTAAGGGCCAGAGAGTTTTAAAAATGGGTGGATTAACCTAATTTAATAATTTGTTCGTTTATTTTTGCGAGTGTGGCGCTGAATGCCGTCATTCGTTCTTTTTCCTGCATGACCACCTTTGCTGGTGCGCGTTCGATGAAATCAGGATTGGCAAGCTTGGTTTCGGCCTTGCTGATTTCTCCTTCCAGCCGAAGTCTTTCCTTTTGCAGTCGTTTACGTTCTACTGGCACATCCACCTCTATTTTGAGCATCAGGCGGCATTCTGCAGCGATGGCTATGGGCGCATCAGTATCTGGCAGCCCTGTCGGTAGAATTTCGACGGTAGAGAGTTTCGCCAGCGCGCATAGATAGGGGGGGAAATCGGCCAATTGTTCAGGGTGCTCGCCCGTGATCAATAGCGGGATACGTTCTGCTGGAGACAGTTTCATTTCGCTGCGCAGCGTTCGGCAGGCATTGATGATTTCCTTGAGTCGCAGTATCTGAGTATGGGCCTGCCCGTCGATACGAGACAGATCGGCCACGGGAAAGGGTTGCAACATAATGCTGGCACCCTGCCTGCCGGCAAGCGGTGTAACCGCCTGCCATAGTTGTTCGGTAATGAACGGAATGATTGGATGGGCAAGACGCAGCATGGCCTCCAGTACGCGCACCAGTGTGCGGCGGGTCGCACGCTGGCGCGCCAGGTCATGACCACTCAGTTGTACTTTGGCAAACTCGACATACCAGTCACAGTATTCATCCCATACCAGTTCATATATTTCGCGTGCGGCAAGATCGAAACGATATTCGGTAAAGTGTTTTGCAACAGACTGTTCTGTCAGCTGTAGACGACCGATGATCCATTTGTCCGCTGCTGAAAAACTGATTGGCAGTGACTTATCCAGCCCGGTATCCTTCTCTTCGCAGTTCATCAGCACAAAGCGGGTTGCGTTCCACAACTTGTTGCAGAAATTACGATAACCTTCACAGCGTTGCAGATCAAATTTGATATCACGGCCATGCGAAGCAAGGCTGGCAAACGTAAAGCGCAATGCGTCGGTTCCAAACGATGGAATGCCGTTTGGGAACTGTCGGCGCGTGGTTTTTTCGATCGTCTTTGCCTGATTAGGGTTCATCAGGCCGGTAGTCCGTTTTGCGATCAGTTCCGGAAGCGTGATGCCATCGATCAGGTCGATTGGATCGAGCACATTGCCTTTCGACTTGCTCATTTTCTGTCCTTCAGCATCACGGATCAGACCGGTGATGTAAACCTCGCGAAACGGTACCTTGCCGGTGAAATACAGTGACATCATTACCATGCGCGCCACCCAGAAGAAAATGATATCAAAGCCAGTCACCAGCACCGAGCTGGGTAGAAACGCCTTGAGTTCGGAAGTGTCTTCCGGCCAGCCAAGTGTGGAAAAGGGCCACAGCGCGGAGGAAAACCAGGTATCGAGCACGTCCTCATCCTGATGCAGATTCTGTGTGCCGGATAAACGCTGTGCTTCTTCCAGGTTATGTGCAACGGTTACATTGCCATCATCATCGTACCAGGCCGGAATGCGGTGTCCCCACCAGAGCTGGCGGGAAATACACCAGTCCTGAATGTTCTCCAGCCATTGACGATAAACGTGCGTCCAATTATCTGGTACGAAACGTACTTCACCCCGTTCGACTACAGCCAATCCCTGCTGTGCTAATTCAGTCATTGCTACATACCATTGATCAGTTAGCATAGGTTCGATCACCGCCTGGGTGCGATCTCCGCGCGGAACCATCATTTTGTGGGGGCGGGTTTCGATGAGCAACCCCTGCGCCTCAAGCTCCGTCAAAATTTTCTTTCTGGCCTCGAAGCGATCCATACCCTGATATTCAGCCGGAGCGCAGTCGTTAATTCTGCCATCCAGAGTGAATACATTGAGCGGTACCAGATTATGCCGCAGCCCTACCTGATAATCGTTGAAATCATGCGCAGGGGTGATCTTGACGCAACCGCTGCCAAAGGCCGGATCGACATAATCGTCAGCAATGATGGGGATGGTGCGTTCGCTCAGTGGCAGGCGCAGGTGGCGGCCAATCAGATGCCGGTAGCGGTCATCATCGGGATGGACGGCTACGGCCATATCACCAAGCATGGTTTCTGGACGCGTGGTCGCGACGATCAGTCCTTGCAGTTTGCTGGTTACACCTGTTTCGGTCGAATCAAACGGATAAAGAATATGCCATAGCGATCCATTCTCTTCGGTCGAGACCACTTCCAGATCGGATACGGCTGTTTGCAAAACCGGATCCCAGTTGACCAGGCGCTTGCCGCGATAAATGAGCCCATCCTGATACAGACGCACGAATACTTCGGTGACCGCGCGTGACAGGGCTTCATCCATTGTAAAGCGTTCATGTGACCAGTCGCACGATGCGCCCATGCGCCGCATCTGACGGGTAATGGTCGAGCCGGAAGCCTCCTTCCATTGCCAGACTCTTTCAAGAAAAGCTTCCCGTCCGATCTGGCGACGGTCAATGCCGGCCTGATCCAGTTGACGTTCGACCACAATCTGAGTGGCGATACCGGCATGATCGGTGCCGGGTTGCCACAAGGTGTTGTCGCCCAGCATGCGGTGGTAACGAATTAGCGCATCCATCAGGGTGTGCTGAAAGGCGTGTCCCATGTGCAGTGTGCCGGTAACATTGGGCGGGGGCAGCATGATGCAATAGGCGCTGGTTCCATCTTGGTGGTGAGGAGAAAAATAACCTTCCGATTCCCAGGTGGCATACCAGTTTTTTTCGATATCGGCCGGATCAAAACTCTTGGCTAGCTGCATGATACTCAAACAAATAATTAAATTGCGGAAATAAAGCTGGGCATTATAACCCGCTCATCTCCGGTCAGAAGCGTATTCCCAGCTAAAAGTTTTTGGGCAGGCGTTTGGCCAGTGCTTGCAGCAGGGTTATTCTGGCGAGAGGATCCAGTTTTATTTGTGCTTCGCGGATGGCATGATCGAAGGCAAAACATAACAAGTCGGAGATTCCGGTTTCTGCAGGCCAATCATTTGCGGTCAGTTCTACTTTTTCAATTAGCAGTGGAATGTCCTCACTTTCAGACGAGGATATCAGTGGCGATTGCTGTCCAGAGATTATGACGTCTTGTGCGGTCTGATTGCTCTCGATTGATGGCCGCTGTTTCTGAACGAGTGAGACATTTTCATGTTGATAGCGCTGCAGCATCATATCCAGTTTAAGCAGCAGGCTATCTTCTTCAGGCTCGACAATTTGTTCGACGTTGTTATCGGTCATGAATCTGGTCGCTATAAACAGTGATGGTGAATGTCATACCCCTGCGCCTGATAATAGCGATAGCGTTTGCGCGCTAGTTGCTTGTCCATGTCAGTTTTATCGACCACTTCAATGACGCGCTTTACAATCTCTGCTCCGGGTGGGATTTCAGTGCTGAGATTGAGCAGGACGTCGTAATGAGTCACATCAGTCTTTGTGGACTCGGTACGCAGCAACTCGATACACAGCACCACCGGGGTCACTTCCGCCAACTCGTCGCTTGTCAAACAATGCGGCACGAAGCTGGTTGGCGAGAATGTCCATAGCAGTTTGTCGAGCTGGTTGGCGACCGTGGTATCAACCACATCAACCCGCGTTTTTAGTTTTTGCTGCGTAGCTTTTTCACAAAGATGGCAGGCCACCAGTAATTTATTCGCCGCACCGGTATAAAAATCCACCCGTGTCACCATATCACCTGGACTGGGATCAGTTCCGCCTGGCACGCGCGACCAGGAATTCGGTCAGCAGGGGCACGGGTCGTCCAGTAGAGCCTTTTTCTTTACCAGACTTCCATGCGGTACCGGCAATATCGAGGTGGGCCCAGTGGCATTTTTCGGTAAATCTTGACAGGAAACAAGCTGCTGTAACAGCGCCGCCCCATCTTCCGCCAATGTTGGCGATATCGGCAAAATTACTATCCAGCAAGTCTTGATATTCTTCCCACAGCGGCAATTGCCAGGCTCGGTCATAGGTTTGTTCGCCCGCTTGCAGCAGGGCCTGATTGAGCGACTCATCATTACCAAATAAACCCGTGGCATAGTGACCAAGCGCAATTACACACGCGCCCGTCAGAGTGGCGATATCGATGATCGCTTCAGGTTTGTACTGCTGTTGCGCATAGGTTAGGGCATCGCATAGCACAAGTCTGCCTTCCGCATCGGTATTCAGGATTTCAACCGTGAGACCTGACAGGGTGGTTACCACGTCACCAGGCCGGCTTGCCTGGCCATCCGGCATGTTTTCTGCTGCGGGAATGATGCCGACTACGTTGATGGGCAGCTTCATCTCAGCCACGGCGGTGAGCGTACCTAACACACTTGCAGCGCCACTCATGTCGTATTTCATTTCATCCATGTCCGGGGCGGGTTTGATTGAAATACCGCCGGTATCGAACGTAATCCCCTTGCCAACCAGTACCACCGGTTTGTCGGTTTTTTCCCGGCCGTAATATTCGAGTACGATCAGTTTGGCTGGTTGCTGGCTGCCACGTGCGACCGCCAGCAATGCTCCCATACCGAGCTTTTCCATGTCTTTTTCATCAAGGACGGTACATTTCAGCTTATAGATTTTGGCCATGTTTTTTGCTTGCTCAGCCAGATAACCGGGTGTGCAGATGTTAGGAGCAAGATTGCCCAGATCCTTGGCCACATTCATGCCACAAGCGGTGGCTATCCCCTGTTGTAACGCGTTTTCTACTGCTGGCAAATCGGCTTTGTCCTCCAGTGGAAAAATGACTTTTGCCAGCACGGGCGCTTTGGTTTCTGCAGTGCTTTTAAGGCGATTGAAGCGATAGATGCTTGCCTGCGCGAGCAGGACGATCTGCAGCACACGCCATTCTATTGTTCGTTTTTTGACGGTTAAATTGGCGAGACTAAAGCAAACGTCTTTCGCGCCGGTCTGATGCAGTGCCTTGAATGCCGAACTGATCACGGTGGTAAACGCTTTCTCGCCGATTGTTTTTTCCTTGCCCAGTCCCACCAGCAACACCCGTTTACTGTTAATATTTGGCACATGATGAAGTAGCAATGTGGAATTAATTTTGCCGTTCATATCACCCTGCGCGAGCAGTTTACTTAAATAACCATTTGAAGCTTCATCCAGTATTTTGGCGGCTTCGGTCAGTTTGCGAGACTCAAATACACCCACCACAAGGCTGTCCCCCTGGTATTTATCCAGATTAACGGGTTTGGTAATAAATTCCATTGATGCTCCTGTTGTTTATTGTTTGATGATGAAAAAATTTTAATAAAGAATACAACGGGGTGAGGGCTTGTCAATATGGTGATATATGGTGATGTCTGCCCGGTTACTTCAGTAAGTATGCGTCTCAACAAAATGTGTTTCTGATCAAATAACCTCGTTTTATCTGTTTGTTTCAATTACCGTGACGAATTGTTTTGGATAAAATAGATTCTATTTGCAACCACGGGAAAGGAATAACAAAAAACCGGGTTGGCGGGTTTTATTTGCCACTCCAATAACGACAGGCGCTGAATGAAAGATACTTTGCTCTCCCAGTTACGGTTCTGCACCAAATTGCCCAGTCTACCCTCGATCGCCATGAAAATCATCGATCTTGCGGGCAGGTTCGATACCAATCTTAATCAGATCAACCATTATATCTCGCTCGATCCTGCGCTGGCCGTCAAAATTGTCAAAACCGCCAATTCGCCGCTGTACAAATCTCGTCATCCGATCAGCAATATCGGTCAGGCAGTCAATATTCTCGGTATGCATGGAGTGATGACAATTGCATTGTCATTTTCGCTGACCGATTCATTGATGAAACAATCCCGAAATATGCTGAACCCTGTCAGCAGCGGGTTGTTCTGGCGCCGGTCGATTACTTCCGCGCTGGCTTGCCGCGCATTGGGCAAGCGGCTGGGTATGGATAGATTGCTGGATGATCTTTTCCTGGCGGCATTATTACAGGATATCGGTATTCTTGCTTTCTTTGCGCTAGTACATGAGGACTATTCGAGGATCATAGCTGCTGCCACCAGCCATGAAGAAATGTATAACATGGAACGTAAGCAGTTTGGACTTGGTCACGATGAGCTGGGTGGAGCGTTACTGGCGCATTGGAAGTTGCCGACCTATATCATTGAAGCATGTAAACGCAGCCATCATGTGGCTGGATCGAATCAACCTGGTATCAACGAATGCGTTGCCGCATCAGGCAGCATTACCGAATATTTTCTGACACCTGGCGATGAAGCAAAAATTAAAATAGCAACTGACGTAACTTATAGCAGCCTGGGGCTCGATCAATTTGCATTAATGGAAGTGCTGGAAGATATGAGGAACGAGCTGCAGCATGTCGAGGAATTGTTTGCTATTTCCATTCTCAGTCCCAATCAGCTAAGCGATCTGGTTGATGAAGCACGTGAACTCCTGACAACACGCACACTCATCAAAATACGCGAGCTGGAAAATAAGGTGCAGCATGATGGTTTGACCGGTGCGCACAACCGTTCCTATTTCGATGACACGCTGCGCAGTGAATTTCTGTTTTCCTGCCAGCAAGAGGCGCCACTGGCGCTGGCCATGATCGACCTTGATCATTTCAAAGCTGTCAATGATACCCATGGCCATATCGCCGGCGATGGTGTTCTGGTGGCAATCGTTAGAGTCATATCTGCGCAGATCAGGCAAACGGATGTGCTGTGTCGCTATGGTGGCGAAGAGTTTGCGTTGATTCTGCCCAGTACATCGATTAATGATGCTCGCCATCTGTTGACAAGAATCCAGGAAAATATTCAGGAGATTGCTTATAAACTGGACAGTGGCCATATCGTTAAAGTGACCGCTTCAATTGGTCTGGTAGTTAATATGGATCGTGAAAAATCCTTTGAGGATGAGCGCGCCATGCTGGATGCAGCTGATTGCGCGCTGTATGCGGCCAAACATGGTGGACGTGACCAGATCATGGAATGGAACCCTTCCCTGGCTTCGCATACACAGCGATAATCAGGATATTTTTGATTTCTTCAAATCGTAATTCATTTTTCGGCATCTCGGTATGACGCACCGTTTAATGCCACAAGCGAAACGTTACGGGGCGAAAGTAGGCATTGACGCAATCGAGATTCGCGAGTAGCATCTCCAAATTTTGTGAATCAGATAGCCTAAATGATTGAGGATATTAATTGATGATGCGAACCGGGTTGGTAGCAGGTAACTGGAAAATGAATGGGAGCCTGGGGGAAAATGAATCCTTATTAACTGCGGTAGTCGCGGGAATTAATTCTCTGGATGGAGTTGATTGCGCGGTTTGCGTACCTTTCCCTTATCTGAACCAAGTTCAAACTCTACTTAACGCCACCCGTTTGGCGTGGGGAGCGCAAAATATCAGTCAGTATAGTCACGGCGCATATACAGGTGAGGTATCTGCCAGTATGCTGGTCGATTTTGGTGTGCGATTTGTAATCGTCGGGCATTCAGAAAGAAGAGCGTTGTTTGGTGAAAGCAATCAGTTGGTTGCCGAAAAGTTTAAAGCTGCACAAACGGCTGAACTGGTACCCATTCTCTGTGTTGGAGAGACTTTGGCGCAGCGTGATGCGGAAGAGACAGAAGATGTCATTGCCCGGCAGTTGGATGCGGTAATTGAATTAACCGGTGTGAAAGCATTGGCAAATGCAGTGATAGCTTACGAACCAGTCTGGGCCATCGGAACTGGAAAAACGGCAACTCCGCAGCAAGCCCAGGATGTTCATGGGTTTATTCGTAATAGAATAGCGGTCAGCGATAATCAAATTGCCGGGAACGTTAGAATTATTTATGGTGGTAGTGTAAAAGCCGATAATGCCGGAGAGTTATTTGCCATGCCGGATATTGATGGTGGATTGATTGGCGGAGCTTCACTGGTAGCAGAAGATTTTTTGTCAATTTGCAAAGCTGCACAACATTAATCCTAAGGTAGGAAATTGTGGAAACATTTGTTTGGACGTTACATATAATCGTAGCCGCTGCCATCGTTATTCTGGTTTTGCTACAACAGGGTAAGGGTGCGGATATGGGGGCATCTTTTGGTGGAGGCTCGTCGGGAAGTTTATTTGGTGCGAGTGGCTCCGCTAATTTTTTAAGCAGAATGACTGCGATAGCTGCCGCGACTTTTTTTATTTCCAGTCTGACTCTGACATACTTTTCTGGAACTGCCCCTAAAGATCAGAGCGTAATGCAAAAAATCAGTGCAGAATCAGCTGAACTAGATGATAACTCGGATAAAAATAATGAGATTCCTCAACCAGTGGATGATGCTGCATCAAGAGCGGGTCAAATTCCTGAATAATCGTTAATACCAGCAACGGTTAGCTAGAAGTGTAATCTTGCCGACGTGGTGGAATTGGTAGACACGCCGTCTTGAGGGGGCGGTGGCGAAAGCTATGCGAGTTCGATTCTCGCCGTCGGCACCACGTATTTTATTGCGTAACTTTGCTGCATAAGTGATCAAGCTCTTTTCAGCCCCTCGTCTTGCCTGACAGGAAATCATGCTGTCAGCGCAATTTGCCATCAGAAATAGATGGCAGTCTGTAACACAATATCCTTCAGAAACTGGGCGATCTTTTGACTTGATTCCGGAAATATATACCGGACAGCTGATGCGCCCAGCGTCGCTGTTCCTCAATCAGCTTGCGTTAAGGTATTTCTTCCGGGGGTATCACTTACTGATAGGCGCGTTGCAGATTTTGCAAATTTTGCTGCATCACGGTAAGCCAGTCACCGGACTCGGGAACATTGGCGCAAGGGGAAAAAACCAGGCTGTTAATGCCCATTTCTTTCAGTTTCCGTGTGGTTTCGTTTAGAGGCTCATCTTCCCACAGCATTGAGTGCGATGGGTTGTTATCGATGATCGCTTGCAGAGCACGCCAATCTCCAGCTGCGGGTGCCATGTCCGGCTCCCAGTGCAGGCTTGCCATTGGGATTTGGTAACGGCGGGCCAGGTACTGATAGACAGGATGAGAGCCTATCAAAAAACGATCGGGCGCACGTGCGACAATTTCTCTGGCTTGCTCGTCCAGTGCACGCATATCTCTCAGAAGAGTGGACCAATTTGCAGCAAACAGGTCGGCATCGGCCGGTTGTCTCTGTTTCAGCGTTTCATAGATGGCCTGTGCCTGCAAGATTGCCTGATCAAAATCCAGCCAGGTAGTGAATGCCGTATCACCATGCGAGTGGGGTGCTGCATCTCCATGGGAATGTACAATGGCATCCTCTTCATAAATATATTGTGCGGTAAACACTTTTGAGGTGTTAACCAGTTTACGTATTGGTAAAGAAGTGCGTTGCACCCATTTCTCATATCCCGCCCCATTGACGAAGATCAAGTCGGTTTGTTGGTAAATTGACAATGCACTTTGTCCTGGGCGCCAGAAAGCTGGATCGACCGTGGCAGGTGCCGGAAAGCTGACTGTAATTTTGTCTCCACCTATTCTCTGCGCAAAATACTGAAGTGGATAGTTGCTTACCGCTACTTTTAGGTTCCCTGCCATAGCTGTTTGCATGGGTAACATGGCAAATGTCAGTATCAAAAATAATGCGATTGAGGCGTGAGATTTCCAGAACTGACCGAATCGGTGAGTAGGATAGATTTCGTAAGTTTGCATTTCATTTTCCCCGTTTAATCAAATAATGTAGAAATGATGTCGTTACTGGATTAGCAAATACCTGACCCAATCGCTGGATTGGCTGTCTAGCCACCCTAAAAGCAGTATGCAAACCGCAGTAGTCAAAAGCACGATTAATACAATCTCAGCCATGATCAATTGTGCCACCATGGAGCGGCTGCCGCCAAGGTTGAATACAGTCTCGATTTCGCGAGCACGCAGCCGGAGCGACAGTAAAAAAATAAGAATGACCGACAGTCCCATCGCCACGGCGACCACCAGGATAATCGCATCCATAAGCCGCTTGATGCGAAAAATATTTTCCAGTAACTCATGGATGACTTCGGGAGTGGCAATCAACTGAGCATTGTCCGCCGTCAGATAACGTCCTTTCAATAATGCTGCCGATTTTTCGTTATGCGGCAGCACAATCACGGCGGTGAGCGGAAACGTATCCGGATCACCATGAAAGTGAAATGAATCAATATTCTGTTCGGTAATTTCATTGTAGTAATCGAGTTTCTGACTGGCTCGCCTGGTGTTATCCCTGGATTCAAGCAACAGGGCGTTATCCTTGATTGCCTCGATATCCTGATGCCCATGCCCGAGTCCATCGATCACCCATGCAGTCTGGATATCCACAAATGTGACCTCATCATCGGGTGAACCGTTCTTTTCCAGTACCCCCACCACCGACATACGCAGCGGATAGACGCCTGCCATGTCAAACAGATCTTGCGGGGCTGAAATCAGGTGGTCTCCCGGTTTGAGATTGTATTTTTCGGCGAGCGCACCACCAACTACGCATTCCCCTAACATGCCGAGCTGGCGGCCATCACGGATGGCCAGTCCACGAAAATCGAAATAATCGAGCGTGGTGCCGACAATGGGCGCAAGCCGTGTTTTGAAGCGCACGTGCAGGGGAATGGCGTCCGCCAGTCCTGAATCCATCACGCGTCCGGTTGTCCCTGCGGCCAGCGGCGTGGGAAAATCATTTGAAAAATAAAGTGCGTTCATGACGAGATCCATGCGACTGCCGCGCGCACCAATGATAAGTGGTGTTGAATCCGCGCGCGCCATCAATTGCCGCTGGCTCTCATCAAGTAATTGATTCAGTGCAGCAGGCACAAACCCGATCAGGGAAAGGGAGGCAACCAGCAGTAAGGTTCGCAGCCGGTGATAACGTAAATAACGCCAGGCCAGATAAAAGCTATCGATCATGAATGAATGCCTGAAAATCAATGACGCGGTCAAACCGGTTCAACAGATCATGATCGTGCGTGACGGCAAGCAAGGTGGCGCCAGATTGCTGGATATAGTGGAAAATCAGGTCAAGAATATGCTGTTTGTTGGCGGGATCAAGATTGCCGGTTGCTTCATCGGCCAGAATAAGTCTAGGGCATGATAATACTGCGCGACAGATCGCTACCCGTTGCTTTTCACCTTGTGATAATTGTGATGGATACGCCTGTAATCGCTCATTGACGCCCATATCGTATGCAAGCTGGCGGGCACGCTCCCTGACTTCGGCATCAAGCTGCAATGTACGACTGATCCGGTAGGGATGCAGTATGTTATCGAAGGCGCTCAAGTAGTCCAGCAATTCAAAATTCTGAAAAATGAAACCAATCTGTTCGCTTCTGAGTGCGCGCCGTCTCGAATCTCCAAGTGCTGCCAGATCAACACCATTAAACAAAACCCGTCCCTTGGTGGCTGTGAGAATGCCGGACACCAGCTTGAGCAGAGTGGATTTGCCTGTGCCACTTGGGCCAATAATCGCCACGCTTTCTGCCGACCCAACCGACAATGAGGGAATAACAAGCTGAAATTCTGATTGGGTATAGGAGAACTCCAGCTCGTCTACCTGAATCATGGGAGCGCCCTTTGCTGATTGACGCGTTGCTCGTCCATCAGATCAAATTGTGTAAGTTTCCATAGCCCATCAGCCGGTTCGATTGCCAGCCGCGCCTGATAGCGGTTCTGGCGCTGATGTACATGTCCCCAGTGCGCCACACTACCCTGGATTATCCAGTGGGCATCAATATGATAGACCATCGAATTGGGCTCCACCCGGTCAATCCGTGTATTCGTTACTTCGACATGCTGCACTTTGGTACGCGTACCACCAGCTTGCGCTCGCAGTTGTGCCTGACGATTCTGTAGATAGAGGGTTTCCAGCAGATTACCATGGGCGCTGCTCGCCAGTTTGTCATAGGCATCGTGCTCCGCGCGAAAATCAAACGAGCGGTAAATATTCTTCAGTAATTGCGTAACGATCTGTTTGGCGCGCATCTCATCCAGCTCTTCCTCTGGCATATCGCCAGTGAATTCATATCCTTGTTCTTGCAATACAAGAATACTCACTAGCAGCAACAGCGCTATTCCGCTTCCCCAGGCCAGATTGGTCGACATCTGTTTTTTACGCAGTTTTCCAGTCAGAAAAATAAACCCCAATACCAGCATGACAGCAATCGACCCGGCAATCAGACTATCGGTCACGCGCTGATCGTTCCTGGCGAGTACCTGCACGTTATCCAGCAAGGCTTTTCTCGCTTCCTTGAGTGCGGCGTGATTCTCGAGAAAATCATACTCATCGATCATATCTTCCCATTTAAATGATGGATCTGCAGGCGTGACGTAACTATCAAACTGCCCAGTCAGATCAAACGTGGTAACGGGAATGATTTTGACTCCAGGCGGAAAAATTGACCAGTGAAGCGTGATCTCTGATGGATAGTGGGGGATGGTATAGGCGAAGACGATGCCAATGAAGGTGGTCTGAATATCCAGCTGTCCGTCTTGACTGGCTGTCACCAAACCATGTGGTCCCGGTGTCAGGTATTCGATCCGATCAAATATTACTTGCTGCGGCTTGCCTTCGATGGACAGCGCATTGTGTGTCATCAATAATTCGGAAATCAGTTCCTTTGGTGTATGTTGTCGATGAGGCGGCATAACACGTTGATTTTCAATGGCAGCAGTAATAATTTTTGCTTCTTTTGTTTTTGAAAGCTCCAGCCACGCCAGTAAATCACCTAATCGGATAATGAGTTCCTGCCGTATTTCGGTTGGTTCCACATACAAAATTCCAGTTATCACTGATTGCAGCATACGATTCATAGCCGGATTCTCAAAGCGCGATAACCACGGATCCTGTTTATTGAGCATCAGTGTTTCCGCTTGCGACAACAAACGGTGCTCGGTGACCGGTATCTGCTCATGGTAAACAATCAGGCCAATTGCAAACGGCGATGGGTTATTGGTAGTCGTGTCTATCAGTGGAATCAACTTCAAAGGGGAATCGTTGCTATCGCCAGGAATAGAAAATATCGTTTCAACCGCATGACTCATCACGGGCCGCGTTACCTGCTTAGTAGAACCTGATGCTGTCAACCCGGGTCTGGCAGCGAAGTTGTCCGTCCACATTGCTGTCATTTCCGCGCTATCTGGTGCAAGCAAGCGCCCAGCCTGATTACCCAGATACCGGATGGCAACAGGTTTAATATTTTCTCCGCCCACCTCGATCTGAATGACTTCCGCCAATAATGTCTCCAGCCCTTGCTGTTGTTTTTTGGCAAGCGCTGCGAGCTTGTCGAAATCATTCTGACCCATTTCCAACCTGAGGCTAATAGTTTGACCCTCGATATGCATTTCGGCCTGGTTTGACGCCCCGGCAGCAGGCGAAACTTCTGCCATGCTGGCTACTGCCGCGTTTATCCACAGTGAAAGCAATATCCACAGCAGCAGGCTTACCCGGTAACCCGGAAATGACATATCCATTCTGAATAAGACAGGCTTACAAAAGCCACGATAGGGAAAAATAGAAAGGACAGCAACGTTAGCGGGGTGATGGAGAACCAAATCACCCGTTTCGGTAAGGATGGAAATTAGCAGAGAACCAGGTTATCGTCAATTAGAGTGGCAATTCTTGTTAACCCAAAGTAGAAATGTCCGCTGATAATTAAACTTTCTGCTGTTAAAAACGAGCTTTAGTATGAGACCGAACAAGCGCTATCTGCTTTTGAAGATAAATGGAACGGTGCTTATCCACCGATTGCTCTGTCCTGGCGCAATAACTGGCGGCGTATCATTCCGTTTTTTCGACTATCTGCCTGAGATACGGCGCATCATTTATACAGCCAACGCGATTGAATCAATCAATATGAGTCTGCGCAAAGTCAGCAAAAATCGGGGTTCGTTTCCCAACGATGAGTTTATTATCAAACTTTTCTATTTGGCACTCATCAACATCGCCAAAAAATGGTCTATGCCTCTTAAAGATTGGAAACCCGCTTTAAACAGGTTTACTATTCAATTCAACGAAAGAGTGCCTCAGCATTATTAACCACTATTTACACAAAATATAGGACACCCTGATTCATAAGCTTCAGTGAGCAAAATCAAGCGTCAATAGTAATCGCATTTCATTATCGCTCAGTGCGGGTGAGCGATGAATAACGCCTAAGCTATTTTTCTCTGGCCACTTGTCGCCTTTGAGCAGGGCAATATCGCCTTCACCCAATTTTTGGATAGAATCGGGATATAAGTACTCATCATTACAAACATCAAGTATTGAAGGATCATTAATTTGCCGGTCCAGCCATTCCGTTCCTTTGCCGGTATAGGTGGTGATCAATCGACAAGGTACCTTGTCAGTATGAAAGCGTGGACACATGCTTTTGTTTAAAACGCAGAGCCTGAAGCCAACTTGCTTAAGGAACCTCTGATCAATAACCGATCACCGATATAATTCTGCATCAAACTTTTTCGAGAAGCTATTCATGAAACCTTACCAACAGATGAGTTTTGCTGATGCCGAATACGCCAATAAGGGCAAAGTCACGCGCCGCGAGAAGTTTCTCGATCAACTTGATGGATTATTGCCTTGGCAGGCTATGATTGATGTTATTGAACCACACTATGCGCCAGGCAATGGGCGTGGCCGCAAACCATTTGCCTTGGAATTGATGCTGCGCGCGCATGTTGCGCAAATTATCTACAACTATTCCGATCCGGGCATGGAAGATGCGCTGTATGAGATTGAATCACTGCGCCGTTTTTGCGGCATTCGTCTGGAAGCCGTGCCGGATGAAAGCACCATTTTGCAATTTCGACATTTACTGGAAAAACACGGGTTGATGGATCAAATCTTCCAGGTCATCAACCAAACACTGAGTGAGCGTGGGTTGTTCTTGAAAGCCGGCACCATCGTCGATGCCAGCCTGATTGCCGCACCGACTTCAACCAAAAATAAAAGCCGGTCGCGTGATCCAGAAATGCATTCCAGCAAAAAGGGCAATCAATGGTTTTTCGGCAGCAAGTTTCATATCGGCGTCGATCATGAAACCGGGTTGGTGCATACGCTCAAAGTAACCTCGGGGCATGTCAGCGACGTTGCCGAAGCCGCCGCCCTGCTGCATGGCGAGGAACAGTTTGTCCATGGCGATGCCGGATATCAGGGGCTGGATAAACGCCCGGAGATGCCGGCAGAAAACCCTCCAGTCTGCGTAATCACGATGCGTCCGGGCAAACTGGCCAGGCTCACGAAAGACGATTCCGGCGCGGCTCAACTACTGCGCGGGGCCGCCCGCGAACTGGCGAAACGCCGCGCCAAAGTCGAACACGTGTTTCGGGATATCAAAATCCGCTTTGGGTATGCTAAAAATCGCTATCGCGGCCTGGCCAAAAATGCGGCCCGTTTGACCTTCCTGACAGCCATTGCCAACGTCATCCGTGGTGACGCCTATGAACGTCGACGCCTTGTTGCGTCTGAAATTTGAAAACAAGCCAGTAAATGGACTTGTTTCCAGAGAGAAATAGCTGTTTTCATAAAAATCAGCGTCACTATTTGAAAATAGTGGCTAGTTTTTGAGTGACTGCCGTTCAGAATGTTTGTTTTTCAGAGGTTCCTTAAGTTCGAACAGGCAGGAAAACATATCAGTCAAGACTAGAATATCGTCAATAAATCGATTACGCCATTTGTGCGGAGGTAATGATTCCAGTAAAGTATCGGATAAAGTCCCTAAAGTAATGATTCTCGTCATTCGAAAATCACGGTGTGATTGTTGTAAGAGCCTGACGTATTCTTTTACTTCAGCATCAATCTGGCGCTTGAGAATACATAGGTCAACTTGCGTATCGTAGATCTGTGTCAATATTCTAGCCTCGTGCCCTGACACGCTTTTTATTGAGCCTGGGGCTTGTTGCGCTAGCGATTGGTCAATTTTTGCTGAATTAATCATCTGATTGATTGCTCCACGCAGGAAATGGATCTTTCAAAGTAAGCCAATAGCTTTCGCCAGCCTCAAGCTCCGTATTATTCAGCAAGCATTCATCCAGCCATTGACATATGCCTTGTTGATCTAGGTTCTGACCGATAAAAACCAATTCTTGCCGCCGATCTCCATCGGGCTCTTCCCATTTTTCCAATATGGATTGGAAATAACCTTCATCATTCGGCCACTCATTTCTAGGCACGGCTTTCCAGAACATGCCAGCATAACCATAGTGTGCAATACCACCAGCCTGATTCCACTGGCCCGCATAATCCGGGCGTGTCGCTAACCAGAAGTATCCCTTTGAGCGGAGTAGCTTGCCTCCCGGCCAAGGTTGATGGAGAAAATCGTAAAATCGCTGAGGATGGAATGGCTTTCTGGCTGTATACACAAAACTGCTGATGCCGTACTCTTCAGTTTCAGGAATATGTTCCCCGCGCATCTCTTTTAACCAGCCAGGCGCTTGTTGGGCATGCTCAAAACTGAATTTACCTGTATTTAAAAGCTTAGACAATTCAGCTCGCCCGTTCTTAATAGCAATTATTTCAGCTTCAGTATTCAAACTACGTAAGATGCCTTGTAATTGGGTTAACTCAGCCGAACTGATTAAGTCAATCTTGTTGATCAAAATTACATCGCTAAATTCCACCTGATCAATCAGGAGGTCAGCTACACTGCGCTCGTCATCTTCTCCCAGGCTTTCTCCCACCTCTTGAAGCATTCTTGCTTCTTCAAAATCTTTCGTGAAATTGACTGCATCAACCACCGTTACCATGGTATCTAATCGCGCAATATCCGATAGACTGGCCCCGTCGTCATCAGCCAATGTAAATGTTTCCGCGATCGGCAATGGTTCAGATATTCCTGTGGATTCAATGACCAGATAATCGAATCTCTGCTCGATGGCCAATTTACGCACTTCAATCAGTAAATCTTCGCGCAAGGTGCAGCAAATGCAGCCGTTGCTCATCTCAATCAGTTTCTCTTTGGAGCGGTTGAATGAAACCTCTTTTTCAATAATGGATGCGTCAATATTGATTTCGCTCATGTCATTTACAATAACTGCAATTTGCTGTCCTTGCCGATTATTGAGAATATGATTCAGCACAGTCGTTTTCCCTGCACCCAGAAATCCTGAAAGAATGGTGACTGGTAATCTTTTTAGGGGCTTATTCAATTCATTTGCTGCGGACATAAAAGTGAATTCCAGAATATCTGATTATTTATGATATGTTCTAACGTATCATAAATCAAGCTAATTATTTGTTAATGGCTATGTCATCGTTAATTGTTGGTCACTGCAAATAAACACTATTTATCATTTATAAACAAGTCATTAGCCAAAAAACCAATAATTGATATTTTTCTTTAAATTTATTGGGTTACATGACAACCACTAACTAACGATGACATAGCCTTGTTAATCCAGCTGCTTTTATAAAATCGTTGAGTTGAGTGTGTTTCCGTAAGCTATCCCGGAGAGTTAAGGTTTTGTTGGACTCGACAAATACGAGTTGTCAGCGAGGCTCTGTGGCTCAATGCGTCCGCATCACACGCACCAATCGTTTTGGAGCATTCGCATTGAGACGTTTGATAGAATAACGTATTTCCTCGGTCACTTTGTTATTGGTTCGTCTTCTGGTGGTAACGGTAATAATGCTTTGTAAGCTTTTCCAGTCATATTGTTTTTGGAATCGGGCTGTATCGGTTATTGTTTGAATTGAGCGAGTTTTAATGCGGCTATACGCACTCTCATGGCTAATCAAGGCGGATGGCGGTTTTTTTTAGAACTTGTCGGTGCTGCGTTTCAAACACTTGCTTGCCATTTATTGAAATCACTTTGTCTTCGGTGATGTTGATCGGATTAGGGGCTCAATGGAGAAAATAAACGCTGAGCTGTTTGGTATCAATGGCAGCCCAATTATCTGTACCATAAATCGCAGCGCAGATGCTGATAAAGAAAATATTTTACAGCTGATGCTTCTTTTATCTATTTACTCGAAGCATCTTTGATGCTCGAAAAGTGATGGATAATTAAAGATATTAGCTTTGTTGTCATGTAAAATCAGAATGATAGTATCGCTGCCTTATTTAAATTCTATATTTCAAATGCTTTTAGGCGCGATTGTCTTGATTCAGGAAGAGACTTGTCATTGACTTGGATTAGTAAAACATAGATAATCCTCGATTATTTTGGAGGGGTTCCCGAGCGGTCAAAGGGATCAGACTGTAAATCTGACGGCTCTGCCTTCGAAGGTTCGAATCCTTCCCCCTCCACCATATACGTTGTACCTATGTCTGTTGGGTAATATTCAGTTGGAGTTGAATTGGTGAGCAGGCTGAAATAGTGGCTTAATCACAAAGAAAGTTATGAGCGGGTGTAGCTCAATGGTAGAGCAGAAGCCTTCCAAGCTTACGACGAGGGTTCGATTCCCTTCACCCGCTCCACTAGAAGAGAAGGATGTAAATATTGGAGTCGTTTGCCCATGTAGCTCAGTGGTAGAGCACTCCCTTGGTAAGGGAGAGGCCGCCAGTTCAATCCTGGCCATGGGCACCACGTTTTTGTTTTTTGTAATGGCTATGTGCACGTAGTGCGCGTAGTCTGATCTGGTTGGCAAGCTTGGAATGCCGATGTCGGTTGATGTGGCGTTAAAATGAGAAGGGTAAAACATGGCTAAGAGTAAATTTGAGCGAAGTAAACCACATGTGAATGTTGGAACAATAGGGCACGTGGATCATGGTAAGACCACACTGACGGCTGCGATCACGACGGTGTTGACGAGCAAGTATGGTGGGGAGATGAAATCCTATGACCAGATTGATTCTGCGCCGGAGGAGCGTGCGCGCGGCATTACGATTAACACCTCTCACGTAGAATACGAGACGGGTAATCGTCACTATGCGCACGTTGATTGTCCTGGGCATGCTGATTATGTAAAGAACATGATTACTGGTGCAGCGCAGATGGATGGAGCGATTCTAGTGGTATCGGCAGCAGACGGACCGATGCCGCAGACGCGTGAACATATCTTGCTGGCGCGCCAGGTTGGGGTTCCTTACATCATTGTCTACATGAATAAAGCGGATATGGTGGACGATGCCGAATTGTTGGAGCTGGTGGAAATGGAGATACGTGAGCTACTTTCAAAGTATGATTTTCCTGGCGATGACACACCGATTATAACTGGATCGGCGCTAAAAGCGCTGGAAGGGGATCAAAGTGAGATTGGGCAGCCTTCAATATTTAAACTGGCGGAGGCGCTGGATACCTACATACCTGAGCCAGAGCGTGCAATTGATGGTGCGTTCATTATGCCGGTAGAGGATGTGTTTTCTATCTCTGGTCGAGGTACGGTGGTGACGGGGCGCGTAGAGCGTGGCGTTATCAAGGTTGGGGAAGAGCTTGAGATTGTTGGTTTGCGGCCAACCATTAAAACGGTTTGTACGGGTGTTGAAATGTTTCGTAAGCTGCTTGATCAAGGGCAGGCCGGAGATAATGTGGGCGTACTATTGCGAGGTACTAAGCGAGAAGAGGTTGAGCGTGGACAAGTGCTGGCTAAGCCGGGTAGTATTCTGCCGCATACCAAGTTTACGGCAGAGATCTATGTGTTGAGCAAGGAAGAGGGCGGTCGGCATACACCATTTTTTGCGGGTTATCGCCCACAGTTTTACTTTCGGACAACGGATGTGACCGGATCGATAGAGCTGCCAGCGGGTACAGAAATGGTTATGCCGGGTGACAATGTTTCAGTTACTGTAAATCTTATCGCCCCTATTGCAATGGATGAGGGATTGAGATTCGCCATCCGTGAAGGTGGGCGCACCGTGGGAGCGGGTGTGGTTGCAAAAGTACTGGAGTAGTAATAGAGATAATTAATTTGGTTGGTAGTGACTAATACAGGCCAGTAGCTCAATTGGCAGAGCGTCGGTCTCCAAAACCGAAGGTTGGGGGTTCGATGCCCTCCTGGCCTGCCAGCAGAATTTCCAGGTGAAATCAATGCTAACACACAGCAAGACATTGTTTATATTTCAATTTATTAACCAGGTATAGCGCACTAGAAAGTATAAATATTCTGTCTTAATTTAAATAGGTTATAAGTGGATAAGGTTAAACTGGTTTTAGCATTAATGTTGGGTGCGGCAGGTATTCTCGGCTATTACTTCTTGAGTGAAAGTGCGATGGTGATACGGGTCGTTTCGGTATTGCTCGGGTTGATACTGGGAGTTGCCTTGGCATCATTTACGTCACCAGGCAGGCAATTTTTAGTATTTGCTCGGGACTCGATTGATGAGACTAAAAAAGTAGTATGGCCAAATCGAAAAGAAACGTTGCAGACAGCGGGTACAGTATTTGCATTTGTTATGGCAATGGCAGTTTTTTTATGGTTGGTAGATGCGGGGCTCATGTCAATTGTGAAGTTGGTAATGAATCAGGAGGATTGACTGTGTGCCAGGTGATAAATGAATAAAAAATGGTACGCTATCCATGCCTACTCTGGATTTGAGAAGAGTGTTAAGCGGGCCTTAGAGGAGCGCATTAAACAGCAAAAATTAGAAAATCAGTTTGGAGACATACTTGTTCCGGTAGAAGAGGTTATAGAAATTAAGGGTGGCCAAAAAAATATTAGTGAGCGGAAATTTTTCCCGGGATATATTTTGATTGAGATGGAATTGACCGATGAAACCTGGCATTTGGTTAAGGGAACGCCAAAAATAACTGGTTTTGTGGGAGGGGCAACGACACAGCCGGTTCCGATTAGTAAGCGGGAAATTGATGCTATTTTAAATCAAGTTAAGGAAGGCGTAGAAAAACCCAAGCCTAAAATTCTATTTCAGGCAGGGGAGCTTGTTCGGGTTAAAGATGGGCCTTTTACTGATTTTCAAGGTAGTGTTGAAGAGGTTAATTACGATAAAAATAAATTACATGTATCAGTTTCAATTTTTGGAAGGCCGACGCCAATTGAATTAGATTTTGGTCAGGTTGAAAAAGTGTAATGGTTTGGTTTTAGTCCCGTTCAAGGTTGATCAGGTGTATTGGCAGTTTATCAATGTATGACAGTAGCTTTGGATTGTCACGTTAATGATATCGGAAAAGATTGGACGGATTCATATTTTAAGGGGAGAGTGTTTGTTGCTCGTCTAACCCACTCGGGAGAATAGTTTGGCTAAGAAAATTATAGGCTACATCAAGTTGCAGATACCAGCAGGAAAAGCAAACCCTAGTCCACCAATTGGACCGGCGTTAGGGCAGCGGCAATTGAATATTATGGAATTTTGTAAGGCATTTAACGCTGCCACTCAGAAGATGGAGCTTGGTTTGCCCGTTCCAGTGGTGATTACTGCCTATGCGGACAAAAGTTTTACTTTTGTTATGAAAACTACGCCTGCTGCCGTGCTAATTAAAAAATTAGCGGGTGTAAGCAAGGGAAGTCCGCGGCCTCACACAGATAAGGTCGGCAGGCTGACACGTGAGCAAGCAGAAGAGATTGCTAAAATAAAAACTCCTGATCTAACAGCCGCCGATATTGATGCTGCGGTGAGAACCATAGCTGGTAGTGCCAGAAGCATGGGTATTGAGGTGGAGGGGCAATAAGATGAAAAAATCTTCTAAAAGATACCAGGCTGCTCTTTATAAAATTGACAAGTCCAAGCTTTATTCCCCAGAAGAAGCTTTAGCCGTTGTCAAAGAGACGGCGACAGCGAAATTTAATGAGTCAGTTGATGTTGCTATATCGCTCGGTATCGATGTGAGAAAGTCGGATCAGGTAGTGCGTGGCTCGGTAGTAATGCCATCTGGAACAGGGAAAACAGTACGTGTTGCGGTATTTGCTCAGGGAGAAAAAGCTAAGGAAGCAGAGCAGGCTGGTGCTGATATTGTTGGTTTTGAAGATTTGGCGGACAAAATAAAAGCGGGTGAAATCAATTTTGATCTGGCGATAGCCAGTCCCGATGCAATGAGAATTGTGGGGCAGCTAGGTCAGATACTCGGTCCGCGTGGTTTGATGCCAAATCCAAAAGTAGGTACAGTTACGCCGGATGTGGCTAATGCAGTTAGAAACGCGAAAGCAGGGCAGGTACAGTTCAGGGCGGATAAAGCCGGTATAGTTCACTGCACAATAGGTCGGGCTTCATTCGAGGTGGACGCGTTGTTGAAAAATATTATGGCACTGATCAATGCTCTCAATAAATCAAAACCTGCAACTTCCAAAGGAGTTTATCTGCGAAAAATAGCAATTTCCAGTACGATGGGCGCTGGGATTAAGGTTGATCATGCTGGTTTGCTCTAGTTAATTTATCGAACTTTGGGCTGTTGACAGGAGGCTGTCAACAGGTTGTCAAAGACCGTTGGGGTTTGGCTTACGCAAGTATCGATAGTATGATTTCGATGCGACACGTGGGCTAAAACTTAATTATATTTTTCCTGGTATTTAAGTTCTTTATTAGGGCTTAAGTTCTTGGTATTACCCAACGTAGATGGTGTGCCCAAACAGGATGTAGAAAACCTTCCTCCTGATGAAAGTGCGCTGTTTTAGCAGTGCTAAAGGTCAATCGTTAAATAAATTGGCGATGCGCTTTTGGCTGTATTCTATGGAGAATTTATTTTGAGTCTTAATCTGGATGATAAAAAAGCGATCGTAGCAGAAGTAAGTGAGGAAATAACTAAGGCACAGGCTGTTTTTATAGCTGAATATCGTGGTTTAGGTGTCAGTAAATTTACACTTCTACGCGCTAAAACACGGGAAGCTGGTATTTATTTTCGTGTCGTTAAAAATACCCTGGTCAGGCGCGCGGTGGCTAACACACCTTTCTCGGGGTTGGCTGATCATATGGTTGGGCCATTAGTTTATGGTATTGGAAGTGATCCGGTTGTAGCCGCCAAAGTACTGCACGAATTTTCTAAAACCAATGAGGGTTTTGTTATCAAAGCGGGTGCGATGGCTGGTATGGTTATGTCTACTAAGGATGTGGCTATTCTGGCGACCTTGCCAAGCAGAGATGTGTTACTGGCCAAGCTGCTTGGCACCATGCAGGCGCCTGTAGCACAGTTTGTTAGAACTCTCAATGAAATCCCCACCAGATTCGTTCGTGGACTTGCGGCAGTTCGAGATCAGAAATAAGAGATTTTGAATGCCTGCTTTCGCATAGTAACTATTACCTATTTTAACTGTAATCAATTTTAATCAGGAGAAACTCATGGCTATAGCCAAACAAGAAATTCTAGAATCAATTGCTAATATGACGGTATTGGAGTTATCTGAGTTAATCAAGGAAATGGAAGAAAAGTTTGGGGTTTCGGCAGCAGCTGCAACCGTTGCAGTTGCGGCAGCTCCAGCAGCTGGTGGAGAAGTCGCTGAAGAGCAGACGGAATTTTCAGTCATTCTTACTAGCGCTGGTGAAAGTAAGGTTAATGTCATTAAGGTTGTTAGAGCAGCAACTGGATTGGGTTTGAAAGAAGCTAAAGATCTGGTGGATGGCGCTCCTAAACCTGTAAAAGAAGGCATTTCCAAAGAAGATGCAGAAGCGCTCAAGAAACAACTTATCGAGGCAGGTGCTGGTTGCGAGATCAAATAACTAGCAATCATGGCCTTGATCGGGCTGGCGCACACGCTTATAGCGTGTCACCAGCCCTGTTTACTTTGTGGTCGAAGCACATTAACTAATATATTCCGGATATACATTAGGCAATATCGTTACCATGAAGCTGAAATTTACTGCGTCTTTTGGTATCAATAGTTTCTTATTCTCTTGATTTGTAAATTTGTGGCTCATCAAGCTAATGTCGCTGTTAAATCATCTAACATTTTGTGGTAAGCGATGATTCCTCTTACTAATACTTTAACGTTTTTGCTATTGAACGTGCAATCAGTTGATTCCTGATTAACATAGCAAGCCTCAAACTATATTTCTGAAGTTGCCTATTAGCAGCATAATGCGTGGAGAGAATTCAATGAGTTATTCGTTTGCTGAGAAAAAACGTATTCGTAAAAGCTTTGCTAAACGTCCCAGTATATTATCATTCCCGTTTCTTCTTGCTACGCAGATAGAGTCCTATTCTGAATTCTTGCAAGAAAAAATTTCCCCCATCGAGCGAAAGCTACAAGGTCTTCAGGCTGCATTTCATGCGGTTTTTCCAATAGAGAGCCACTCCAACAATGCGCGTTTGGATTTTATTCATTATTCGCTTGGTACGCCGGGGTTTGATGTTAAAGAATGTCAGCAAAGAGGGCTGACCTACGCGTCTGCTTTGCGTGCAAGAGTTAGATTGACCATTTTCGATAAAGAAGCTTCTAAACCAACAGTGAAGGAAGTAAAGGAGCAAGAAGTTTATATGGGGGAAATTCCCCTGATGACTGAAACTGGTTCTTTCGTTATCAATGGCACTGAGCGGGTTATTGTGTCGCAGCTTCACCGGTCACCTGGTGTTTTCTTTGAGCACGATAGAGGAAAAACGCACTCATCTGGTAAATTGCTATTTTCTGCTCGTATTATTCCGTATCGTGGTTCTTGGTTAGATTTTGAGTTTGATCCGAAAGACTATGTTTATTTTCGAATCGATCGACGCCGGAAAATGCCGGTAACTACTTTACTTAAAGCGATGGGGTATTCGTCAGCTCAAATTCTGGCTGAATTTTTTGAGTTTGATCATTTTACTTTTTCGAAAAAAGGAATATTTTTTGATTTGCTGCCTGAGCGTCTCCGAGGCGAATTGGCAAGTTTTGATATTGTTGCACCAGATGGCAAAGTTATCGTCCAGAAGGACAAGAGAATAACGGCCAAACATGTCCGTGAGTTGCAACAATCTGGCATGAGTAGCGTTAGTATTCCTGAAGAATTCTTGCTGGGAAAAATACTGGCGAAAGATATTGTGGACAAGGAAACCGGTGAAGTTGTCGCACTGGCCAATAGCGAAATTAATGAAATATTATTGGCGAATATTCTTCAGGCTTCCGTGAAAGAAATTGATACATTATTCGTTAACGATCTCAATCAAGGTCCATATATTTCTCAAACGTTGCGAATCGATGAGTCTATTGATGCGATATCAGCGCAGGTTGCGATCTATCGGATGATGCGGCCAGGAGAGCCACCAACAGAAGAGGCAGTTGCAGCCCTGTTTAACGGGTTATTTTATTCGCCGGATCGGTATGACTTGTCAGTTGTAGGACGCATGAAATTTAATCGGCGAGTTGGTCGGGAAGAATTAACAGGCTCCGTCACCCTGGCGAATGAAGATATTTTGGAAGTCGTCCGGATATTGGTGGCTTTACGTAATGGTGTGGGTGAAATTGATGATATCGATCATTTAGGTAATCGCCGCGTTCGTTCAGTTGGTGAGTTGGTTGAAAATCAATTCAGGACCGGATTGGCGCGTGTGGAAAAGGCCGTGAGAGAGCGTCTGAGTCAGGCGGAGTCGGAAAATCTTATGCCACACGATTTTATTAATGCGAAACCGGTTTCATCGGCAATAAGAGAATTTTTTGGGTCGAGTCAATTATCGCAATTTATGGATCAGACAAATCCGCTGTCTGAAATTACACATAAAAGACGTATATCAGCCCTTGGACCAGGTGGATTGACCAGAGAAAGAGCTGGGTTTGAGGTGAGGGATGTGCATCCAACGCACTATGGTCGAGTTTGCCCAATTGAAACCCCGGAAGGACCGAATATTGGCCTGATTAACTCGTTGGCTTTATACGCTCGCACCAATGAGTATGGATTTATCGAAACACCTTACCGGTTGGTCAAGGCAGGCAAGGTTGCAAATGACGTGGTTTATCTTTCAGCTATTGAAGAAAGTAATTATGTCATTGCACAGGCGAACGCAAATCTGGATCAGGATGGGTCATTCAAAGACGAAGTTGTATCATGTCGTCATAAGAATGAATTTACGCTCTCACCAAGGGAGCAAATTGAATATGTTGATATTGCGCCAGCACAGATTGTTTCTGTCGCAGCTTCCCTGATTCCTTTTCTGGAGCATGATGATGCCAACCGTGCGTTGATGGGATCCAATATGCAACGTCAGGCCGTACCTTGTTTGCGTGCAGAGAAGTCGCTAGTTGGCACGGGGATTGAGCGTGTGGTTGCCGTGCACTCTGGAACAGCAGTGAAAGCCAGAAGAGGCGGAGTGGTTGATTATGTCGATGCGAGCCGCATCGTAATCCGTGTGCACGATGCAGAAGCGCGTATGGGCGAAGTTGGCGTGGATATTTATAACCTGATCAAGTACACGCGCTCCAATCAGAATACCAATATTAACCAGCGGCCGCTGGTTAAAGTGGGAGATAGGTTGGAACGCGATGATGTCATTGCTGACGGAGCTTCTACCGATTTGGGTGAGTTGGCGTTGGGGCAAAATATGCTGATCGCTTTTATGCCCTGGAATGGCTATAACTACGAAGACTCTATTCTGATATCAGAGCGGGTGGTTTCTGAGGATCGTTTTACATCAATTCATATTGAAGAGTTAACAGCGGTAAGTCGTGATACCAAGTTAGGTACGGAAGAGATTACGGCTGATATTCCAAATTTATCGGAACGTCAGCGTTCACGACTCGATGAGTCGGGCATTGTTTACATTGGCGCAGAAGTTGCCGCAGGGGACGTACTAGTGGGAAAAGTAACGCCCAAAAGCGAAACACAATTAACTCCAGAGGAAAAACTGCTCCGAGCAATCTTTGGAGAAAAAGCATCGGATGTTAAAGATACTTCGTTGCATGTGCCGGCGGGTATGTCTGGAACTGTTATTGACGTACAGGTTTTTACGCGTGAAGGAGTTGAAAGGGATAAACGATCAACTCAGATAATTGAAGATGAATTAAAGCGATTCAAGAAGGATCTGGGTGATCAGATGAGGATTGTCGAAGCAGATGCCTTTGAACGTGTTGAGCGACTGTTGGGTGGAAAAGTTGCTAGTGGTGGCCCCAAAAAATTAGCCAAAGGAACTGTAATCTCGAAAGATTATCTCGATAGTGTGGATCGCCACCATTGGTTTGATATCCGTTTGGTGGATGAAGATGCCAGTCTTCAAATGGAACAAATCAAGGATGGTTTGGCACAACAGCGAAAATTGTTTGATCTGACCTATGACGAAAAGCAGAAGAAATTTACTCAGGGTGATGAACTTCCCCCGGGTGTGCAAAAAATGGTCAAGGTTTATGTTGCCATCAAAAGAAGATTACAAGCTGGAGACAAAATGGCCGGTCGGCATGGAAACAAGGGCGTGATTTCAAAAATCGCACCTGTTGAGGATATGCCATACATGGCTGACGGTACACCAGTAGATATCGTCCTGAACCCACTTGGTGTTCCCTCGAGGATGAATATTGGACAGGTACTTGAGGTTCATCTGGGATGGGCAGCAAAACAGTTGGGTAAGAAAATTAATGAATTACTTCAGAGACAACGCTCCGTAGCGGAAATTAGGGATTTACTTGAAAAAATCTACAACGGTAGTGGTAAACAAGAAAACCTTTCTATTCTTGGTGACAAGGAAATTATGGAGCTTGCCGAAAATCTATCTGAAGGTGTGCCGTTTGCCACTCCGGTGTTTGATGGTGCACATGAATCGGAAATTAAACAGATGTTAATACTGGCCGGATTGCCGGAGTCAGGACAGACGACGCTATATGACGGCAGAACGGGCGAACCGTTCGATCGTCCCGTAACTGTTGGTTACATGCATGTTCTAAAATTACATCATTTGATTGATGACAAGATGCATGCCCGATCAACTGGTCCTTACAGCTTGGTTACCCAACAGCCGCTAGGAGGTAAAGCCCAATTCGGTGGGCAGAGATTCGGTGAAATGGAGGTATGGGCGCTGGAAGCCTATGGTGCAGCTTACACACTACAGGAAATGTTGACCGTGAAATCAGATGATGTTAATGGGCGCACCAAGGTTTACGAGAGCATTGTGAAAGGTGATCATAAGATTGATGCGGGAATGCCGGAATCCTTTAATGTGTTGGTCAAAGAAATCAGGTCTCTCGGATTGGATATTGATTTGGTGCAAAATTAAGCTGTTCGGACTAACTGGCTGCCATGCAGTTTATTTAATACTCATTGCCCTATTTGCCAATCGATTCACAGGAGCGATACGTGAAAGCACTACTTGATCTATTTAAACAGGTAACACAAAAAGAAGAGTTTGATTCGATAAAAGTTTCTCTGACCTCGCCGGAGAAAATCCGTTCGTGGTCGTACGGTGAGGTCAAAAAACCGGAAACGATTAATTATCGAACTTTTAAACCAGAAAGAGACGGATTATTTTGTGCCAAAATTTTTGGACCGGTTAAAGACTATGAATGTTTGTGCGGTAAATATAAACGACTAAAACATCGTGGTGTAATTTGTGAGAAGTGTGGCGTTGAAGTCACCTTATCCAAGGTGCGACGCGAACGAATGGGCCATATTGAACTTGCTTCGCCAGTTGCTCATATATGGTTTCTTAAGTCACTGCCATCTCGTCTGGGTCTGATTCTCGATATGACTCTGAGAGATATTGAGCGAGTGCTTTATTTTGAAGCCTATGTTGTGACCGATCCCGGCATGACGCCGTTAACCCGTGGTCAGCTCCTGACAGACGAGGACTATCTGAATAAAACGGAGGAGTTTGGTGATGATTTCAGCGCTGCTATGGGTGCTGAAGGTGTGCAGGCGCTATTAAGTAATCTGGATATCGAGAATGAGATCACTACCTTGCGTCGAGACATTCAGTCTACTGGTTCTGAAACAAAACTAAAAAAAATGGGGAAACGCCTCAAGGTTATGGAGGCATTCCACAAATCGGGTATCAAGCCGGAGTGGATGGTTCTGAAGGTTCTTCCCGTATTGCCACCAGAACTCAGGCCATTGGTACCACTGGATGGTGGCCGCTTTGCAACCTCGGATCTTAATGATTTGTATCGTCGTGTAATTAATCGAAACAATCGGCTAAAAAGGCTACTGGAGTTGCGTGCCCCTGAAATTATTGTGCGAAATGAAAAGAGGATGCTGCAAGAATCAGTAGACTCGCTACTTGATAATGGTCGTCGCGGTAAGGCGATGACAGGCGCTAATAAACGTCCGTTGAAGTCTCTCGCAGATATGATAAAGGGCAAAGGTGGACGCTTCCGACAAAATCTGTTGGGTAAACGTGTGGATTATTCGGGTCGTTCAGTGATTGTTGTTGGTCCGCAATTAAAACTACATCAGTGTGGTCTGCCCAAAAAAATGGCGCTGGAGTTATTCAAGCCTTTCGTTTTTAATAAACTGGAAACGATGGGGATTGCTGGCACAATTAAGGCGGCCAAACGGGAAGTTGAGAATGAAACGGCAGTAGTGTGGGATATCCTGGAAGACGTTATTCGTGAACATCCAGTTATGTTGAATCGTGCTCCTACACTACATCGACTGGGTATTCAGGCTTTCGAACCCGTGTTGGTGGAAGGAAAAGCCATTCAATTACATCCGTTGGTGTGTGCGGCATTCAATGCTGACTTTGATGGTGATCAGATGGCTGTGCATGTGCCTTTATCGCTTGAGGCACAAATGGAATGTCGCACGTTGATGCTGTCAACAAATAATATTTTGTCGCCTGCTAATGGAGAACCCATTATTGTGCCCTCGCAGGATATTGTGCTGGGGCTATATTATATGACACGCGAAAAAATTGGCGCGCGTGGAGAAGGAATGATTTTTGCTGATATCTCAGAGGTTCTGCGCGCTTATGAAAATCATGTCGTGGAATTAAATGCCAAAATTACCGTTAGAATTCCGGCAGATAGAATATCTTTATCAGAAGGAAGGCAAAAAGTTGAATCCTTTATCAGACAGGAGACCACCGTTGGCAGGGCATTAATATCCGAAATCTTGCCGATGGGGTTGCCTTTTGAGCTTGTTAACAAAGCATTGAAAAAGAAAGAGATTTCAAAATTAATAAATTCAAGTTTCCGTTTGTGTGGATTGAGGGAAACGGTTATATTTGCTGACAAACTCATGTATTCCGGTTTCTCGTTTGCCACGCGTGCAGGTATTTCTATTTGTTTGGATGATCTGCTTGCTCCTGAACAGAAAGATGACATCATCCATGAAGCTGAAAAAGAAGTGAATGAGATCGCGATGCAATACGCTTCCGGGCTCGTAACACAAGGGGAGCGCTATAACAAGGTTGTGGATATCTGGGGACGTGCGGGTGATCAGGTAGCAAAAGCGATGATGGAGCAGCTTAGTATTGAGCCTGTCATCGATCATGAAACTGGTCAAGCCAGAACTGATGAGAATGGCAATGTGGTAACTCAAGAATCATTCAACTCTATTTATATGATGGCGGATTCTGGCGCCAGGGGTTCGGCTGCCCAGATCCGTCAATTGTCCGGTATGCGCGGTCTGATGGCTAAACCGGATGGGTCTATTATTGAGACGCCAATTACTGCAAATTTCCGAGAAGGACTGAATATTCTTCAATACTTTATTTCGACTCATGGTGCTCGAAAAGGTTTGGCGGATACGGCACTTAAGACAGCCAATTCTGGTTATCTGACTCGTCGTCTGGTGGACGTGACACAAGATCTCGTCATTACCGAAGAAGATTGCGGAACAGATGATGGCGTAGTGATGAAAGCCTTGGTCGAGGGAGGAGATGTAATAGAGCCATTACGTGAACGTATTTTGGGGCGAGTTGCAGCAAACGATGTGGTTGATTTGTCTTCAGGGAAGACAATACATGCTGCCGGTGTAATGCTGGATGAAGATGCCGTCGATAAAATCGATGAGTATGGAATAGATGAAGTAAAAGTACGTACGTCTCTCACTTGTAAAATTAAGTATGGGCTCTGTGCGAAATGCTATGGCCGTGACCTGGGGCGAGGGACGCTGGTTAATGTCGGTGAAGCAATAGGTGTCATTGCAGCTCAGTCCATTGGAGAGCCAGGAACTCAGCTGACAATGAGAACATTCCATATCGGTGGCGCTGCTTCGAGAGCTATAGCGATTAGCCAGGTTGAGAGCAAGTCCAACGGTATCGTTTGTTACTCACAAAACATTCGTTACGTCAAGAATGCCCAGAACGAGCTGATTGTCATTTCTCGTAGTGGGGAGGTGGTAATACAAGACGAAAGTAAACGTGAGCGCGAGAGACATAAAATACCTTATGGTGCAAAATTGCTGGTTTCTGATAATGAAGCAATCAAGGCTGGCCAGATCCTCTCGTCATGGGAGCCGCATACGCGTCCAATAATCGCGGAATATTCTGGAAAAGTACGTTTCGAGAATGTGGAAGAAGGTACGACTGTTGTTAAACAGGTTGACGAGATAACAGGTTTGGCGACTTTGGTCGTAATAGATTCCAAACGTCGTGGAGTTACGCAAGCGAAAGGGCTGCGGCCGATGGTTAAATTCCTTGATGGGAATGACCAGGAAATCATTATTGCCGGAGGCGACCAACCTGTCGGTATTACTTTCCAGGTTGGTGCGATCATCACTGTGAAAGATGGTCAGCAGGTAGAAATTGGTGAAGTGTTAGCTCATATTCCCCAGGAAACCTCGAAAACTCGTGATATTACCGGTGGGTTGCCGAGGGTGGCAGAGTTATTTGAAGCCAGGGTTCCGAAAGATGCTGGATTATTGGCAGAAGCAACGGGTACGGTAACTTTTGGTAAAGATACTAAGGGAAAACAGCGTCTGGTTATTACGGATCTTGATGGTATTGCACATGAGTACCTGATATCAAAAGACAAGCATGTTACTGCGCACGATGGTCAAATCGTCAACAAGGGAGAGCCGATTGTCGATGGACCTGTTGATCCACGGGATATTCTGCGTTTGCAAGGTATCGAGGCCTTAGCACGCTATATTAGTGATGAGGTTCAGGATGTTTATCGCCTACAAGGTGTGCGAATCAATGACAAGCATATTGAGGTAATTGTTCGTCAAATGCTTCGTCGTGTGTTGATTACAAATACTGGCGATTCTGATTTTATTCAGGGTGAACAGGTTGAGCGAGCTGAGGTTCTGACTGAAAATGAGAAACTTCTGACGCAAGATAAGCAACCTGCTACTTACGAATATGTTTTATTAGGAATTACCAAGGCATCACTTTCTACTGATTCATTTATTTCTGCGGCTTCATTCCAGGAAACTACCCGCGTTCTGACCGAAGCTGCCATTATGGGTAAAAGAGACGACTTGCGCGGCCTCAAGGAAAATGTGATTGTTGGTAGGCTAATTCCGGCAGGAACTGGATTATCCTTTCATACCATGCGTAAGATGCAAAAATCTACAGTTACTAATATTTTTGAAGACAACAATAGTTTTAAAGAAAAAGTTATCGAATAGAATAACGTGAAGAGTAACTGTGGCAAATTGCCTGACACTATTTGCATGGAAGCAGTAGTTTTATTGCAGATTAGTTTTGGAGTAGATTATCAGTCAATAGCTTTTAAATTATGCATTTAGTGATGTATGTGGTGCTTATAGGTTGATATGTTTTTTATTGGCCAAACAAAATAGTAATGTTTAACAATAAATAAGGAGAGAGACATGCATGCCGGATTTTGGCTGAAGGGAGTACTGCTAGCTTGTGGATTAGCGCTGGCTGGTGGGGTACAGGCGAACATATCGACGGTGCCGGATGTAACGTATGAAGCGTTGGGTCTGGATCGTAGCAAGGCGACGCCGAAAGAGACGCACGAAGCGTTGGTGAAGCGTTACAAGGATCCGGCGCAAGGGGCGGGTAAGGGCACGATGGGGGAATACTGGGAGCCGATACCGTACAGCATGTACCTGGATCCGGCCACGTTTTACAAGCCACCGACCTCAATGCGCGACAAGGCGAGCCGGAAGGAATGTGTAGAATGCCACACAGATGAGTCGCCGGTATGGGTACAGGCGTGGAAGCGCAGCACCCATGCGAACCTGGACAAGGTTCGCAAACTGCAGCCGAGTGATCCGACCTACTACAAGAAAGCCAAGTTAGAAGAAGTCGAAGCCAATCTGCGTTCGATGGGTAAGTTAGGCGAGAAAGAACCTTTGAAAGAAGTTGGCTGTATAGACTGTCACGTATCGATCAATGCGGACTCGAAGCAAAAGATTGATCACAGCAAAGACCTGATCATGCCGACAGCAGATGTTTGTGGTGCCTGCCACCTGCGTGAATTTGCCGAACGTGAATCCGAGCGTGACACCATGATCTGGCCGAATGGACAATGGCCGGACGGACGTCCATCCCATGCGCTTGACTACAGCGCCAACGTTGAGACCACCGTCTGGGCCGCGATGCCGCAAAGAGAAGTTGCGGAAGGCTGCACCATGTGCCATACCAACCAGAACAAATGTGACTCCTGCCATACACGTCACGAATTTTCTGCAGCCGAATCGCGCAAACCGGAAGCGTGCGCCACCTGCCACAGCGGAGTAGACCACAACAACTGGGAAACCTATTCCATGTCCAAGCACGGCAAGATGGTTGCCATGCTGGGCGATAAATGGAACTGGGAAGCACCGCTGAAAGATGCCTACGCTGTTGGTGGACAAAATGCACCGACCTGTGCGGGTTGCCATTTCGAGTATGAAGGCGAATACACCCACAACATCACACGCAAGATTCGTTGGGCGAACTACCCATTTGTTCCGGGCATTGCAGAAAACATCACCAGCGACTGGTCAGAAGCACGGCTTGACTCCTGGGTTGTCACCTGCACCCAGTGTCACTCCGAACGTTTTGCCCGCTCCTACCTGGAACTGATGGACAAAGGCACACTGGAAGGATTGGCCAAATATCAGGAAGCCCATGAACTGGTTGAAAAGCTGTACAAGGCAGGCAACCTGACGGGACAGAAAACCAATCGTCCTGCTCCTCCGGAGCCAGAGAAACCTGGTTTCCATATTTTCACCCAGCTCTTCTGGTCGAAAGGCAACAACCCGGCCTCGATCGAACTGAAAGTACTGGAAATGGCTGAAAACGACCTGGCAAAAATGCACGTTGGTCTGGCGCATACCAACCCGGGTGGCTGGACCTATACCGAAGGTTGGGGTCCGATCAACCGTGCCTATGTTGAAATTCAGGATGAACACACCAAAATGCAGGAAATGGCTGCTCTGCAGGAACGGGTGAACAAACTGGAGAGCAAGAAAACCAGCCTGCTGGACATCACGACCCCTGAGGACAAAATCTCCCTGGGTGGACTGGGTGGTGGCATGCTGCTCGCGGGCACACTGGCCTTGCTTGGCTGGCGCAGCCGCAAGCAGAAACAGGCTTGAGCGAGCCACTGACGACTGGCCAGCGCGCGCGAGCGGGCTGGCTGGACAAGATCCTCCCGTTACTCGGCATCCTGCTGGTAACGGGAGGATTTATTTTACTCGCCTGGTTTTCCTGGCTATGGTTCACTCCTGGAACGGCCCCATATCAGTATCAATTGCTGGAGACGGGAGATAGCAGCAAATTTCCGCAACTGGAACTGAGCGCATGGCCTGACCTGACCATTGATCAATACGAAGTGCGTGTACCGGAGGTAGACCAGGTCGTTGCCTACGCCTATTTTGGACGGCGTGCGAAACATCCCCCGGTGTTGCTTGACTGGCAGAATCTCACCAGCGAACCGCTATTAATACTTGATCGCAAACCAGCTGAATTGAGTGCACTGGCGGCGGCTATTGAGAAACATGCCGCAGCAGATGCCACGATACTTGCCTGGTGGGACACCTCCGCGCAACTGGCCTTACTGACCGGACGTCATGTCCTGTCCCGCAGCCCGTTACATGAACCGCTCATTATCCCGGAAGTCTGGCAGACACAGCGCGCTGCCATCCTTGATTACGAGAGTGAACAGGTTGCCACCGTAGTGAGTGATGAAGAGCGCACCCAGTTTCAGCGTTTCACCCACGCACTGGCCCAACCGCATGAAATCGGACTGGCTGAATTGCGCGCATTAAGTGATCCTGACCGGGAAACCTACCTGGTAGTACACGTCACCGACCTGTACAAACTGGGATTGCTATACCCGGAAAAACTCGGAGTAGCTTACAAAAACTACCGCATGACCGGTAACATTCACGGCATGATCAGCCACCTCAAAACTGAAATGGGGCGGCGCGGCTACACCACCTACACCCTGCAATCACTATCGGAAGAACTGATTCGTGCTTTTTTTCTGACAGATGAAGCGAGTGACCAGACCCTGATTGCACCGCTACTGCCCCTAACCGACCGACCGCCGCCGCTGGAACTTGACACCCCGAGACTGATCTACCAGCAAGGTGGGTATTGGGTATACAGACTGCTGGCAGAGCCATCCGATCAGAGTGGAGAATGATTACGGGATACCCTGTTTGCAATGATTTACAGCCTGTCGTGATCGGGTACAATAGCGGACGGCGAGCGAATCGCAGGTCATTTTGATAAAACCAGGACAGTTGCAAACCAATTAGTCGCCCGAAAAACAGGCGACTAACTGGCGACTTGACCAACCGTCCCCCACAAAAGGAGAAACAATGAAACTCATCACTACCGCCAAACTGCTGGCGGTCGCGCTCATCACCCTGATAGCTGGCAACCTCATGGCAGCGGAAGCACCGTTTGAAGGCCGCAAGAAATGCAGCTCGTGCCACAAGGCGCAGGCGAAATCCTGGAACAGCACGGCGCATGCCAGTGCGATGAAATCACTAGAACCCAATGTCAAAAAAGAAGCCAAGATCAAAGCCAAACTTGATCCGGCCAAAGACTACACCCAAGACAAAGACTGTGTAGGTTGCCATGTAGATGGTTTTAACAAAAAAGGCGGCTACAACATCGACGCCCCGAACAAAATGCTGGCAGCGGTTGGTTGTGAATCCTGCCATGGTGCTGGGCGACAATATCGTGGTGATCATCGCAAGGCGGGACAAACCTTTGAGAAATCCGGCAAGACCACCCCGCGTAAAACACTGGCGGACAAAGGACAGGACTTCCATTTTGAAGAAAGCTGCAATGCCTGCCACCTGAATTACGAAGGTTCTCCGTGGAAAGGTGCCAAACCGCCTTATACCCCGTTTACACCAGATGTGGACGCGAAATATACTTTTAAATTTGATGAAATGGTCAAAAACGAAAAAGCCATGCACGAACATTACAAACTGGATGGTGTTTTTAGCGGAGAGCCTAAATTCAAATATCACGACGAATTTCAGGCCAGTGCTAAAGAAACCAAAAAAGGAAAAGACTGATGACTACTCTACAGAAAGGATCGATAGGCACTCTGCTGGTAGGCGGATTGCTGGGTATTGTGTTGCTGGTAGTTGTATTTGGTGGAGAAGCGGCATTATCCACCGAAGAATTCTGCACCAGCTGTCATTCCATGACCTACCCGCAGGAAGAACTCAAACGTTCCACCCATTATGGCGCGCTGGGGGTCAATCCTGGCTGTAAGGACTGCCATATTCCGCAAGGGATAGAAAACTTCCATCTGGCGGTAGCCACACACATAGTGGATGGCGCGCGCGAGCTATATCTGGAACTGGTGAATGATTATTCCACGCTGGAGAAATTCAACGAGCGTAGATTGATCATGGCACATGATGCACGCATGAATCTTAAGAAGTGGGATAGCATCACTTGCCGTACCTGTCACAAAAACCCGAATCCGCCCGGAGAAGATGCCCAGGCTGCCCATAAGAAAATGGAGACAGAGGGCGCGACCTGCATAGATTGTCATCAGAATCTGGTGCATGAAGAAGCGCCCATGACCGATCTGAACGCTAGTCTGGCTACTGGGAAAATGGTACTGAAACCAGAAGACGAAGAGGATGATGACGACGAAGACGAAGACGAAGACGAAGAGGATGAAAATGCTGAAGAAAGTGATACAGCAGCCGAGTCTTCTGATGAAGATGACTCCGAAGATGATGATGAGTAAGGTTTGCTCTGGTAAGTTTTAATATCAGGGCAGCAGCCGTGAATTGTTCAAATTGGAGCTCGTGAAACCTGCTGTTGTTTCTTCTTGACGGGCTTCTGTTTGATAGATTAAAACTGACTCTAATGTGGTTAAATACAGTGGTGCAGGTGAAATTCTTGTTAGGTGATGGAGAGTATTGGTGACAGTTGTTTGTTTTCCAGATGGAGCGAAAAAAGAAATTGACTCCCCGGTTACGGTGTATGAGATCGCTGAATCAATAAGTACAGGACTTGCGCGTGCGGCATTAGCCGGGAGAGTCAATGGAAAGTTGGTTGACTTATCAAGTGTAATTGAGAGTGATTGTGACTTGACGGTGATAACGGATAGGGATCCAGAAGGCTTGGAAATTGTTCGTCATTCCTGTGCCCATTTGCTGGCTCATGCTGTCAAGGAATTATTTCCCGATACGCAGGTGACGATTGGACCGACTATTGAAAATGGCTTTTATTATGATTTTTCTTATAAAAGACCCTTTACACCAGAGGATTTGGCTGAAATTGAGAAAAAAATGCTGGAAATCAGTCGTAGAGACTTGAAGATTGAGCGCAAGGTTTTTGGCCGTACGCAAGCAATAGAGTTCTTCAAACAGCAAGGAGAGCTTTATAAAGCAGAAATAATTGATTCCATACCTGGCAACGAGACTGTTTCATTGTACTCCCAGGGAGATTTTACTGATTTATGTCGTGGTCCCCATGTACCCACGACGTCGAAACTGAAAGTATTTAAACTGATGAAAGTGGCTGGAGCTTATTGGCGTGGCAATTCAAATAACGAAATGCTGCAAAGGATATATGGGACCGCCTGGATAAAAAAAGAGCAGCAGGAAGAATATCTGCATCTTCTTGAGGAAGCTGAAAAGCGCGATCATCGCAAGCTTGGAAAACAGCTTGATTTATTCCATATGCAGGAAGAAGCCCCGGGTATGGTTTATTGGCATCCAAAGGGGTGGGTAATCTGGCAGCAGATCGAGCAGTTTATGCGTCGTATTTTAAGAGATAACGGATATCAAGAGATTCGTACTCCTCAAGTGCTGGACAGATCATTATGGGAATGTTCCGGGCACTGGGAGAACTTTCGGGAACATATGTTTGTTACGGAGTCCGAGAGCCGTCATTATGCGATTAAGCCCATGAATTGTCCCGGACATGTGCAGGTGTTTAATCAAGGATTGCGCAGTTATCGTGATTTACCATTGCGACTGGCAGAGTTTGGTTCCTGCCACCGGAATGAGGCATCTGGTGCTTTGCATGGCATTATGCGGGTACGTGCATTTACGCAAGATGATGCTCATATTTTTTGTGCACAGGAACAGGTGCAGGATGAGGTAATGCGATTTATTGATTTACTTAATCGTGTCTACAAGGATTTTGGTTTTGACGATGTGCAGGTCAAGTTGTCCACCCGTCCGGAGAAAAGAGTTGGTAGTGAGGAACAGTGGGATGCTGCGGAGCAGGCATTACAGTCCGCACTGGATCAAAAAAAGCTGCAGTGGGATTTGCAACCCGGTGAAGGCGCTTTTTATGGCCCCAAAATTGAATTTTCATTGAAGGATAGTCTCTCCCGTATTTGGCAGTGCGGTACACTGCAGCTGGATTTTTCCATGCCGGAAAGACTCAATGCCAGTTATGTCACTGAAAATAACGTCAGGAAAGTACCAGTAATGCTGCATCGCGCCATATTGGGTTCCATGGAGCGTTTTATTGGAATTTTGATTGAGCATCATGCTGGTGCATTACCGCTGTGGCTTGCTCCAGAGCAGGTGATTATCTTGAATATCTCTAAAAATCAGATAGATTATGCGCAGGCGGTTTTTGAAAAACTACTGGGTTGTGGTATTCGCGTGAGCTCAGATTTGAGAAACGAGAAAATTAACTATAAAATCAGGGAACATAGTATGCAAAAAATTCCTTATCAGGTGATCGTTGGTGATAAGGAAATGTCTTCGGGTGTTATAACAGTTCGGAGTCGATCGGGTGAAGATCTTGGATCGATGACTGTACAGGATTTTATCAATCGTTTGCGAGAAGAACTGCGTATCGCATCTAGAATATGAGATTTTATTAATAGGAGGAATTACCATAGCTCAGGAAAAAGCTGCTCGAATAAATGGAGATATTTCAGTACCACAGGTTCGATTAATCGGGGTTGATGGTGAGCAAATTGGAATTGTGCCAACAGCTAGAGCAATAGAAATGGCAGAAGAGGCGTGGGTTGATCTGGTAGAAATTGCGCCTGGTGCAGAGCCTCCTGTGTGCAGATTAATGGACTACGGGAAATTTCTATATCAGGAAAGCAAGAAAAAGCACGATGCTAAATTAAAACAAAAACAGGTACAAATAAAAGAAATCAAATTTCGACCTAATACGGATTCAGGTGACTACAATATTAAAATGCGGAATTTGATTGGTTTCCTGGATGAGGGTGATAAGGTAAAGATTACGCTCCGGTTCCGTGGTCGGGAAATGGCGCATCAAGAGTTTGGTATTCGATTGCTGGAAAAAGTAAAAGGAGATCTTGATGAGATAGCCGTGGTAGAGCAGTTTCCAAAATTAGAAGGCCGACAAATGGTAATGGTGTTGTCTCCCAAAAAAAAGGATGTGAAGCTCTCGAAAACTAAACCTGTTGAATAGACTGAAATTAATATAAAATGCTGACTAGAACTGATTGTTATCGGTTTGAGTGTGAATGTAAATAACAAGTGGTTACCGGGTTTTAAGTTTTCTGGTTAGAAACACCCTGAGCCATAATTAATGAGGAGTTGCAAATGCCGAAGATGAAAACTAAAAAAAGCGCTTCTAAGCGTTTTAAAGTCAGATCCAGTGGGGCAATTAAAAGGTCTCAGGCCTTTAAGCGTCATATTCTAACCAAGAAAACAACAAAAAATAAAAGACAACTAAGGGGAACCGCATCGGTTCATGCCAATGACATGCCATCTGTGCGCGCCATGTTACCTTACGCTTAAGGGGGAAGAATAAAATGCCAAGAGTTAAGCGAGGTGTAACTGCGCATGCGCGACACAAAAAAATTCTCAAACTAGCTAAGGGATACCGGGGACGGCGTAAAAATGTTTATCGGGTAGCAAAACAGGCTGTCATGAAGGCGGGACAGTATGCCTATCGTGATCGCCGTCAAAGGAAAAGGCAGTTTAGGGCATTGTGGATTGCGAGGATTAATGCTGCTGCACGCGAATGTGGTTTGACATACAGTGTTTTTATGAATGGTCTGAAAAAGGCAGGAGTTGAGTTGGACCGTAAAGTTTTGGCTGACTTGGCTGTATTCGATAAGCTGGCATTTAAGAAAATCACTGAGCAGGCAAGGGTAGGTTTGGCGGCGTGAGGTTGCTCAACTTATTTCTAATATGATAATAGAGTGATCTGATAATCTGATATTAAGACACGTTCTCTTTCTTATTGCTCAGATGGTTATTAAGCATTCTGTCCCAATGTATCCGTAGAAATTAATGATATAACCGACAGTAGTGTCATTTGTAGGTGTTGGGTTTGATTTTTTACTTCAGTTACCTGGCAAGATTCCCAAGAGAGGTCGGATTCGAGTTGTTCCGGCCTCTTTTTTTATGAAAAATTAATTTAGTTATGATGAGTAATTTAGAAGAACTGTTCCATGAGGCGACCGAGTTTCTCAGTAAGACGAGGAATATGGTCGAGCTTGAGCAGGTTAAAGCTCGCTATTTGGGTAAGGATGGAAAGCTGACTTCTTTGCTAAAAAATTTGAAAACACTTGATGTGCGTGAGCGCCCCTTGATGGGCGAACGTATTAATTTGACGAAAAAACAACTTGAAGAAGCGATTGTTAGTCGACGAGCATTTATTCAGGAAAAGGAGATGCTTAGTCGACTAGCGGAAGAAAGCCTCGATGTTACGTTGCCGGGAAGAGGTTGTGGTACGGGTGGAGTTCATCCTGTCACAAGAACGCTCAATCGAATCGAGTCGTTGTTCCGCTCAATTGGATTTTCCATTGCAACCGGACCAGAGATTGAAACTGATTTTTATAATTTTACGGCATTAAATATCGCTGAGAATCATCCAGCAAGAGCCATGCATGATACTTTCTATATTGATGGTGGTGGGTTGCTGCGAACACATACTTCGCCGGTGCAAATCCACTACATGGAGAATCATCGACCACCAATCAAAATTATTGCGCCTGGACGAGTTTATCGTTGTGATTCAGATGTTACACATACCCCTATGTTTCATCAAATTGAAGGTTTGTGGATCGATGAGGAAGTCAGTTTCGCAAACTTGAAGGGCGTATTAGCGCAATTTATGCAGAACTTCTTTGAAAAGGAAGATTTGCCGGTCAGATTTCGTCCTTCTTTCTTTCCTTTTACAGAGCCTTCTGCTGAAATGGATATAGGTTGTGTAATATGTCAGGGCAAAGGCTGCCGAGTATGTGGTAATACCGGCTGGTTAGAAGTACTGGGTTGTGGCATGGTGCATCCTGCTGTATTGAACCATGTAAACATTGACAGCGACAAGCATATTGGTTTTGCTTTTGGTCTGGGTGTCGAGCGACTGACCATGTTGCGTTATGGTGTTAATGACTTGCGTTTGTTCTTTGAAAATGATCTGAGATTTTTAAAGCAGTTTAATTAATCGCTGAACACTAAATACTTGAAATGAGATTCTCTGAAAACTGGCTTAGAACCTTTGTTGATCCGTTGTGTAGTAGCGATGAATTAGCGCACACCTTGACAATGGCGGGACTGGAAGTAGAAAGCATGGCTTCCATTGCGCCGTGTTTCCAGCAGGTGGTGGTGGCGGAAGTTATGAGTGTACAGAAACATCCGAATGCAGATCGGCTGAGCGTTTGTGATGTCAATGTTGGTGAACATACAAGTGGACCTTTGCAGATTGTGTGTGGTGCGAGCAATGTCAGGTCTGGTATGAAAACGGTTTGTGCCATGATCGGAGCACAACTTCCTGGATTAGCGATTAGGCGAGGCAATATTCGTGAGGTTGAATCTTCCGGTATGTTATGTTCCTTCGCGGAGATTGGATTGAGTGATGACACCGCAACAGGCATTATTGATTTGCCTTGTGATGCTCCTGTTGGTCAAGATTTCAGGCAATACTACACGCTGGATGATCATATATTTACCCTTAAATTAACGCCCAATCGTGCAGATTGTCTTGGAATGTATGGAATTGCACGTGAGGTCGCTGCTATTACTGCCTCTCCGTTGGTCTTGGTGCCGCCATCTCCGGTGCCTGGCCAGATTGCAGATGTATTGCCCATCCAAATAGAGGTGCCCGATGCCTGTCCGCTTTACTGTGGACGCATAATCAAGGGTATCGCTCCAGATCAGAAAATCCCGTTATGGATGGCGCAACGATTGCAGCGAAGCGGCTTGCGAGAGGTCAATGCTGTGGTTGATATTGTCAATTATGTGTTATTGGAAACTGGTCAACCGATGCATGCATTCGACCTCGATAAAATTGCATGCACAGATCAGCGGGGAATAAGTGTACGTTATGCCGGAAAAGGTGAACATTTACAGCTTCTAAATGGCATTGACCTGCAGTTGGATAGCAACATGCTGATTATCGCTGACCATAAGCAACCACTCGCTTTGGCGGGCATCATGGGAGGCAGTGAAAGTGGAGTGAATCGATCACAGACCCATTCAATTTTTCTGGAAAGTGCTTTTTTTTCTCCAGCAGCAATCAGTGGAAAATCATTTGAGCTGGGGTTTACTTCAGATGCTGCCCATCGATTTGAAAGAGGGGTTGATTTTTCTTTAACACGTACAGCGTTAGAGCGGGCAACTGCTTTGATTCTGGAGATATGTGGCGGAGTAGCTGGATCGGTAACTGAGGTTAGGCACGAAGCATATCTGCCACAGCGGTTCTCCATACGTGTTCGCTTAAAACGTGTCAATAGCGTTCTGGGTATACGATTGGGGATGGAGGAGATAGTCGATTACTTTAATAGGTTGAAATTTGATTTCACCGTTGAAGGGGATTCTTTCAGTATTGTACCTCCTGCTTTCCGATTTGATCTGGCCATAGAGGAGGATTTTATCGAGGAGATTGCTCGTATTCATGGCTATGATCGAATTCCTGCGAGCGCGCCCAAAGCTTCTTTGAAAATTCTGCCAGAAGAAGAGACTGGATTGGTTCCAGTTGAACGACTGCGTCAAATTCTGGTTGCGCGTGATTATCAGGAAGTGATTAACTATGCGTTTGTAGAAGAGAAATGGGAAGTCGATTTTGCGGGTAACCATGAAAGTGTGCGGCTGAAAAATCCAATTGCCAGCCACATGAGTGTGATGCGCAGTAGTCTCCTGGGAGGGCTCGTCAGTAATTTACAGTTTAACTTTAATCGCAAGCAGAGCCGAGTCAGAATATTTGAAATTGGGCGTTGCTTTCAAACTGATGTGGGTGATTACGCAGAGCGAGAAACCGAGAATATTGCTGGACTCTGTTTTGGCGGTGCTTTACCGGAACAATGGGCAGTCAAGAATCGTGAAATCGATTTTTTTGACGTTAAGGCGGATATAGAATCCCTGTTTACGCCTAATAAAATTCTGTTTGAACCTGGAATACATCCTGCAATGCATCCCGGTAAATCAGCCAAAATTTTGGTTGATGATAAATTTTCTGGTTGGCTGGGTGAACTCCATCCGCGCTTATCTGCAAAATATCATTTGCCAGGTGCCACGGTATTATTTGAGATCAAGACGGCATCTACAGTTACGCGCATGTTACCTAATATGCGGACCCTATCGAAGTTTCCACCGGTAAGACGCGATTTGGCATTTGAAGTGGATACTCAGGTAGTCGTGCAAGCCATACTTGATGCGATGTATCAGCACAAAGCTGATCTTGTTGTAGAGATTGCACTATTCGACTTTTATAGCGGAGATAAGCTGGCGCCAGGAAAAAAAAGTTTGGCCTTTCGTTTACTGTTACAAGATCTCGAGAAGACTCTCACAGACCAGGAAATAGATCAGGCAGTGAACGAATTGATTGATATGCTTGCTGGTCAATTTGGAGCGGTGCTCCGCAGTTAGCTTGCCTGGTAATGTGTATGATTATGATTTTAAGGCATAGTATAGAGCAATGGGTTTTTGACTATCTTTTAGAACAGTGTATTTATACCTGAGAGGAAACTGATATGGCGTTGACTAAAGCAGATCTTACTGATTTATTATTTGAAAATATTGGGCTAAATAAGCGCGAAGCTAAGGAAATTGTAGAATCATTTTATGATGAAATGTGCGCCACTCTGCAAGAGGGAGATGGTGTCAAACTATCTGGGTTTGGTAATTTTCAGCTGAGATCCAAACCGGAACGACCTGGTCGGAACCCTAAGACTGGTGAAGAAATTCCCATTTCCGCGAGGCGAGTAGTGACATTTCATGCCAGTCAGAAGTTAAAGACAATGGTTGAAAATCATTACCATGGACAATCAAAAACCAAGTGAATCATTGCCACCCATTCCGGCAAAACGGTATTTTACGATTGGAGAAGTGAGCGAGCTATGCTTGGTTAAACCCCATGTGCTCCGTTACTGGGAGCAGGAATTTACTCAGCTCAATCCAATTAAACGCCGCAATCGTCGCTACTATCAGCATCAGGAGGTGATTCTGATTCGGCGTATACGTGAGTTGCTGTATGATCAGGGCTTCACGATTAGTGGTGCGCGTAATCATTTGATGCCAGAAAGAAACGAGACCCCGTTTCTGGCAACTGCTGATTTGCCGAACGTATCAGGAGTAATGCTGGCTGCCGTAAAAAAAGAAATTAGAGACATTCTGACGTTATTGCGAGGTGTATAAAAGTGCAGATTTCTTTCTGAGATTCGTGCAGTAGTAGTGAGATAGCTTGATAGTGTGGATTTGCTATAATTCCAAACTTCGGGGCGTAGCGCAGCCTGGTAGCGTACTTGCATGGGGTGCAAGTGGTCGGAGGTTCAAATCCTCTCGCCCCGACCAAATGAATCTGAATTGAGAAATTCATAGTGCTAAACAAAATGAGACATTGTAGTGAAATAGGCTAAGCAGTTAATCTTCAAGGTAAATGCTGGCTACTAATGATTTTTGGCCGTATTCTTAAAACAATCGGATTGTTTGTGCGTAGTATTTTTTTTCATCAATTAAGTAATCAATTATTCCAGAGTATGGTGAATGCGCATCCTGCTCAGTAATGATGATGGGTATTTTGCGCCAGGCATTGCCCACCTTGCAGAAACATTATCCACTATCGCTGAAATTACGGTAGTCGCGCCTGAGCGTGACCGTAGTGGCGCCAGTAACTCACTAACGCTCGATCGTCCTCTGTCGTTACGTCACTCACACAACGGTTTTTATTACGTCAATGGCACACCAACAGACTGTGTTCATCTGGCTGTGACTGGCATGCTGGACGGACTTCCTGATATGGTGATTTCCGGAGTAAACGATGGTGCCAATATGGGTGATGATACTATTTATTCTGGAACAGTGGCAGCGGCCACAGAAGGTTTTCTGCTGGGTATTCCCTCCATAGCGATATCAATGGTTAGCGTATCACGAGGTAATTTTGCAACTGCAGCCAGAGTGGCGCTGGATCTTGTCAAACACAACATGGATCACAAGTTTCATGTACCAATTTTGCTAAACGTCAATGTCCCGGATATCCCTTATGACCAATTGACTGGTATGGAAGTGACCCGGTTGGGGCGTCGTCATAAAGCTGAGTCTGTTATTAAGACACTTACTCCGCGTGGAGAAACGGTCTACTGGGTGGGAGCCGCTGGAGGAGCACAGGATGCTGGTGAGGGTACCGATTTCTTTGCTGTACAAAGAAATCGAGTGTCGATAACCCCTTTGCAGATTGATTTGACTCACTATGATCAAATTAATTTTGTTAAAACCTGGGTAGAACAATGACGAGGAAATCAAATTTTGATCCGCAGCAGAAATCCTGGTTATTGACTAGGTATTTGTATGTTCAATTAAAAGAGTTTTGTCTGACTGTAGGCGCGTCTTTTTGTTACCTGAAGCCAGTGATGGAGTGAACCGGTGAACGTGTATCATTCAGGAATCGGCATGACTTCCCAGAGAACACGGATTCGTATGGTCGAGCACCTGCGGGAACAGGGAATAGTCGATGAAGTCGTGCTCAATGCAATGAATATTGTTCCTCGCCATCTTTTTGTGGAAGCAGCATTGGCTTCTCGGGCCTATGAGGATGTTTCTTTACCCATTAATTTTGGACAAACCATATCAAGTCCATGGACTGTTGCGCGCATGAGCGCACTTCTGCGCGAGAACGCCAAGCATCCATTAGAGAAGGTACTTGAAATTGGGACGGGTTGTGGCTATCAAACGGCAATTCTTGCCAGGATTGCGCGTAAAGTTTATTCGATCGAACGCATCGGTCCATTATTAACTCGAACGAGGATACGTTTGCTTAAAATGGGTATTCGCAATGTTTTTCTTAGGCATGCTGATGGAATGCTTGGTATGCCTGAGATGGGACCCTATAATGGCATCATATTAACTGCATTTGTTCCGGAAATTCCCGAAGTGTTGCTTGGACAGCTATCTGTGGGTGGACGAGTGGTTTTCCCACGTGGAAGCCGAAAACAGCATCTCTGCCTAATTGAACACACTACGGAAGGATTTGTCGAGACTGTACTGGACGAAGTGATGTTTGTACCAATGTTGCCGGGTACAGTAAATCGATAGATGTTGTATTTACATATTTGCTGAGTTAGATAAATCAGTTGAGCGAGATAACTAAATTTTGTATTAGGTGATTTCATAAATCGATTTGAGGTGTTCAGTCCCATGACATTGATTCTTCCGTTGATTGTTCTACTGTTAAGCGCTTGTGCGTCGACACCGTACCCGGTTCCTGTTGCTGAACGGCAGATTGGGCATGATGGCGGACGTTTTCATGTGGTGCAACATGGCGATACCCTCTATGGTATTGCACGCAGGTATGGCCTGGATCCTTACCAACTGACGCAGATGAATGGAATAACAGATCCTGGCCAGCTCAAAATTGGTCAAGAGATTTTGCTGTCTGCTTCAGGTCATCAGGAAACGTCTGGTGGAGCATCCACCGAAAATGAGCCACGTATTTTTGCGATTACTTCTCCTGATGATCAGGCATTCAGCACGGTTGCACCAGCTGCTACCTATGCGCCTTCAGCAACGCTTAAAACGGAGCCCAAAGGAACCATGTTGCCCTATTCTGAGGCTGCCAAAGAAAAGCTGGACGTATCTTCTCAAACAGGACAGCCCTATGAGAAAGTGGCGATCAGTAGTCCTGGTATAGATAACAGCGGTGCGAGGAAGCCCGCTGGAAGCAAAAAGGCTGGTGGCATTGATTGGGTATGGCCAACTGATGGTCGAGTTCAGGATCATTTTTCTGAAAAATCAAGAGGCGTGGGAATTGCAGGAGGAGTTAATCAGCCTGTGCATGCATCGGCGTCAGGTACGGTGGTCTATAGTGGCAGTGGATTGCGAGGTTATGGAAATTTGGTGATTATCAAGCATGATGATACTTATCTGAGTGCCTATGGGCATAATAGCAAAGTGCTGGTTCAGGAGGGGGAGCGGGTGACTCGTGGACAGAAAATTGCCGAGATGGGGCGGACTGATAACGGCTCTACAAAGCTACATTTTGAAATACGCAAGCAGGGGCAACCGGTTAATCCGATGGAGTTTCTGCCTGCACACTGACCAGTTTGTGCAGTTCTTCCATATCCAGTCTGGTCAGATCTGGTAGTATCAGCGAGGCGCCGCTGAAATTTTGTGCATGTGTGTATTCGCTACTGGTGACAATGGTTTTGATGCCTGCGGCTAATGCTGACTCCAATCCATTAACGGAGTCCTCGATTGCGATGCAGTGCTCTGCAGGCAGGCCAAGCTGGTCAATTACCCACTGGTAGATATCCGGCGCTGGTTTTTTATGTGGCACGATATCGCCTGCGCCAATCACGTCAAACCAGTCGGGTGAGTCGATACCAAGCGTATTTTCAAGCAAAGCAATGACATTCTCAGGGGTTGTCGTGGTGGCAATGGCGATTCGTATACCATTTGTGCGTAGCTGCTGAATCAGGTTCATCACTCCGGGTCTTAACTGGATTTCACCTGTTTTCATCAAATTCAGAAAATGATGCGTTTTGGTACGATGCAATTCTGCAATCCATTGATCAAGACCATTCTGCGATAAAAATTCCGGTCTGTAATTTTGTAAATAATGGCGAATACGTTCTTTGCCACCAGTAATTGCCAATAATTCCCCGTAAAGAGTAACATCCCAGTGCCAGTCCAGGTCGAAATCCCTGAAAGCCTGATTGAATGCCACGCGATGACCATCGCGCTCGGTATCGGCGAGCGTGCCGTCAACATCAAATAAAACTGCTGATAGTGTGTAACCGTCCAACGCTCCCATCTATCTTTCCTGCTGTTTAAGTGATTGAATGAACGCTGGTGTAAGTGGCAGCAATTCATCGATGCGGTTATTGGGCCAGGTCGGTAGTCTGGCGAGGGTGTCTGCAAGCCATGCGGCGGGATCGAGTTTGTTGAGTTGCGCGGTACCGAACAAGGTTTGAATGGCAGCGGCGCGTTGACCGGCACGTTCCGATCCGGTGAATAGCCAATTCTTTTTGCCGATTGCGATCGGGCGGATGGTGTTCTCCACCGGGTTGTTGTCGATCGGAAGAGAGCCGGTTTGTGCGTAGCGGATGAGACCTGGCCAGCGTCTGAGGGTATAGTCGAGTGCTTTGGCGGAGCCGCCGCCATTTGCGGTCTGGCTACGGGTTTGCATCAGCCAGTCATGCAATGCATGCAGTGCGGGCAGGCTTCTGTCTGCCCGCAGTTGCAGACGATCTTCGATGCTCAGGTCTTTGCCTTCTGCTTCGATTGCGTATAAGACGCTGATGCGCTGTATCGCTGCCAATGCCATCGTGCTGGCATTGGCCTGGTACAGGTCAAAGAATTTGCGTCGCGCATGCGCCCAGCACGCCAATTCGACGCAAGGCGATGTGGCTGTGGAAAAAAGTGCTTTATACCCAGCATAGTCATCGACCATCAGGTGTCCTTGCCAATTTTGCAGAAAGTGCCGCGCATGCTGACCGCTACGGCCAGCTTGATAGTCGAAGACGATGATACGCGGCCCGGGTTCAAGATCATTGCTGCGGTAGGCCCACAGGTAGGCTTTACGGGTTTTGCCGCGACCGGGTTCCAATTGTGCAACTGGTGTTTCATCGGCATGCAGCGTGTTGCCCTGCAGTAGATGCCAGGTTAGGCGATCGACCAATGGTTGCAGGGCTACGCCGGTACGGCCTACCCATTCGGCCAGGGTGGAACGGGGCAGCGTGACCTGGTCACGGGCAGCAATCTGCTCCAGGCGATAAAGTGGCAGGTGATTCAGGTATTTGTTTGTCATCACCCAGGCAAGCAGGCCCGGGGCGGCCATGCCGCCATCGATGACTGCCGGTGGCACGGGTTCTGCCGTGATGGTTTCACAGGATTTGCAGGCGTACTGTGGGCGAATGTGGCGATGAACGAAGAATCTGGCGGGTTCCACGTCAAGCTGCTCGGTGATGTCTTCTCTGATATTAGTCAGATCGCAACCGCATCGGTCACATTGGCAGGATGCGGGTTCATGCCGGTGTTCGATGCGCGGCAGGTGATCTGGCAGCGGCTGACGACCGGCGCGGGTACGCGGCACTTTGGTGGCATTGGGGGTTGGTGTGCTGTTGATCTGTTCGATTTCAGCCTCAATGGCCGTGATATCGGTCAGCGCCGATTCTTCAAACAAAGAAAGCTGCCTGGGTGACAAGGCAGACAACGCTTCATTTTTCCTGCCAAATCGGATACGGCGCAGATGCGCCAATTCCAGGGTGAGCGCCTGAATCTTGAGTTCCAGCGCATAAACTGTCTGCTGTGTTTGCTGGGTCAGATCAAGCTGAAATGCCTGAACCAGATTGACCACCTGTTGTTTGGTGGCCGTATCGAGGTTGAGTTGATCCAGTTGCGCCAGTGAATTCATGAGATGAATTATACCACGAAATCGCAATCAACCGCCTGTTAATAAACAACTATTACATATTTTCTACACCTGAAAATGCCATTGTGGCCGCGCCGATAAACGCCGCCAGTCTACGCCGGCAATCAACCATTCCCACTGCGATAGCGCTAACTCGACACACGCCGCATCCTGCCTCGGCCAGACAAACCGCCCCTGATGCAGGCGGCGCTGACATAACCACACCCCCGTGCCATCCCACAGCAAGACCTTGATGCGATTGCCCGCGCGATTGCAGAATATGAACGCCGAACCCGCGCAGGGCGGGTGACCCAATACCTGCTGCACAATCATCGATAAGCCATCCATGCCGCGACGCATATCCACCGGATCGACCGCCAGCCAGATCTTACCCGCGTGCGCAATCAACCCAGACATGACAGCAATTCTCCCAGCCATCGCGGGGAAACGCTCAGTGGTAATTCCAGCACATGCGTACCGCGACAGCGAAGCTGCAATACTTCCACTGACGCCGCTGTCGGCTTGATCGTAACCGGAATCAAGGCTGGCAGCTTGATATCATCGCGCCCACGCCGGTGAGCGCGCAACCAATTCCCAAACGTCTTCGCATTCAACCCGAGCGCCCGGCAATAGGCTGCCTGCGACAAACCGCTCGTTTGCCAGTTGCTGATATGCTTTTGCTTATCATCCTGTAATGCCATGGCTTATCCTCCTGTAAGGTAATGCAGAGGAGAATAATCCAGAAAATTGTGATTGCGTAGATGGGAGCGTTGGACGGTTACGATAGTGTCATGGTTAGTGATGGTGTTGGAGTTTCTAAAAAATCGGAGCTTCATCCTGTCTGATCTCGCTTTTCTTCAGTAGAAAAGTACCGGATTGTAAAGCAAGCTGAGTATGCTGCGTTACCTGGCCGGATAATGGCTGGCACGTAGCAATCGGTCTGTTATTGCCAGCCAGCCAGCGTCATTCGGTACGGCTTCAGCTAGCAGGCGATTAAAACCCTGCTGGTCAAGCATGCGCAGGGTGGCGTATAACCGTTTGCCATAATTTTCTGAATCATTCGGCATTAAGACGCAGTACACGTTCTTCTCTGCAGCGAACAAAGCTTGAAGTTTCTGGCTGTGCACAAGTGCGCCGATACGCATTCCTTGTTGTAGCAGCGTATCGAGACGGCTGGTCAGCAAGGAATGATCGAGGACTTCCAGAAGAGTAACCGGCGCGTAATGAGAGGCGTGCGAACCTGAAACCCTTGCGGTAGAGTGCGCTGTTTCTGTGGTAATACGGTATTTGAGCACACGTTCGATCATGGTTGGAGAAATGCCGCCGGGACGCAATAGCTGGGGAGAATGATCGAGACAACTAATGATCGTGCTCTCCAGCCCGACAGTACAAGCGCCTCCATCCAGTATCATGCCAAGTTGACTACCAAAATCTTCTGCGACATGTTCGGCGAGTGTTGGGCTGATGTGTCCGAAGCGGTTTGCCGACGGTGCTGCCAGCGCTTTGCGTGGACCGAGGGCAGTCAGCAGCGCCAATGCAATCGGATGGCTCGGGATGCGCAGCCCAACTGTATTTTGCCCACCGGTTACGCTCAATGGCACATGTATACTTTTGCGTAGTATGAGAGTAAGCGGTCCTGGCCAGAAATTCTCAATCAATGACCAGGCATATTGGGGTATATTTTCTGCCCAGAAGGCAAGATCGGTTTGATCGGCAATATGCACAATCAGTGGATGGTTTCTTGGTCTGCCCTTGATGGCGAATATTGTTTCAATCGCCTGCGTTTGTGATATTTCCGCGCCTAATCCATAGACTGTTTCCGTGGGAAAAGCTACCAGTTCGCCACGATTCAGGCGAGCAGCAGCTTCTGTAATTCTGCTTGATACATCGCCTGATAATGGCTCCATTAGGGTTGCTGCGTTATTTGTTGAAAACACTGGTTGATTGCAGGGCGGATCAATTCTTATCTGACGATCAAGCTTTGTCAGAATATCCATTAAACCGGTACGCTGTCATGGTACAACCAGCCCAGATATCCGAGGTAAGCGCATAGCAGAGCGCCACCTTCAATGCGGTTGATTCGTCCTGCTCCACGCCACCCATAGCTGATTCCCAGCAGTATGATCGTTAGACCGAACATTACTGGGAAATCGCGCAACAGTACGTCAGCAGGTAGTCTGGAAGGCTGAATCAGTCCCGGCATGGCCAGTACTGCCAGTAGATTGAACATATTCGAGCCCAGCACATTGCCAATGGCAATATCATGCTCACCCTTCAGCGCGCTGACAATGGAAGCTGCCAGTTCCGGTAGGCTGGTGCCGATGGCAACAATGGTCAGACCAATGATCAGGTCGCTGACACCAAACCACTCTGCAATATTGACCGCTCCCCACACCAGCATACGGGAGCTGACCAGCAGGATAATTCCGCCCAGCACCAGCCACATAACCGCCTTGCTTGTTGGAAGTTGTGCTGGAATTTCCTTGGAAAATTCTCTGGCCATGGCATCTCCATTGCGGTCATTCAGACCCAGGCGCACCATCCATGCTATCAGCAATACCGTACCAAGCAGCAACACACCGCCATCAAACTGACCCAGCTCGCCATCCAGCATCAGGAGTAATACCAGAATCATGATCAGCAGCAGTACTGGGAATTCCCGCTTGAGTGTAACGGAATGAACGGTCATCGGCGCAATCAGCGCGGTCAAACCCAGTATTAATCCAATATTGGTAATGTTGGAACCCAGGACATTACCTATCCCCATAGCTGGGTTACCTTCCCAGGCAGCTACGGCTGAAACCAGCAGTTCGGGCGCCGAAGTGCCAAACCCAACTATAGTCAGACCGATGATCAGCGGGCTGATGCCCAGATTACGCGCCAGTGCTGATGCGCCAAGCACAAACCGGTCTGCTCCCCATACCAGCAAGGCAAAGCCGAACAGCACAGCGAGATTGGAATACAGCATGACCGACATTCGAGATTTCTCCGGAAAAAATGAGCAGATTTAAGAGCTCACTAAAACACAAAACAGCGAATATTTAACAGCAGTCTTGCAACCGTAAAAACTGCCACAGGAAAATTGCGGTCAGGAAGCTCTCGATAAAGTAAATTTATATGTTATTTCGCAACATATAAACGCAGAATATTATGAATATATTGGGTTTTTTGATATTTGTGGTGCCGGGAGGGGGAATCGAACCCCCATGATGTCACCATCGCGGGATTTTGAGTCCCGTGCGTCTACCAATTCCGCCATCCCGGCTGGTGAGAATAGCCGTGCAATTATTACTGAAAACCCTGTTTTCAGCAACCTATTCCTGCTTTGTATTCCGGTATGAATTGAAATCTGGATTCTGGATTCAGTCAGGATGATCTCATCCGAATAAAAAGTGCTGATGAAAGTCGGATATGAGCGCTTGCAGCCTTTATCGTTCCTCAGGTAAAGTTCGGCTGTAATGTGCCATATCTGACAGGATAGCGATTTGAACAAGACCACTATTTTTTCAATTCGTAACAGATGTAAAAGCTTTGGTTATGCGTTTTCTGGCATCCGCATATTAATTGGCAGCCAGCATAATGCGTGGATTCATGCACTCATATCGGTAATAGTGATCATGGCTGGTTTTTTGTTTCAGGTGACAGCAGTCGAATGGATGCTGCTGGTATTTGCCATCACGATCGTATTTATTGCAGAAGCCCTGAATACAGCTATTGAACTACTGTGCGACTTTATCTCGCCTGATTATCAGGAATTGATCAAAAAAACCAAGGATGTTGCTGCTGGTGCCGTTCTGATTGCTGCAATAGGTGCTGCTGTCACTGGTTTGATTATTTTCCTTCCTTATTTGCGTGTTTTCTAATCAAAATCTGGTCATGTCGGATAGTTTGTGTTTCATTGGTGAAGTGACGTATTTATCTCAGAAAGGTATGGGAGTAGTCAGGAATAGAATCGACGGCGTGACTTATTTTATCTCCGAGACCTGGCCTGGAGATATCGGAGAGTTCGAAATCAGTAATCGTCCGCTGAACAACAAAAAATTTGGTTTTGCCAAGCTGATACGGCTGATCAAACCTTCTATCGATCGAGTCGATCCGCCTTGCACCCATCATGGCAGAAATGGAACAGGTTGCTCCGGCTGTCCGTGGATGATTGCCCGTTATTCCAGTCAGCTCGAACAGAAGCGTAATCGTCTGGTTTATGCATTGCAGCGAGTCGGACTGGAAACGACTCAATTGACTGTGCCGCTGGTTCATTCCTCACCGCAATCATTGGGTTATCGCAATCGTTTTCAGGTCAAAACAAACGGAAAGCAACTGGGGTATATGGTCGAAGGCACGCACGATCTGGCGCCAGTTGATGATTGTCTTGTGCTGAATCCGACCTGCAGGAGTCTGCTCCGGACGATGTCAGCCAGTCTGCCGCGTATTGATTGGCTTCCAGGGGAAGACCGTGGCTGGAATTCCATTGACCTTGACGATGAAATGACAGCTGATCAGATCCGGATCAACGAGAAGCGTCCTTTCAGGCAGGGCAATGCCGCGCAAAATGAGGCGATGAGAGCCTGGCTTGCACAAAAACTCGCCGGGCAGGATTGCTCAGGCAAGGTAGTCGAGTTATTCTGCGGTTCGGGTAATTTTACCGAGATTATTGCGCAAGCTGATTTCAGTGAGATCATTGCCTGCGAATCCGATTTGAAGGCAATCCAGACGCTGAAAGCCAGACGTCTTGAGCGAGTGAGCATCTGGCAGGTTGACCTGTTTCTGCCGTTTATCTGGAAATCACTGAAAAAAGCCATTGTGGGTGCCGAAACGCTGGTTATGGATCCGCCGCGCGCGGGCCTGAACAATATACGTGGATTTTTCGAAACATTCAGCAGCCTGAATACGGTTTATTATATTTCCTGTGATGTAGAAACCTTCGCTCGCGATGCTAAGGTATTTACCGGGCAAGGCTGGGTTATCAAAGAACTTCAACCCATCGATCTTTTTCCCCATACTCCGCATGTCGAGATATTGGCGTTTTTCGAGAAGAAAGCGTGATACAGGGCGGTTTTCATATTCATGATGGCCTGTTGTTTAAAGTAACTCACAAAACCAGAATTACCCGAAAATCATTGATATTGGTGCGCGTTGGGCCGGTTGTCACCAAGTCATCCAGCTGCCCGAAGAAAGTGTAACTGTCATTATTGGTAAGCAGGGAAGCGGGATTAAGTCCCAGCTGTTGCGCACGTAGCAGCGAATCCGGCGTCAGAATGGCGCCGGCACTGGCAACGGTGCCATCAATGCCATCGGTATCGCAGGCCAGGGCGTATACGTTTTCTAGTCCGTTCAGTGCAATTGCCAGTGATAATAAAAATTCGCTATTGCGTCCCCCCTGGCCATTTCCTTTGACAGTAACCGTCGTCTCTCCGCCGGAGATCAGGGCAACCGGTGGTTTACAGGGATGGCCGTAGTAGCGTATTTCCTGTGCCAGGGCAGCATAAGCTTTGGCAATTTCGCGCGCTTCCCCGGTAACGCTGTCACCGAGTATCAACGGGGTGATTCGTCGGCTGCGGTAATATTGCGCTGCCGTGGTGAGTGACTGATGCGCACTGGCAATGATACGGTTTCTGACATTTCTGAAAACTGGATCACCTGGTTTAGGTGTTTCACCAGCGCCTGTCTGTAAAATCTGCGCCACTTGCGCTGAAAAATGAATGGCATAACGTTCGATAACTGCCAGCGCATCCTGGCAAGTGGTGGGATCGGGTGCGCACGGGCCGGAGGCAATCTGGGCGGGATCATTGTCTGTGACATCGGAAATAATCAGGCTATAGACCGGGGCACAGCAGGTGGCCGCCAGTCTGCCGCCCAGCGCGCTGGACAGGTGCTTGCGTACCGTATTGATTTCCTGAATGCTTGCGCCACTGCGCAGAAGTTGCTGCGTGATAGCCGTTAATTCTTCCAGTGTTACGCCCGCGACAGGCGCGCACAGCAAGCTGGATCCTCCTCCGCTGAACAGCCCCAGCAGCATATCATCAGGTTTGAGCAACTGAATGGATTCCAGCATGGCTTGCGCGGCAAGTACCCCCTGTCTATCCGGAAGGGGATGGCCAGCTTCAATAACGACGATTTTTTCTGTGGGTGCGCCATGCCCATACGGAGTAAGTACCATTCCTTCCAGTTTGGCATCTACCGGCCAGCAGGTTTCCACCGCCTGTGCCATTACCGCAGCGGCCTTGCCCGCGCCAACAACCAGTGTGTTGCCACTGGGTGGATCTGGCAAGTGTGCCGGGACAATTTCTAGTGGATTGGCAGCCGCGAGTGCAGCCTGAAAGCTGCCAAGCAATAACTCACGCGCGTTCATGTGTCTGTTCCTGTTTGTTGAGGGCAAGCAATGGCCGCAGGAATTCACCTGTGAAGCTATCGTCATTGAGTGCTACTTGTTCCGGTGTACCCTGCGCAATAATGTTTCCGCCCCCTGCGCCACCTTCCGGGCCGAGATCGATCAGCCAGTCGGCAGTCTTGATGACATCGAGGTTGTGTTCGATGACGACTACGGTATTGCCGTGATCGCGCAAACGATGCAGTACGCCGAGCAACAGATCAATGTCCTGAAAATGCAGACCGGTGGTTGGTTCATCGAGGATATAGAGTGTGCGCCCGGTATCTCGTTTGGAGAGTTCGAGCGATAACTTGACCCGCTGCGCTTCGCCACCTGATAGCGTGGTCGCGGACTGGCCGAGTGTGATGTAGCCCAGTCCCACGTCGAGTAGCGTTTGCAGCTTGCGCGTCACGATCGGTACGGAGTCAAAAAAATCACGGGCTTTTTCAACGGTCATTTTTAGGATTTCATGGATATTTTTACCTTTGTACTGAATTTCCAGTGTTTCCCGGTTGTAGCGCTGTCCGTGGCAGGTATCGCACGCAACATAAATATCCGGTAAGAAATGCATCTCGACCTTGATGACACCATCACCCTGGCAAGCCTCGCAACGCCCCCCTTTGACATTGAAGGAAAATCTGCCGGGGGCGTAGCCTCGCTCTCGTGCTTGTGGCACGCCGGCAAACAGTTCGCGCACTGGGGTAAACAGGCCGGTATAGGTGGCAGGGTTGGAGCGTGGCGTGCGCCCAATGGGGCTTTGGTCTATGTCAATGACCTTGTCAAAAAACCCCAGTCCGTCGATCGACTCGAATGGCGCGGGATCGGTCTGGCTGCCGTACAGATGACGTGCGACCGCGCGATACAGGGTGTCGTTGATCAACGTGGACTTGCCGGAGCCGGAAACACCGGTCACGCAAACCAGCAGTCCAACCGGCAGATCGAGCTGCGCATGCTGGAGATTGTTGCCCGTCGCGCCCTGAATACGCAGTATCCGTTGTGGATTGGGAGGTGTGCGTGTTGCCGGTACGGCGATGGCCTGTCTGCCCGAAAGGTATTGTCCGGTCAACGATTCGTTGTTAGCTAGAATGTCGGCTGGCGTACCTTCCGCGACGACCCGTCCGCCATGCTCACCTGCACCCGGACCCATATCTACGACGTGGTCTGCCAGTAATATGGCGTCCTGATCATGTTCAACGACGATAACGCTGTTACCAAGGTCGCGCAAATGTTTGAGGGTTAACAGTAACCTGGCATTATCGCGTTGATGCAGGCCGATGGAAGGCTCATCGAGCACGTACATAACGCCTGTTAATCCTGAACCAATCTGGCTGGCGAGGCGAATTCGCTGTGCTTCGCCGCCGGATAGGGTATCTGCGGAGCGATCCAGCGACAGATAATCGAGTCCGACATCGTTGAGGAATTGCAGTCGGTTGGAAATTTCGCGCACAATACGTTCTGCAATTGCCTGTTTGTGACCTTCGAGCTGCATCTGGTCAAAGAACTGTCTGGCCTGGCGTAACGGCCACGCACTGATGGCATAGATCGTTTTGCCATCCACCAGAACATGCCTTGCTTCGCGGCACAGGCGGGTTCCTTCGCATTCCGGACACACCCGGGTGTTAATCAGCTTGGCCAGCTGTTCGCGTACCACCTGCGATTCCGTCTCCCGGTAGCGGCGTTCCATGTTGGGGATAACCCCTTCGAAAACATGCGTTTGCTCACGTGAACGACCACGGTCATCCGGATAGGTAAACGCAATTTTCTCTTTACCCGATCCGTAGAGAATAATGTGCTGTAGGGTCTCATCCAGTTGTTCGAAAGGCGTATCCAGATCAAAGCCATAATGACCAGCCAGACCCTGCAGCATCTGAAAATAGAACTGGTTACGACGATCCCAATTGCGGATGGCGCCGCTGGCGAGCGACAGATGAGGAAAGGCCACGATACGCACCGGATCAAAAAAAGTGATTTGCCCAAGTCCGTCACACTTGGGGCAGGCACCCGCAGGATTATTGAAGGAAAAAATACGGGGTTCCAGTTCAGCGAGTGCGTAGTCGCAGACCGGACAACTGAATTTTGCCGAGAAGAGATACTCCTGTCCGCTGTCTATTTCTACTGCAAGTGTGCGGCCTTCAGCCAGTCGCAGCGCGGTTTCAAATGATTCAGCCAGTCTTTGTTTACTATCGGGGGAGGTTTTGAGCCGGTCGATGACTACTTCTATGCTGTGTTTTTTGTTTTTGGTCAGTTTGGGAGCATCATCGAGGTCATAAAGTATTTTGTTAATCCGTACACGAATGAAGCCTTGTGCGCGCATCTGATCAAATAACAATTGTTGCTCTCCCTTCCTATCGCTGACTACGGGCGCAAGAATCATCAGACGGGTGTCCATTGGCAATTGCAGAACACTATCCACCATTTGCGAAACAGTTTGTGCGGTCAGGCTAATGTTGTGTTCCGGGCAACGTGGTTCTCCTGCACGTGCAAACAGTAACCGCAGATAATCGTGAATTTCAGTGACTGTTCCGACTGTGGAGCGCGGATTGTGTGATGTGGCTTTTTGCTCAATGGCAATCGCAGGCGAGAGCCCCTCGATCAGATCGACATCCGGTTTTTCCATCAGCTGCAGAAACTGGCGCGCGTAGGCGGAAAGTGATTCGACGTAGCGTCGCTGCCCCTCGGCATAAAGTGTATCAAACGCCAGTGAAGATTTGCCGGATCCGGATAATCCGGTGATGACAATCAGGCGATTACGCGGTAAATCAAGATCGATATTTTTGAGGTTATGCGTGCGTGCGCCGCGAATCCTGATAACTTCCATTAGGGTATCTCTAAAAATTCAAAGTGTTAAACAAAACGTGACGTGAGCAAAAAATATTGACGACGTATGTGATCGATAGTAAAGAAAATATTCTCCGGGGATAACCGGGTATTGTGACAAAATCTGGATTTTTAGAGATGCCCATTAATGCCCGGTCTGCCTGAATGAGAGATATCATAACCCGCTAATATACCGTGAATCCGGTGAGTGGGTGAATGGCAGCTTCATAGGCGCAGTTTTCGCATACACATGACTTCCACTGTTTCATCTTCGAGAACTTCGCCGGTTACTTCAACGAGCATGAGCAGCGCATCGGTAACGTAGAATAAAAACATAACCATGACAACCCTGGACAAACCATCCGAACCGGCAAATCGGCTCATTCTGTTGGGTGCAAGTAACCTGACTATATCATTGCGCCTCACCATTGGGGAGATGCAACGCCACTGTGGCGGGCCCAGCGAAGTACTGGCGGCAGTGGGCAATGGGCGCTCATATGGGCAGAGCAGCCGCTTCTTGCTGCGCGAACTACCCGGCATCATCAACAGCGGTTTATGGGTGCGGCTTGCTGAGAGCGAAATACGTCCAATCTATGCCGTTCTGACAGATATCGGCAACGATATTCTTTATGGGCATAGTCCTGCGCAAATCCTGCAGTGGGTTGCTGAGTGTATCAATCGGCTGGAGGCCTGCTCGGCACAGATCGTATTATCCAATTTACCCATCCGGACGATCGAATCCCTGCCGGAATGGCGCTATCGCCTTTTCAGGCAAATATTTTATTCTTCCTGCCAGCTTTCCAAAGCAGAAGTTCTGGAACGGGCGCGAGAGGTGTATCAGGGATTGATTGACCTGGCAACAAATCGGCAATGTGTGCTTTGTGAACAGAATCCTGACTGGATGGGCGCGGATGGCATTCACTACGCCTACAGTAAACGCAATCAGCCCTATCAATATTTTTGCTCGCAATTCGGAGAAATAACCCCCTCTCTGGAGAAAACTGCATCCTGTTTACCGTATTCTCATTCCTGGAATAAGTCCCCTCAATTTGCCTGCCAGAAAATGCTGGGAAGAGAAAGAATCTGCTCCCAACCAAGCGGAAGATTATCAGATGGGACGACGGTGTCGCTATACTGAAGACTGCAGGTGAATGTGCCTATCCTCAAGGCATCTCTACCCATTACCAGCTGCGCATAGTGATCTGCAAGCCGGAACTGCCTGCGCGCAAAGCCAATAACCTGACATGTCAATAGTTACATGGAGTAGAATAGCGCTCGGCGGGCCTCCCCGCATTGTGAGGTAGTGAACCTGGTCAGATCCGGAAGGAAGCAGCCACAGCTATTTTTGCAAGTGCCGGGGGTTTGGCTCGCCACTGGTTGTTAACTGTAATACTGGCGATTGCAGTCTTTTCTTTTTTGCGCAGGAAATTCTCCTGCTCGTTGACACGAACAAACAATTATCCGGAATATTGCCTGGATCCGAAGGCTTGATACAAAACCTTGGCGCATTCACTCGTTCTTGCCCGAAAATGGCGTCCCAAAAAATTTGCTGAGCTCGTTGGGCAGGATCATGTCGTGCGCGCATTGTCAAATGCCTTGACACAAAACCGGTTGCACCATGCCTACTTATTTACAGGCACTCGTGGTGTCGGCAAAACAACTATCGCACGTATTCTAGCCAAGGCGCTGAATTGTACTAACGGGATAACTGCTACACCCTGCGGTCAGTGCATTGCCTGTCAGGCTATAGATAGTGGCAGTTTCGCTGATTTGATCGAACTGGATGCCGCTTCCAATACGCAAGTGGATGCCATGCGCGATTTAATGGATAACTTGCAATATTCACCGGTATATGGGCGCTACAAGGTGTACTTGATCGATGAAGTACACATGCTCTCCAAGTCAGCTTTCAACGCCATGCTTAAAACGCTGGAAGAGCCACCTGCACATGTCATATTTATTCTTGCGACTACCGATCCGCAAAAAATTCCCGTGACTGTGCTATCTCGTTGTCTGCAATTCTGTCTGAAACAAATCACACCTGCTCTGATCGTTACACGACTGACAGAAATATTGGTTGCTGAGCAGATCAGGGCAGATCAGGCCGCATTGAAACTATTGGCACACGCAGCGAAGGGCAGTATGCGTGACGCGTTGAGTCTGCTTGATCAGGCAATTGCCTTTTGTAATCATTGTGTGGAAGAAGCCGGTACCCGAGCTATGCTGGGCGTGGTCGGGCAGGATCATCTGTTCGCATTGCTGCAAGCGTTAGAGCAGAAAGAGGGTGGCAAACTGCTTGCCATTGCCGGTGAACTTGAAGCTGCGGGCGTATCCTTTGACTCTGTACTGCAGGATCTGGCTGCCTGGTTGCATCAGATCGCACTGGCTCAAACCGTGCCGCAGGCAATCGATGAAACTCTGCCGCAACGCGACCAGATACTCGCGCTGGCAGGCCAGTTTAGCCGTGAGGATGTTCAGCTTTTTTATCAAATTGCGCTGCATGGTCGGCAGGATTTGGGTCTGGCACCGGATGAATACAGCGGTTTTAGCATGACATTGTTGCGAATGCTGGCTTTTCTGCCTGACAGGGGCGAGAAACCTGAACGAGTGACAAAAAGTACTGGCAAGCATGCCAAAACACCCATACCACCAGTTGAACAGCGGAATGTCAGTAAACCTCAGACCATATCGCTTTCACCCAACGAAACCTGGTTGACACTTGTCAAAGAACTTAAATTGACGGGTATGACACGAATGCTGGCACAGTACTGTGAGGCAAGCGAATTTTTATCCGGAAAAATAAACCTTTGCCTGCCACCGGAGCATCGACACCTGCTGGAAAAGACTTATCAAGAAAAACTGAAAGCACAATTAGAAACTCATCTTGGTAATCCTGTTGAACTGACTATTTCATTGGCTGTTATTAGCGGTGACACACTTGCAGCCCGCCAGGAAAATGAGCAACGCACCAGGCAATCCAGTGCGATTGATGCCATTGAATCAGATCCTTTTGTACAGGAATTGATTGAAGAATTTGATGCAAGTCTGGATGTAAAGTCAATAAAACCAAACTCTTAATGGAGACTAACAATGATGAAAGGTAATCTGGCCAATTTAATGAAGCAGGCCCAGCAAATGCAGGAAAACATGAAAAGCATGCAGGATAAACTGGCAACAATTGAAGTAGAAGGACAGTCAGGTGCCGGAATGGTGAAAGTAATAATGACTTGTCGCCATGATGTCAAGCGTATCAGTATTGACAGCAGTTTGATGAGCGACGACAAGGAAATGCTGGAGGATTTGGTTGCTGCTGCTGTCAACGATGCGGTGCGTCGTGTGGAATCAACAACACAGGAGCATATGGCAAGCATGACGGGCGGCCTTGGTTTGCCACCTGGCATGAAGCTTCCTTTCTAATAATTCATACTTACCGTTTAATCAGGGATTCAACCTATGCCAGATTATCGATTGTCTGGACAAAAAAACCGGCACAAGCGCGCAATTCCTCCTGAGCGAAAAGCACCTGCACCTGCATCTACTCCTGCTCCTGTATCAGAACCTGGCGAAAGTATTCGCCTGCAAAAATTGCTGGCACAACATGGCATGGGTTCACGGCGCGACATGGAAGTGATGATTGCTGCTGGCAGAGCCAGCATCAATGGCGTGATTGCAAAACTGGGGGATCGGGTTGCCCCTGGCGATGTGGTGCGTGTTGACAACAAGATCATCCGACTAAGGCGGCACAACCGTTTGCCGCGCGTCATGCTTTACCACAAACCTGAAGGTGAAATTGTTAGTCTTGATGATCCTGAAGGGCGTCCTTCGGTATTTGATAAATTACCGCAAATGAAAACATCCAAATGGATTGCTGTTGGCCGGCTGGATTTCAATACCAGTGGATTATTGATTTTTACGACAGATGGCGCATTGGCTAATCGTTTGATGCACCCCCGTTTTGAGATGGAGCGTGAATATGCAGTTCGGATTGTTGGTGAACTTACCCCTGAACAAGTAACCCATTTGAAAAATGGAGTTGAATTGGCAGATGGTCTTGCAAAATTTGAGCAATTACGGGATGAGGGCGGCATCGGTACCAATCACTGGTACCGGGTCATGCTCAAGGAAGGTAAAAACCGGGAAGTACGACGCATGTTCGAGGTAATCGGATTGACGGTCAGCCGCCTGATGCGGGTAAGATTTGGTCCGGTCAATTTGCCGCCACGACTGAAACGCGGCATGTTACTGGAGCTGGACGATATCGAAGTCGATCGCCTGTTGAAACTGGTTAATCCACCCGCCAAGGCAAAATTGACATAATTGCCTGGTAATCTCCTATTCCGCTGGCAAATCACTGCGCTTGATCATCACCACAAACTGGTCTCCGCCACTGGTTTCCAGCCAGGTACAGGGTAACTGTGGAAATGTCTCTTCGAACGTGTCACGATTGTGACCTATTTCCAGTATCAACAACCCATTTTTTGTCAGGTGATGCGAAGCATGCCTGACAATATTGCGAATAACGTCCAGGCCATCCATTCCACCAGCCAGCGCGATTTCAGGTTCGTGGAGGTATTCATCAGGCAGGCTGGCCATGGATTCTGTCTTGACGTAAGGTGGATTGCTGATAATGAGGTCATAGCGTTTCCCATCCAGTTGTGCAAAGAGATCCGAGCAGATCAGGTTGACTTTGTCAGTCAAGTCATAATTAACGACGTTTCTGTGTGCGACTTCCAGCGCAGGTAGGGAAATATCACAAGCATCCACTGACGCATTCTCGAAAGCATGTGCCAGTAATATTGCCAGGCAGGCTGATCCAGTGCAGAGATCCAGCACCTGATAGATGTCGTCCGGCTCGGTTATCCATGGCGATAAGTTGGTCTGCAGTAATTCAGCTATAAACGAACGTGGAATAATGACCCGTTCATCCACGTAAAAATTAAAATCACCCAGCCACGCTTCATGTGTCAGGTATGCTGCGGGTATTTTTTCGCATACGCGCCGCTCAATCAGATGCAGAATCCGGGTGCGTTCCTGCCGAGTCAGGCGTGCATCCATAAACAATTCCATTTGATCCGGAACCAGACATAAGGCGTGTAAAATCAGGTGTGAAGCTTCATCATAAGCCGATGGCAAACCATGCCCAAGAAATAGATCAGACTGGTTGAAGTAACTGACAGAAAATCGTAACAGGTCACGAACCGTGCGCAGTTCTGCTGCTGCTTGCTCAAGCGTATCATCGGGTACTGTTGGCTGAATCAGATTCATTTTGATGGTCATGGTCGTTTGTGGAGTAAATTTATCACAATATAACAGGCAGGGAGGAACAAGCAAACCAATGACGGAAACAATAGATCATTATTTTATGCGACAGGCACTCGCTCTTGCCGGTACCGCGCAGGCACTGAATGAAATTCCAGTGGGTGCAATTGTAACCTGTCAAGGTGAAATAATTGGCCATGGACATAATCACCCATTGACATTGACCGATCCGACAGCCCATGCCGAGATCATGGCGTTGCGCAACGCTGCGCAACGGCTGAATAATTACCGATTGCCCGGCTGCACCCTTTATGTGACACTGGAGCCTTGTGTCATGTGTATTGGAGCGATCTTTCATGCCAGAATTATGCGACTGGTTTACGCAGCCCATGACCCCAAAACAGGTGCTTGCGGCAGCATAATCAACCTGCCGGCTGACGCACGCCTCAACCATCATCTGTCAGTAGAGCATGGCGTACTCGCAGATGAAGCAAGCCTGCTTCTGAAACAATTTTTTATTTCCAGACGCAAACACCAGACTCATGCACATCATAATCAGTATTGCCCGTCAGCAATTGACCGTATTCGATAAACAGGCCCGACCCGTCAGGGAATACCTGATTTCATCAGCCAAAAAAGGAACTGGGCAAGAGTATGGCAGTTTCTGTACGCCCCTGGGTACACACATTATTCGCGCCAAAATTGGTGAGCATCAACCTGTCAATACGGTCTTTGTAAGGCGTCGGCCTACCGGTGAAATCTACTCACCGGAGCTGGCCGCGCGTTTTGTTGGCCGCGACTGGATCCTGACGCGTATTCTGTGGTTATCTGGTTGTGAGCCGGGTTTCAATCGTCTCGGCAGCGTGGATACCATGCGGCGCTATGTCTATATCCATGGCAGTCCTGACAGTGTTGAGATGGGCAAACCTGGATCGATCGGTTGTATCCGAATGCATAATCATGATCTACTCGATTTTTTCGCGAGGGTGCCCATTCGGACCCGGGTTGAAATCCAGGCCGAATGACGATACCTGTGCAAAAACAATATGTGATGAAACCACTTCTGGAAAAGTACGGAAAGGCGTTGCTGAACGATCCCATCCGAAACAAATCGACCGCCTTTACCCGCGAAGAACGCGAACAGCTGAGATTGCGCGGACTGCTGCCCTATCAAGTGACCAATATTAGGCTGCAACAGCAAAGGGTGCTCGAAAATCTACACAAAAAAACGAGTAACATCGAGAAATATATTTTTCTAAACAATCTTCTGGAGCGAAACCAACGCCTGTTTTACCGGATGCTGATCGATCATATCGAGGAAATAATGCCTCTTGTGTATACGCCCACGGTAGGTGAGGCCTGTCGCGAATTTGCTCATATTTTTAGAAAACCACAGGGTTTCTATATTACACCTGATGATCGGGGTGACATCGCCGCCATCCTGAATAACTGGTCAGAAGACGATGTGCGCGTCATTGTTGTGACCGATGGTGAGCGCATCCTTGGGCTGGGTGATTTGGGTGCAAATGGAATGGGTATTGCCATCGGCAAGATTGCTTTATATGTAGCCTGTGCTGGAATCCATCCTCGTTATTGTCTGCCAGTGATGCTTGATGTTGGGACCAATAACCAGTCACTACGCGAAGATTCTCTGTACCTGGGCTATCCTCATCCCCGCCTGACCGGTGAGGCTTACCAATCGCTGGTAGATGAATTTATTGCCGCAGTTCAGCAAATCTATCCACTGGCTCTGGTGCAATTTGAAGATTTCAGCAGCGATCATGCATTCATGCTACTTGACCGCTATCGTGAGCATTATCGATGTTTCAATGATGACATTCAGGGTACTGCTGCCGTGACTCTTGCCGGTATCCTCGCTGCCAGCCGTATCACGAACAAACCCTTTACCGAACAAAAGATCATGCTGTTGGGAACAGGTTCTGCGGCAACAGGCATTGCCGAATTGATCCTCTCCGCTCTGATCGACAGAGGCATGCCAGCCGAGACAGCAAGATCCAGGCTGTCATTCGTTGATCGCAAAGGGCTTGTGACCACGGGCCGGGATCAGATCAAACCACGCATTCAACCATTCGCACAATCTCAGCCGACGGTAAGTTTTGTAGAAGCCATTGCCCGCATCCAGCCGGATGTCCTCATCGGCGCGACCGGCACAGCAGGCGCATTCACTGAGGAAGTTATCCACGCAATGGCGCAGTGTCAGCGGCAGCCGGTCATTATCGCGCTCTCCAATCCCACTTCACATACTGAATGTACCGCAGAACAGGCTTACCGCTGGAGTGAAGGGCGCGCCATTTTCGCAAGTGGCAGTCCTTTTTCACCGGTTGTCATCGGTGAGCAGCGTTTTTATCCAGCACAGGGCAATAATGCCTATATTTTTCCGGGAATAGGCTTGGGAATAATGATAAGTGGCGCCAGCCACGTCACGGAGCGCATGTTTCTGGCTGCGGCAAACACACTGGCGCAAATGGTCTTGCCGGAAGAGCTGTCAATGGGTTCAATCTATCCCGACCTCACTCGGGTGCGCAAGGTTTCTCAAATGATCGCGGCTAATATCTGCCAGCTTGTGCAGGGTGAAGCACTCAATGTGGTTGAGCTATCTGACAACCTGCAAGCACAGATGTACGAACCTGGATATTAAGAGCCTGCTAAAAATGGGTTAATTTATCACGCCTGTTCATGGTGATCGTTGTCAAAAGGCGAGCAATCAGCTATAACGCTTCCGATCAATCTAATCAATAAAATCAACTGTTTCCTCAAAATGTTGATTCCGGGAAATGCAATTTGCTTTGACCCGCAATGGTGGTTCCAGATGAGCAATGTGAATATGGTTGAATTGATTGGGGGACATCATATTCTCCGGAATATCGCCAATCTGGACGGAGCAGGTATCCATTCCGGCGTTTTGCAGATACACATCCCCCTGGCGTGCTCCGAATAGTTTGATCTGCCCAAAATTTCCTCGCCGCCCCGTACCACCGATCAGACTCATAGAGGGAGGCAGCGGAACTGTCAACGATGGCGTTATCGGATTTATTGCTAATCTTGATCGGAAGGCTTCAACCGTTAATGATCTGACACTGGCAAGCGAGCGGGCGCCAATATAAGGAAAAATTCCTTCCTGCAGATCGCCCCAGATGAAGCCTCCCATAGCACCAAAAAGGGAGGAAGAATCCAGCACCTCCAGAAAAGCATTCATCTGATTAATTGCTTTGGTTTCGTCAGGAAAATAATTGAAATCCTGCATTAACCCTGGCACAAGTATCATTTTGCGACCTATTGGTCTACGCTGCTCCATTGTGAGTAGCGTATCCAGTACCCACTGGATATAGTCAGATTGAGGCCGGCCGGCGACACTGGCAAGACTGACTCCAGTGCAGTCCGCTCGCAATTGACCACAGACTATGCCCAGATGTTCATAATCAGTCAGGGGATCGGGTAGTCCAGTTTCGATCAGCATGGACTTTATTTGAGGATCATTGATTGCGTAAACCGAGAGGGAGCCAACAGCGTATTCCCCATTAAAACTTGCAGAAATGCTGCTGCCTTTAATACCGGCAAAAGCGGCTGAAGAATCGATAAGTCCACAATCATTGAACGCGCCATAACAGTCATAACCCAGGTATTCTGCTTCATCAAGCATGATAACGTTGGCTGATGGGTTGTCCGATTTCTGTAACAGTAATTCAATAAATGCCTCGATATGCATCAGGCCGGCTTGCGGAAAAGCTTTTCTCAGATCACGGCTGATTTTTCTTAGTATTGCCAGTGTATTGACATAGTTTTGGGTAATTTCATTACAGGCAGATTCGATTCCGTTCAGGCATCCCCCGCGAATGCGCCAGAGCGGTTCATCCAGCATAAACAGAATCGGGCCAGTATGACTGGAGGATCTGATAGCTTCAATCAGCGGGTAGATATCCTGTTGAGTAACGAGATACTGTGCGTTCTCGAAGATAAACTGGTTGATAACCATTACCGGGGTCATACGATTGGCATTACGATTCAGATAATGCGTAACCTCATCGGTATTTCTGGGAGAAAAGGAAAAAGCATTGGAGAAAACACTGACCTCATCCAGTTGCTCTGGGCGTGTCAGCTGAAAACCCATGAATTTCTTGCTACGTTGCGTATTGAAATAACGCGTTGTCAGGTCATAGCAAAACTCATACCGCTGCGGGTCGTTACTGAATTCCCTGAAGTGATGTAGCTGTGAACGGTATATGTTGTCAGCACCATACCGAAATACATCAAATTGTGTCAATGCAGTATGGGTTTTAACCAGATTTTTCGGGCCAGGTCTGCACTCCAGGAACCACTCATCCTGTCTGCTGACAAAAGTTTTTTCTGCCGGTTTTATTTGAGAATCAGCGTAAATATGGAGAATATTCATCCCCTCCGCTTTCAGATCCTCTACTGCGCGACTGATAGAGTCATCTAATGCCAGCAAAATCGGGTCAACCGGCGTGGTTTTTGGGTACGGGTAGGGGCTGATTACAGTGAGGGGGCGTGCCGTAAATGGCTGTAATTTTCTGAAAGCAAGCTTGAAATAGCCGGTAACGCTATCAAAACCAGCTGATTTTGCAAGATCATCATAAGCAGACTTAATTTGAGCAGGTGTCAAGAGAGGAAGCGTATTGCCGGAAGGCAGTGAATGCAACCATGCATCAGCATTGACGTATTCCGCAGATTCACGCAGTTCCGCAGCACGTATTTGCGCGCAGGCTATCGCCGTGCCCGACTCGCACCCGGATTCACCGTGCGTTGCAAAAATCAGCGCACAGTAATTACCCTCTTCAGAACAGTGTTCCTTCAGCAGTGGATAAAGTGGCAACTCGTCTCCCGGTGCAGCACCTATAAATACAAAATGCTGTGGGTGATCAAAACCAGCGCTATCCACTTTATAGCAGGCTGGATCGGCGCGACAGGGGTCGGCTATTACCACGCCGCTTGTCAGCATCAACAGGTTGCCGAATATCAGAAGAAACAACCATTTTATTTGTGTCATCGCAATTTACCGTACCAGGATAGAGATTTGTTACAAGAGTATAACTGTAACCAATTCCTATGTCAGGTACACGACCTGCCGTATGATTGATTGACGCTGCTGATTCTGGGGCGTTCACCCCGCACAGATCGTGAGGGCATACACCAGAAATGATCATACTTCGACAAGATTATAGTGATGAGGCTGATGCCTCATCTTGTCTCTGTTTTTAAGACTTTTTAAGCCCGGTTGCCTTGGAGTTTGTCCGTTCCTTTTCTGGAGAAACATCACATCTGTGCGATATCTGGAGAAACATCACATCTGTGCGATAATTTGGCTTTGTTGACCACTGACTATAATGGCTATGCATAAGTCGATCGAGAATTTTGTGGGCAATACGCCGCTGGTTAAACTCAAGCGTATCCCTGGACAAACCAGCAATATTATTCTGGCCAAGCTGGAAGGGAATAATCCTGCCGGTTCGGTCAAGGATCGACCGGCCTTTTCCATGATCATGCGTGCGCAGCAGCGTGGAGAAATCCAGCCTGGCGATACCTTGATCGAGGCGACCAGTGGCAATACCGGCATTGCGCTGGCCATGACTGCGGCGATGATGGGTTATAAAATGATTTTAGTGATGCCGGAAAATCAAAGTATCGAGCGTCGCCAGGCTATGACGGCGTTTGGTGCGGAGATCATTCTGACGCCGAAGGAAGGCAGCATGGAGCAGGCCAGGGATGTGGCCGAACAGTTGCGTGCCCAGGGCAGGGGGGTAATTCTGGATCAGTTTGCCAATCCGGACAATCCGCTGGCGCATTATGAAGGAACCGCGCCAGAAATCTGGCGGGATACAGAAGAGCGCGTGACTCATTTCGTGAGCAGCATGGGCACGACTGGCACAATCATGGGTTGCAGTCGTTTCTTTCGTGAGAAAAATCCGACTATTGAAATCATTGGTGTGCAACCGGAAGAGGGTGCGCAAATTCCGGGCATCCGTAAGTGGCCGCAAGCCTATCTCCCTAAGATTTATGACCCTGCGCTGGTTGACCGGATCCTGCTGGTTTCACAACTGGAAGCGGAAACCATGACCCGCCGCCTGGCACAGGAAGAAGGTTTGTTTACGGGTATTTCCTCCGGTGGCGCACTGGTGGCCGCGCAAAGAATTTCTGAGCAAGTCAGTCATGCTGTCATAGTTTTTGTCGTATGTGATCGGGGAGACCGTTATCTGTCGACCGGTATATTTGCAGCTGATAACGCATAAACCCGGACAATAGCCGTCATGAACGATGGCAATAATGCAAAACAGGCTATCCGTTATTTGCTGCTGGCGCTGGTTGCGCTATTGCTCTCACCCGTTGGCAATGCTGCTCCTCGCTTCGCTTTCACGCTCGAAAAAATGAATCACCCGGTTTTGGATGTGGGTGCGCTTGAATTTGATCTTGTTGTCGGCCCGCAGGGCGCGCAGCTTGAAATCAACATTGGTCAGGTAACTATCCAAAACAAGACGTGGCGTAATCTGAAGTTGCAGTGCCTGGATTTTCAACTATCCCGCAGTCAGATTGCCTGTGATGCAGGCAGGTTGTATGTTGCGGGCAGGAATCTACCGGTAATCTTTCGCTATACCGCAAACCCGCAGCAGTTGCTGCTGATTGTTGACCCGGATCAGCATGAAAGCTGGCGTCTGACACTCGACTGGCAAAAGCCAGTATGGCAGGCGCGCCTGCAAATCATTAATGGCCAGAGCCGCGTCATGGCAGACTGGTTGCCACAAAACAAACACTGGCCGCAGCTGCAGGCAGGCGTGGTCAATGGCGCGATTGATGTCAGTGGATATGAAAATAACATTACGGCATGGGCGGCGAGCCTTGAGGTCAACGCGCTGGCATTCAGTGATGCGCAGGGGTTACGCGCCGGTGAGCATGTAATATTGCAGCTTGACGCACGGGCAACACGAGAAAAATCTGTCTGGCACTGGCAGGGAGAGCTTTCCTGGTCAAATGGTGAGATATTCTGGCAGCCCTTCTATTTCGAGGGTGCAGGGCAGCGGTTAGCTGTCAGTGGTATGTTTGAGAATGACAGGCTCATCGTGGATCAGGGCGAGCTGCAATTAACTGGTATTGGAAAATTCCTGTTCGCAGGTGAGGTTGGCGGGCCTGAGTGGCAATTTCACCAGATGCGTTTGCAGGCAGAAAAACTGGCGCTGACTACCTTGTTCCCCAGCGTGGTTCAACCATTGATGATGGATACCGCATTGGCTGAAACCGCCGCACAGGGATATATTGATATCGATTGGCGCTATCATGGCGAGAATAATCAATCACTCGTACTCAAGCTGAAAGATGTCGCGCTGACGGACGCCCGAGAGAGATTTGCTGTTAGCGGTATCAATGCGTTGATACCCTGGCATAGCAGCCAGGCTCAGGAAGGATATATTCATCTGACTCATGGCGAGATTCTGCGTATTCCGCTGGGGAAGATGGTGACTGGTTTCACGACGCATGCACGTGGATTCAGCGTGCCGTTTCTGACCATACCGTTGCTGGATGGTGAAATCGAAGTGGAGCATCTTGAGGTGACCAGAATGTCATCCGGCTGGAGATGGGATTTCAATGGCAAGCTTGCGCCATTGTCAATGGAAAAATTGACAGAAGCGCTGGGTGTGACGCCGATGTTTGGTACTTTGTCTGGCACCATTCCTAAAATGACCTATGCAGATGCTGTGGTGACAATGGAGGGGATACTGGTTTTTGAAATATTTGATGGGGTGGCCGTTGCCAGAAATCTGAAGCTTATCGAGCCGCTTGGCCGTGCGCCACATTTTATGCTGGATGTCGGAATGCATTATCTTGATCTCGATCTGTTGACCCGTGCGTATTCGTTCGGCAACATGAAGGGCCGTATCGATGTTGAGATTAATAACATCGAATTGGTAAACTGGCAGCCGATCCAATTCGATGCGCGGCTTATCAGCAGTCCGGGGCGCTACAGGAAGCGTATCAGTCAGGCGGCTATCCAGAATCTGACTGCTTTGGGAGGAGCTTCGGCGGTTAATACGATTCAGAGAAGTTTTCTGCAGTTTTTCAAAGATTTTGGTTATAGCCAAATTGGCTGGCGTTGTCGGCTACGTGGTAATCATTGTCAGATGGGTGGTATCGAAACTGCCGACTACGCCCAGTATGCGGTTGACCAGACTGAAGATTACATGCTGGTACAGGGAAGTGGCATCCCTGCTATCAATATCACAGGTTATAATCGGTTGGTCGATTGGCATGAGCTGGTTAAACGGCTGAGCAATGCTATCGAGAGCGGAAGTCCTGCGATCCACTGAAATATCAAAATGAAAAATACTTTTAAACCGCTGTTAGTATTGCCAATGGGCCTTGTTTTATCGGCGTGTGTCACCATCAACATTTATTTCCCGGCAGCGGCAGCGGAGAAAGCGGCGGACAGAATCATCGAAGAAGTGTGGCAGATCGAAGATGCAACCCGCGATGAAAATAAATCACAAAAACCGGGAAAACTCATGGAAGGAATCCGCCCATAATGGCTCTGTCTGATCATCTATATTTGGAGGGTGCACACTTATGCATCTGATTCTGCTCCGATCATTATTGTTGCTGTACCTTTTATTCTTGCCGTTTACAGGTTATGCGCAGAATGCCAACATTGAAATCAATACGCCTGCTATTGCAAATCTGAAGCAAAGCATGCAGCAACGTCATGCGCAGTTGCAGCCCTATTACGATAATGGTGCAGTGGGCCTTACACGCGACGGCTCAGTTGCGCTGCGTGACGCAAATTCTGTGCCACTGGCTGCACGGCAGTCGGTTAATGCACTGGTAGCGGCTGAAAATCAGGATCGCAGCGCGTTGTATCATGAAATTGCCCGCGCTAACAATCATCCCGAATGGGAGAGGGATATTCGCAATACGTTCAGCCAGCGCTGGATTTCGCTGGCAAGACCGAGCTGGTGGTATCAGCAGGCTGATGGATCGTGGCGTCAGAAATGAGTATCCGTTCTATATCAACTCTTAAACAGGATCATTGACTGTGTCTACACTGATGAACACCTATTCACGGCTACCGGTTACCTTTGTTAAAGGTGAAGGTGTGTGGCTGTGGGACGATCAAAATATCCGTTATCTGGATGCATTATCTGGTATTGCGGTTTGTGGACTGGGTCACTGTCATCCAGCGCTGACCCGTGCGATATGCGAGCAGGCTGCAACCCTGGTGCATACTTCTAATATCTATCATGTCAAAAATCAGGAATTGCTGGCTGATCGGCTGACCAGTCTGTCCGGTCTCGATAAGGTATTTTTCTGCAATTCTGGTGCGGAAGCCAATGAGGCTGCCATCAAGCTGGCGCGTCTGCATGGACACAATCAGGGAATAGATTTGCCGACGATTATTGTCATGGAACGATCTTTTCACGGTCGTACCATGGCGACCTTGACGGCAACCGGAAACCGTAAAACCCAGGCAGGTTTCGAGCCCTTGCTGACCGGGTTTGTGCGTGCGCCTTACGATGATCTGGCTGCAGTGGAACAAATCGCGGTTAATAACCGGGATGTCGTCGCCATTCTGCTTGAAACCTATCAAGGGGAAGGTGGTGTCAATTTCCCTCAGGCGAGTTACTTGCAGGGTTTGCGCCAGATCTGCGATCAGCGTGGCTGGCTGCTGATGCTCGACGAAGTGCAGTGTGGGCTGGGCAGAACCGGTAAATGGTTTGCCTTTCAGCACAGTGAGATTCTACCGGATGTCATGTCGCTGGCAAAAGGACTGGGCTCCGGAATGCCAATTGGAGCATGCCTTGCCAGAGGCAGGGCAGCGGAAGTTTTCCAGCCAGGCAACCATGCTTCCACCTTTGGTGGTAATCCACTGGCCTGCAAAGCGGCGTTGGCTACACTGGAAGTGATTGAGCAGGAAGAACTGATGACCAATGCCGTGACCATTGGCGAATTTATGCGGGCACAATTTAAGCTGCGTTTGCAGAAATGGCAGGACGTGCTGAAGATCAGAGGGCAGGGGATGATGATGGGAATCGAATTACCGGTTCCTTGTGGTGAGTTGGTGCGTGAAGCGCTGCAAGAGCACTTGCTGATTAATGTGACATCCGAGAAAGTAGTTCGTCTGCTGCCTGCCCTAACTATGCGTCAGGATGAGGCTGAGCAGGTTGTGACCGGGGTATCCGCAATCATAGACCGGTTTTTGACGGTACGTTTATAATGGGAACACCTGGACCGAATGACAGTGAAAAACAGGAGCTCCGGTTCGCACATAGAACTTTGATTTTATGGATGGTTTGTTCTGTGTTGGCTGGTATTGGTAAATTCTTTGTTTAGCCTGTATTCCAACCGTATTCGAGCAAGATTCTTGCAGAAATATGCGGTTTTTTAAGCGTGCTCAATGAAGGTATTCGCTTTTTTGAGTGCCTGATGTACCGCGTCTCATATTCGGTTTTTGTTCATAGTTGCGCAGCTTGGGCTCAACTTCCTTCAAAAATTTTCTAATTACGGGTACTTATTTCTCGGAATCAAATTCCAATCCACGGAATTCCAGTCCCTCAATTTCCTGCAATGACTTTCCTGCAATCCCCTGCAAATCTCCGTACATACCAGTAGTTGCTGCCATCACTCGCTCGATCTGTTCTTCACGCTTGGCCCATTGTTTCATGATAGCTTTGCGTTCCTTGTCGAGATCTTCCTGCATGGTAGAGAATGCTTCGACAATCGCTTCGATGCGTTGACGGAAGCGCGGGCCGGTGAGGTATTGATAAACCATTTCGGTTTTGCTTTGCTGACCTTGAGAGGATTGTCGCGCCAGTGCAATTTCAAGTAATGATTGGCGCAGAATCATGGCAACTGGGAAGGCCGCACGTGGGTGGGTAACCCAGACGCCTTCGATCAATTCAAAGGTTTCTACACCTTTTGGCAGCACTTGGCTCACGATGATGGCAATTTCCGCTTTTGCAGCGCGTTGATCGTCGCGCAGCTTTACTAACCAGGCATCACTCCAGTTTTTAGTGCGCTTGAATTCCCATAGTAATGTGCCACCAACCTGGCCACTCGCGCCAATCACGCGGTGTAGCACATCACCACCGTACTCACCTTTCGGCACTGCCTCGATAGTATCGAATGGAAATTTCAGGCGCAGCAGGTTTTCCAGTTCGAGCTCCTGCACTTCCCCTTGTAGTTGCTGTGAGCCTTGCTCGGCTCGGCGTTTGAGGTCTTCAATCTGCTTTTGCATGGCGGCAATAGTTTGTTCCTTCTCCATCACTCTGAGTTTTTGCTCATCCTCAGCCTCTTTTTTGGCTGTTGAGCGTATTTCGGTCAATTCATTCTGTACCCGCTTGGCAATAGTCAGTTCCAGTTCGCGTTTAGCATCGTCCAGTTCACGCTGTTTTTTGATCAGCTCGGCTTGTGCCTGCTGTGCCTGCAGGAGTTTCTCGTCACGAGTTTTAAGTATTTCTTGTAGTTCAATCAACTCCCGCGCTTTGCTCTCTAATTCAGCAGCACTAGCCAATTTGGCTTTACGTGACTCTTCCATAATCACTCGTGCTCGCTCCATTTTCAATTGCTCGGACACTTGCGATGCCACTTGATCATCGAGCTTACGTTTTTCCTCTGTGAGCTTGCTTTCCTTATCACGTATTGCTTGCTCGCGCTGCTGAATTTCTCCATTCTTTTGAGCCAATTGCTGCTCATATTGTTTACGGGTCGATTCGACCAAAGGTGCCGCCAACGATTCGGTTAGCTTGATTTCAGTTTTACAGTTTGGACAGATAATCGTCGGTTCTGTCATTACAATTTCCCCTGTTAGTGCGGCAATATTTGCCAATTTTGCTGTTACGTGAAAAGCAAATACGGGTGATTGATTCGTGCAAACACCATAGTTGGTAGAATTATTATGAAGAATGGTGCAGTTAACTCGCGTTGTATTTTCTGAGAGCCTGCATCTGGATAATAAATTTTAGTCTTGGCTTTTATTTTCAGGGTTATCTAATATTATTTTTTGAAACAATATGTTATATATTTTTATTAACAGTTCGATCGTATTTCTGGAATTAATAATATGGATAAAATTTTTAACGATTAGATAAGTGTATCGGAATGGGATTTCTGATTATCGTTCTGAAAAGTCGCCATAGAAAATTCATTTTCGCTACGTGCGACAATAGTGGCAACAACGGTGTCACCAGTGACGTTGACTACGGTTCTAAGCATGTCCAGCAAACGATCAATGCCCATGATCAATGCAATACCTTCCAAGGGTAATCCGACCTGTTGAAACACCATCGCGAGCATTACCAGTCCAACGCCAGGAACGCCTGCAGTACCAATTGAAGCGAGAACAGTCATAAGAATAATCATCAGATAACTACTTAATCCCAATTCTATCCCGTACACGTTGGCGACAAATACCGTAGCCACGCCTTGCATGATAGCAGTCCCATCCATGTTAATAGTGGCACCAAGTGGAATGATAAATGAAGCAATAGAGTTATCGATACCGATATGTTTTTCTGCGGTATTGAGTGTGACTGGCAGGGTGGCGTTGGAGCTGGCAGTACTGAAGGCAAATATCTGTAGGCTTCTAATTTTACGCATGAATTGCATTGGATTGAGCCGTCCGAGCAATTTTAGCAATACCATGAGGGTGCCGACTGTATGCAGGATAAGTATCGCTGCCACACTACCAAAATATCCCAACATGGGTAGAATCAATTCGGGACCGTGTGTTGAGAAAGTTTTTGCCATCAGCGCAAATACCCCATAGGGTGCAACATGCATTACCAATTTGACTACCTGCATCATGACATTATTTAGCTGATCAAATAGCGTAACAACGGAACGGGCGCGCTCACCGAGTACTGTTAAACCAGTTGCAAACAGAATGACGAAGAAAATAATCTGCAGCATTTCGCCCTGAGCAAATGCAGCTACCGGGTTGGTTGGTACTATATTGATCAGGGTTGTTGTTAGTGATGGAGGAGGCTGGATGTTAAGCTCGACCGCGCCGGATGTGGCCAGATTAAATCCTTTTCCAGGTTCCAGTATCAGTGAGAGGCTTAGTGCCAGCGTAATAGCAAGGATCGTTGTTAGAATAAAAAGCAGGCAAGCTTTGAGGCCGACACGTCCAAGCTTACGGATGTCACCAACTGCGCAAATACCGCTGATCAGCGAAAAAGTTACTATTGGCACGACCAGTAGCTTAAGAAGGTTGATGAAGATGGTGCCAGCAATATGGAATAAGCCTTCTACCAGATATTTTTGAACCAAATCGAGCTGACTAAAAAAGATATTAATCAGACTACCCGTAATAAATCCGATAATCATCCAGATCAATAATCTGGTTGTGAATTTCATGGCTGATATTGTTGACAACGTGGATAAAAATGATTCTCGCCAGAGAATGCAGGCGAAAAGTTAATCAGCGGGCGCAACTTAAAAACATTATTATTTAAAGCAAATAATCGCCGTGTATTTGGGCGAATAGCCCCTGCTTTATCTGAATGGGGGTGGTAAAAGTAACCTGCTGGCTGCTGGTATCAACGCCAGGTAAAGACTGAGTATTTATGAGCATCTCCAAAAACCTGGATTTCGTCACAACACATGGGTATTCCGAAAAATATTTCCTCGCCTATCCATCCCATGCGGCGCCAACATTTTTTGCTCGTGTTGCGCCTTGTTGTTTAAGACTTTTAAATTTTTGGAGATATCTTTATGATTGTTTCTGAAAGCGATTACCATATTTCTGGTTGAATTTCTCAACCCGACCTGCTGTATCGACAATTTTTTGCTTGCCGGTATAAAAGGGATGACAGGACGAACATACTTCGATGTGTAATGGTTTGTTGAGTGTCGATTTGGTGACAAACGACTCCCCACAGCTACAAGTCACCGTTATTTCATTGTATTCCGGATGAATCCCTGTTTTCATTTGTATTTTCCTTACAAGACGATTTTACTTAATCGCGTATTATCACTTAATAAACGCCCCGCTGCAACACTAGATATCAGAGCAAACAGGGCAGTCGCGCTTAAAAGTATTTGAAAATAGAATGTAATCGAGCAACAGTCGATATAGTCTGACTCCAGGAACGGCATGACTGGAAAAGCTTATAAAGCATTATTGTCGTTACCGCCAGAGGAGAAGCCGATAACCAAGTGACCGAGGAAATACGCTATTTCATTAGCAGCCGGACTCGCAAGGAGCATAGTGCTGCGAATCTGGCTGTTATCCGGCATATCGTCCTGGAGGACTTAGACATTTGACTTGACTTAAACGTTATTTTGCGTAACACTGCGCTTGGCGTTTGGCTTCAAGTATTCTGCAGTTCTGGTTACACCCGTTTGCGGTCTTGAAATTCAAATAGTATTAGGGTATCCGGCCCAGTTTTTAATAGGAAGTAGAAATGGCAACAGGAACAGTAAAATGGTTTAATGATTCAAAGGGTTTTGGTTTTATAACACCGGATGATGGCAGTGAGGATTTGTTTGCACATTTCTCTGCGATCAATATGACTGGTTTCAAGACACTCAAGGAAGGGCAGAAAGTAAGTTTTGAAGTGACTCAAGGGCCAAAAGGTAAGCAAGCGTCTAACATTCAAGCTCCTTGAAACGAAAGTAACTAAGTTGAGTTTGGAGCCCACTTAATCGTGGTCATGGTTAAGTGGGCGAATGCAGAAGTAAGTTAAAGTCTATTTGTGACACTTGCTTATAAAAAGTCTGTAAGCTTTCTTAATTTATTATTAAGATTCGTGTTTCTGGTTATTCGGCAGCGCATCACAGTTTTATGTGTTCTTGGTTTCCAAGTCGTCATTTGTGTGTAGTCTTTTTGGCGAAATAGGGTCAACTTTGTTCCTGTTAGGGTATTGATCCCGTGTGATTGTGGCGGCGTCTATAGCGCATAGTTCTTGACGACAGAGAGACAGGCATCATATTCTCTGATCGTAGCAGTATCAGCTCCTTTATGATTTTACTCAAAGCCTGTCTGGCTGACCGCACTTCATCCATTCAACCTGTTTTATCCATTCCTTGAATTCAGCTATCCTCATAATGCATTTTTTACTGAAGATTAAGCAATTAGTTGCCACAGAGCGTTAAAGTATTTCCATTCTTTGTATCATTGCTGCACCAAATTGTGAGCAGCTGACCTGTTTAGCATCTGGCGTTAGCCTGGCCAGATCGTAAGTCATAACTTTATCTGAAATAGTCTTTTCCATCGATTGAATAATATTATCTGCTGCTTCATGCCAGCCAAGATGTCGCAGCATCATTTCGGCGGATAGAATAATCGATCCCGGGTTTACCATATCTTTCCCTGCGTATTTAGGTGCGGTACCGTGCGTGGCTTCAAAAATAGCAATACTGTCACTTAAATTGGCGCCTGGCGCGATACCAATACCGCCAACCTGCGCAGCCAGGGCATCTGAAATATAATCCCCATTCAGATTCAGCGTAGCAATTACATCGTATTCTTCTGGACGTAACAGAATTTGTTGCAGGAAGGCATCTGCAATAACATCCTTAATGATGATTTCCTGGTTGCCGTGCTTAAGCTTCATCCACGGGCCCCCATCAAGTAGCTGTGCGCCAAATTCTTGTTGTGCAACGGAATAGCCCCAGTTTTTGAAACCACCTTCAGTAAATTTCATTATGTTGCCTTTGTGCACAAGTGTTACTGAGTCACAATTCTGGTCAATTGCATATTGTATGGCTTTTCTGACGAGTCGCTGACTACCTTCCTGAGATACTGGTTTGATTCCGATTGCTGAGGTATCCGGGAAGCGAATTTTTTTGACTCCCATGTTTTTTGTCAAAAAATCTATCACTTGTTGTGCTTCTTTAGTTTGTGCTTCCCATTCAATACCAGCATAAATATCTTCCGAATTTTCTCGGAAAATGGTCATATTGACTTTTTCTGGATGCTTAACCGGACTGGGGACACCTTGAAAATAGCGTATTGGCCGCAGGCAAACATAAAGATCCAATAACTGCCGAAGCGCCACGTTGATTGAGCGGATCCCACCACTGACTGGTGTGGTTAGCGGACCCTTGATCGAGACCACAAATTCCTTTGCTGCGGTTAGAGTCTCATCAGGTAGCCACGTATCCTGGCCGTACAATCGGACTGCCTTCTCACCCGCATAAATTTCCATCCATGAAATCTGGCGTTTGCTGCCATAGGCCTGCTTGACTGCAGCATCAACCACTTTGATCATGACTGGTGTAATATCGATACCGATTCCATCCCCTTCAATAAACGGAATGATCGGATTGTCGGGTACGAGCAGGGATGAATCCTTGTTAACCTGAATTTTGCTGCCCGAGGCTGGAATTATGATTTTTTGATACATGACGAATGTCTCTCCGAAAATAATTAAAATTTAAACTTGATTATCGATCTGTTCCTGGTGCAGATTTTGTGCATTAAACAGAGTTGTCGCTGTCGTAATGTCTAATTGCCCCATGTTTTCTAATGGAGGTAATTGATCTAGGCGCTGTAAATTGAAGTCATCCAGAAAATACTGGGTAGTTGCATACAGTAACGGTCTGCCAGGAACTTCCCGCTGGCCAACTGATTCTATCCATCGTCTCGATTCCAGCGTCTTTATAACTGTGCTTGAGACGGCAACACCGCGAATTGCCTCGATATCTCCTCGTGTGACTGGTTGTAAATAAGTAATTACAGCCAGAGTTTCCATGACGGCACGCGAATAGCGTGGGGGATTTTGTGGATTGAGTCGTTCCAGGAAAATACCCATTTCTGGTTTGGTTTGGAATCGCCAGCCACTTGCCACTTCAATCAATACTAGCCCGCTATCCTGCCATTTTTCAGCCAATAACTTTAGTAAATTGAGCAGATTATGGGCATCTGTTTTACCGTCAAACAGTTTTCTCAATTGTGTGATTGACAAAGGTATCTGACTGGTCAACAAGGCTGTTTCGAGTATTTTGATGGCGTCAACTGGTTGTGTCGGGCTGGGTAGAGCACACATGAATTGTTCCAAAACTTTCTGATTGTGAAATAGTAATTAGCGATTCTCTTGCCAGCTCCAGTAGCGCAAGAAAACTGGCGATCAGTTTACTGACTGTAATTATCCCATCAAATAATTCGGAAAACGGGATGATGTTGTTTATTTGTAATCGCCGCAGGATTTCACTCATGCATGCACGCACGGATATTGCCTCATACTGGATGGCATGGTGACGATTGACTCTGGCTTTTTCAAGCAGACCAATCCAGGCGAGATGTAGTTCATCAAGGGTCGCAACGGGAAGTATTTTTTTATCCCGTAACTCAATCCATACTTGCGCCGGCATGAAATCTCTGCCTGCTACGGGGAGGGACTCCAGGCGTGCTGCGGCAAGTTTGATACGCTCATACTCCAGTAACCGACGCACCAGTTCTGCACGAGGATCAGCTTCCTCGTCCTGGATAGCAGCGGGTTGTGGCAACAATGAACGTGACTTGATATCAATCAGCAATGCTGTCATTAACAGGTATTCTGCCGCGAGTTCAAATTGGTCAGTATGCATGGCATCGATATAGGCAATGTATTGCCGGGTGAGCTCGACCATGGGAATATCCAATATGTTGAAATCATGTTTACGTATCAGATAGAGCAGCAGATCAAGTGGACCCTCGAAATTGTCAAGATAAACTGCCAGCGCTTCTGGCGGGATGTATAAGTCGTGAGGAATCGCCTCTAGCAGTTTCCCATCGATTTTCACACAATAATCGACAGTAGCAGCTTGATTTAATAGATTGGCTTGATGTGATGACAAGAGACTGGTAATGACGATTACAGGTAATTTAATCCCAGCGCTTCTCTAACATCACGCATGGTTTCTTCGGCAAGTTTGTGGGCCTTTTCGCATCCATCGGCAACAATATTGCGCATTAATGCGGGATCTTCCTCGTAGATTCTGGCACGTTCACGAATAGGTGCCTGTTCTGCCAGAACGGAGTCGATGACGGGTTGCTTACATTCAAGACAGCCGATACTGGCAGTAGTGCAGCCTTGCTGAACCCAATCTCGTATTTCAACTGAGGAGTAAAGTGTGTGAAATTGCCAGACAGGGCATTTCAGTGGATTACCAGGATCGCTGCGGCGTACCCTCGCAGGGTCAGTTGGCATGGTACGGATTTTTTTGGTAACGCTATCGGGTTCTTCGCGTAAACCAATGGTGTTGCCGTAGGACTTGGACATTTTCTGTCCATCCAGCCCCGGCATTTTTGCTGTTTGCGTCAGTAAGGTTTGTGGTTCTGGCAGAATTAATCTACTGCTCCCTTCAAGATAGCCAAACAGGCGTTCACGATCACCCGCATTCAGGTTTTGCTGTTCTTCCAGCAAGGATCTGGCTTCAGCCAGAGCATTTTCATCTCCATGCTCTTGATAGCGGGCACGCAGTTCCCGGTAGAGCTTTGATATTTTTGTTCCCAGTTTTTTAATTGCCTGTGCCGCTTTTTCTTCAAAACCAGGTTCTTTGCCAAAAATATGATTAAAGCGGCGACATAGTTCACGCGTAAATTCCAGATGAGGTGCCTGGTCTTCACCAACGGGTACCAGGTTGGCACGGTAGATCAAAATATCAGCACTTTGCAAAAGGGGATAACCGAGAAATCCATATGTACTTAGATCTTTTTCGGTCAGTTTTTCCTGTTGATCCTTATAAGTTGGAACGCGCTCAAGCCAGCTAAGCGGAGTGATCATGGACAGCAGCAAATATAATTCTGCGTGTTGCGGAATTTTGGATTGAATAAATAAAGTGGCCTTGGAGGGATCGACGCCTGCGGCCAGCCAGTCGATGATCATATTCCAGGCGTTCTGCTCGATGATATCGGGTGAGTCGTAGTGCGTTGTTAACGCATGCCAGTCTGCAACAAAAAAAAGACAATCGTACTGCTGTTGAAGTGTCAGCCAGTTCTTTAACACTCCATGATAATGTCCCAGATGCAGGTTTCCTGTCGGGCGCATTCCTGAAAGTACACGATCAGCGAACATTTTTTCTGACCTTTAATCTTGAAAATGTATGAAACAATGGCCTGATAATGAAGATAGTGATCCCGAGAGGTGGTGTGGTAAGCATTTATTTATATATATAAACCAAAAAGAACAACAATCGCCTGTTTTGTCAATGTGATCAATGGCCATAGAATGGCTCCCAGTGTGCCGGTGATTAGTAAGGTCAACAGAATTACCATCCCATAGGGCTCAATTTGGGCAAATTTCCAGGCCAGTTTTTCTGGCAACAGGCTAACGGCGATACGGCCGCCATCGAGTGGGGGCAGCGGTAGCAAGTTCAAGATCATTAGTATGACGTTAATTTCGATTCCCGCGATTCCCATCAAAACCATGGGTTTAATATAGATGCTTTCGGGAAGCCCTATCCCCAGTTTAATAATCAGCGCCCAGAAACAGGCCATTAACAGATTTGCACCTGGGCCGGCAGCGGCTACCCATAACATATCGCGTTTAGGATGGCGTAGTTGATTGAAGTTGACTGGTACCGGTTTGGCCCAGCCAAAAAGTATTCCACCGCCCAGCATCAGTTTACTGGTGACGAACATAATCAGCGGGACAACGATCGTACCCATTGGGTCAATGTGTTTGACTGGATTGAGACTGACCCGTCCAGCCTCGTAAGCCGTTAGATCACCAAAGCGTTTAGCGACATACCCATGCGCGGCTTCATGAAAGGTGATGGCGAAAATGACCGGCAGCGCGTAGATGGCAATACCCTGAATTATGCTATCCATGGGTATTCTCGAAGGGTATTACAGATCCTCTGCCGGTTCTGGTAATTTCGGGACTATTGCCAGTTAAATCGACAACAGTCGTCATTTCTGTTCCGCACGAGCCGGCATCGAGAATGAGTTCAACTTGGTGTTCGAGGTGTTGCCGTATTTCCTGTGCATCATTCAGCGGCAATTCGTCACCGGGCAAAATCAGAGTCGAGCTCAATATGGGTTCACCCAGTTCAGTCAAAAGCGCATGAGTAACAGGGTGGTCAGGAATGCGCAAACCAATTGTATGTCTTTTGGGGTGCTGCAATCTCCTGGGAACCTCGCGACTAGCGGTAAGGATGAAGGTGTAGCTTCCCGGGGTAGTGGATTTGAGAAGACGATACTGGGCATTGTCAACTTTAGCATAAGTGGCGATTTCCGACAGATCGCGACATACCAGTGTGAAATGGTGTTTTTCATCGACATCACGAATCAGGCGTATCCGTTCCATGGCATCCTTGTTGCCAAGCTGACAGCCAAGTGCATAACACGAATCAGTCGGATAGACGATGACTCCACCGTGGCGAATGATATCGACTGACTGACGAATTAACCGTAAATGCGGTGTCTGCGGGTGGATTGAAAAGAACTGGGCCATAGAGTATTGGTCTCGGTTTTTTAGGTTGCGGGTCAGAACCGGGTTTAGCTTGCTGGCAGCACCCAGTCGTGCCATATCGGGATACATTCTGCGGGTATTTGGGGTAATTTCCCCAGATTAAAGTAACTCTCGTTTGGTCCATGATAATCGGAGCCACAGGAAGCAAATAAACCTTTTTTGATGGCAAGTTGCGCAAACTGTTTGACTTGTTCAGAGGTGTGACTGGAGGAAACAACTTCAATGCCAGCGCCACCCAGTACTTTAAATTCATCCAATAATTGGTCAAGCAGATTTTTCCCCAGCTGATAACGGGCAGGATGCGCGATGACTGCCCGGCCACCACTGCTGCGAATCCAGTCTATTGCTTGTGATAAGGAGGCCCATTCATGAGGCGTATAACCGGGTTTGCCTTTAACGAGAAATTTCTTGAATACAGTTTTGACGTCCTTCGCATACCCGTGCGCTACCAGAAAACGAGCAAAGTGTGTTCGTCCAATTAATCTTCCTTCACCAGCATAAGAACAGGCGCCTTCATAGCTACCTGAAATGCCATGTTTACCGAGCTCAGCAGCAATCTTTTGAGCGCGTTCAGTCCGGCGCTCACAGACATCGTGCAATCCTTCAAGTAACGGTTGATAATCTGGATTAATGTCCAGACCAAGAATGTGCAGCGTGCGATTCCGCCAAGTGACGGAAAGCTCAATGCCATTTATGAATGTGATACCCTCCCGATCAGCGGTTTTCCTTGCCTCGTCAAGTCCGCTAACGGCATCGTGATCGGTCAGGGCGAGTACGTTTACCCCAAGTGAAGCGGCATGCACTAGCAGTTTTTCCGGGGAGAGTACCCCGTCAGAAGCGGTAGAGTGACAGTGCAAGTCAATGTTCAGCATCAAAAAGCGGTAGAATTAGACATCGCGCTATCATAGCAAATAACAGCTTCGATTAAAAATTACCTGGCTGACCCAGTCGGTTGGCTGGGTCAGCCATTTCTCGCTGTGATTACTTTCAACAGGACAAACCGGGATTTTATGAATTCTTTAACAGTACTCTGGGGACAACTATTTGCGGCGCCACATCGTGGGCTATTCTTAATGGGCGCTATCCAAGGTGTGTTGACTTTTTTATGGTGGAATGCGGATCTGCTCAGCCGATCCGGATTAATTGATGGGTTTTCTGGGTTGAATGGGCAGATTGCATCGGTCTGGGTACATGCTTTTTTGATGGTTTATACTTTTTTTCCTTTCTTTATTATTGGGTTCCTATTTACGACTTTCCCCAACTGGATGAATGGAGAGAAAATCAAGCCGTTTCACTATATAACGGTTTGTGTCTTAATGGCATTGGGTACTCTGGTGTTCTATGCTGGGCTAATTTATGGCACCCCCTTTGTTTTTCTAGGACCATTGCTGCTGTTGCTAGGCTGGTGGATAGCTATTTTTGCTTTGTTTAAAGTGTTGCTGACTGCCCCAGGTGGAGATAAACGCCATGCCTGGGTTTGTGCAATTGCGTTCGTCGGTGGCTGGCTGGGTTTGGCCGCTTACACTCTTTGGCTACTGACCGAATCAACTGCTTTTCTGAATTTTTCGCGCCAGGCAGGCATATGGTTATTTCTGCTGCCTATTCTGATGGCTGTTTCGCATCGGATGATTCCTTTTTTCTCAAGCAGAGTGCTGAAAAATTATACGGTTATCCGTCCATTTTATTTGTTGTGGATAATGCTGGCCTGCTCAGTTTTGCATGGACTGCTACATCTTGCTGGCTTTGAACAATACGCTTGGATAAGTGATTTTCTGCTGGCAGTCTGCACTTTCTATCTAAGTTACGTTTGGGGATTTGCTCGCAGTTTTTCGGTGCGTCTGCTGGCGGTATTGCATATTGCCTTTGCCTGGCTGGGTTGGGCGATGCTTCTGTTTTCGTTACAGAGTTTTTTGCTATGGTCAACCGACGAGGGCCAGCGTTACTGGTTTGGATTGGCACCTTTGCATATGCTGGTGATAGGTTATTTCGCCAGTATGGTGCTGGGGATGGCGTCCCGCGTAACGCTTGGCCACTCAGGCCGACCACTGGAGCTGGATAGTTATACCTGGCTGTTATTTCTTGGGTTTCAGGTGGCCGTTATATTTAGAATTTTTCCGGAAATACTGCCAACATTCTTTTCCGGATCGCCCTGGTTTTACTTGATGGCTGGTGGCGTATGGCTGGCGTGTTTCACGTTGTGGGTCGGTAAGTTTGCTCCCATTTTCTGGCAAGCAAGGGTGGATGGCAAGCCAGGGTAGGGGTATTGTCAGCCACCAATCCTGATAATTCAGGTTGCTAATGAACGGTAAAAACTGAACGTGATGGTAAAGTAATAGCAGATATGATATAACATATCAATATTGAATCATCGATCTGCAGAAAATGAAATTATTCAGAATTTTTTTTAGTTGGTTAGCTGTGACTGCAGGGTTCTGCTCATCTGTTTTGGCAGAGGAAACCTTACCTGCTTTAACGCTGCAACCTGTAACTGTAACGGCAGACCCGCTGGGTAGAAAAACGGTAAATATAGCTCAGCCAGCATCCATTTTAAAGCGGGGAAGGCTATTGACCCGGGATGTGCGCAATATTGGTGAAGCGGTATCGCAGGAACTGGGTGTTTCCAGTAGTGATTTTGGGCCGGGAGCCGGGCGTCCGGTCATTCGGGGTTTGACGGGTGCGCGAGTACGAGTGCTGGAGGATGGCATTGGCACCATGGATGTTTCCACGATCAGCCCGGATCATGCGGTGGCGGCGGAACCACTATTTGCTGATCAAATCGAGATTTTTCGCGGACCTTCAGCCTTGATGTATGGCTCTGGTGCCAGCGGCGGGGTGGTCAATATTGTGAATCGCCGCATTCTTGACTATGTTCCGGAAGCAATTAGTGGTGATTTGTATGGGCATTACAATTCGGTTGCAGATGATTTTACCGGTGCATTTCGCTTGAATGCGGGTCGTGGCGACTTTGCTTTTCATCTGGACGGCTTGAAGCGGGATACCGGGGATTATGACATACCGAAATTTGCAGCTGTCGACCCGGAGCCTGGATCCAGCAAGGGCGTATTGAAAAACAGTGCGATCCAAACTGAAAATTTTTCAGGTGGTGTTTCCTATATTAGGGAGCGCGGCTATTTGGGCGTGGCGGTAAACCGGCTCCGCAATCGTTATGGTGTGCCGGGTGAAGACCCGGAGGTGGTGACGATCAGGCAGCGCCAGACCCGTTTTGATATCAAAGGAGGGTTGAATGATCCTTTGCCGGGATTCCGCATGGCGAAAACACGCTGGGGGTATAACAATCACACGCATACGGAGTTTGAAGGTGGGGAGGTGGGTACTTTATTATTGAATCGCGAGTGGGAGGGACGTACTGAGCTATTGCACAAACCATTGGCAGGTTGGGATGGTGCGTTAGGAATGCAGTATCAACATCGTCAGCTTGCTACCTCGGGAGAAGAAGCTTTCGTGCCAGATTCACAGGCAGAAGCTGTCAGCACTTTTGCGCTGGAAAAGCTGAGCCTGAATCGCTGGCATTTTGAGCTGGGGGGGCGTTATGAACGTCAATCTGCCAGACGCCGCGAAGATGGTTTATCGGTGGAACATCAGGCAGTCAGTCTCGCTGGCGGAACCATCTGGACATTTTTTGATGGGTATTCGCTAGGTGGAAATCTTTCGCATACACAACGTGCTCCTGCGCTGGAGGAATTGTTTTCTAACGGACCGCATCTGGCGACCGGTTCTTATGAAATAGGCGATGCTTCTCTGAAGAAGGAAAAATCCAATAATCTGGATGTATTTATGCGTAAACGCGAAGGTCGTTTTGAATGGACATTAAATTTATTTGCTAATTTAATCGACGATTTTGTTTTTCTGCGTGAGGTAGATTTGATGGGCGATGGCATAGCCGATCGAGTCAATTCAGATGGTGCGCTTGCAACCGATGGCTTGTTGTTATTGACGTATCATCAGAAAAAAGCCAGATTTATGGGGGTCGAATTTGAAACTACAGCACAGCTATTGAATAACCGTCGTGGCAAGCTTGACTTAAGATTGTGGACGGATTACACGCGTGGCAGACTTGCTGGTGGTGAACCCATTCCGAGAATGACGCCCCTGCGTTTTGGTGGTGCACTCAATTATGGAAAGGGACCTTGGCGTAGCATGATCGATGTGATGCACGTACATAAGCAAAATCGGATTGCCTCACTGGAAACGGAAACAGGGGCTTACACCATGCTGAATATTCAAATGGAGTATGCGTTCGACTGGAAAGCCGGAAATTATAGCTTGTTCGTGCGCGGAGCTAATCTCTTGGATGAAGAAGCCCGCCGCCATACATCATTCCTCAAAAATCGCGCACCTCTGCCCGCTCGCTCGGCGATGGTCGGTGTGCGTATCAATTTTTAATCTGGCCGTAATCAGTCGGATGTCGATGTCTTTGCCTGATTGAAATATTGAGCCTGATTGCCCTGCCACCAAGATTTGGCTCACTTGTTTAATGTGCCGTATTGTCTGCGCGGGAGCAGTGACAAGCGTTTTACGCTTTTCCGCTCAATTAAAACCGGATACGTAGCATGAATGGCTGGAATTAGCTAAGGTCGGTGATTTCTGTATACTTTAACGATGACTGAAAACCAGAATCCCGAACAAAAAGTCCGCGACAACATTGATGCACTGCTCAGGCAAGCAGGGTGGGTTATCCAGTCGGCCAAAAAGATCGACCTGAATGCCGGATTAGGTCAGGCGGTGCGTGAGTATCAGACGGATATCGGCCCGGCGGATTACGTACTGTTCGTTGCTAAAAAAGCAATCGGCGTAATCGAAGCCAAGCGTGTGGAAGAAGGGCAACGGCTCACGGCCCATGAAGCACAAACTGAAGACTACGCAGCAGCTACGTTTAAGTGGATTAAAAACAAAGAACCATTGTCTTTTCTCTACCAGAGTACCGGCATCATTACCCGGTTTACCGATGCCCGCGATCCCAAGCCGCGTTCGCGCGAGGTGTTCTGCTTCCACCGCCCGGAAACGCTCAATGAATGGATTGCACAAGATATAAGTCTGCGCAAACGTTTGCACCACATTCCGCCGCTGAACCCAAACCATCTTCCTGCAAAAGAATTGTGCCTGCGCGATTGCCAGGAAATCGCCATCACCAATTTGGAAGACTCATTCAAAGCCGACCGCCCGCGCGCTCTGATTCAAATGGCGACCGGCGCGGGCAAAACTTACACCGCCATCACCTCTATTTACCGTCTGCTCAAATATGCGGATGCAAAACGCATTCTGTTTCTGGTTGACACCAAAAATCTTGGCGAGCAGGCTGAGCAGGAAATGATGTCTTACGTGCCGATCGACGATAACCGTAAGTTCACCGAGCTGTACAACGTGCAACGGCTCAAATCTTCCTTCGTCGCCAAGGACAGCCAAGTGTGCATCAGCACTATCCAGCGCCTGTATTCCATCCTCAAGGGCAGCGAGCTGGACGAAGCCGCCGAAGAGGTCAACCCGGCTGAACTTAAGTTGCCTAAAGAACCGATGCCCGTGGTGTACAACGAAAAAATCCCACCGGAATTTTTCGACTTCATCTTTATTGATGAATGCCATGAATCCATCTACAACTTATGGCGACAAGTACCGGAATATTTCGATGCCAGCCTGATCGGCTTAACCGCCACGCCGGACAATCGAACTTACGGTTTTTTCAAGAAAAACGTAGTCAGCGATTACAGCCACGAGAAAGCCGTGGCCGATGGCGTCAATGTCGGCAATGAAGTCTACGTGATCGAAACGCAGATCACCCGGCAAGGTGCGCAGATCGCCGCCAGGCAACAGGTGGAGAAACGCGAAAAACTCACGCGCAGGAAGCGCTGGGAACAGCAGGACGAAGACGAAGCCTATTCCGCCACGCAACTGGACCGCAACATCGTTAATCCGGATCAAATCCGCACCGTCATCCGCACCTTCCGCGACAAGCTGCCGGAAATCTTCCCCGGCCGCCGCGAGGTGCCCAAAACCCTGATCTTCACCAAAACCGACAGCCACGCCGACGACATCATCCAGACCGTGCGCGAGGAATTCGACGAGCGCAATGCCTTCTGCAAAAAGCTCACCTACAAAACCGACGAAGACCCCAAGTCCGTGTTGCAGCAGTTCCGCAACGAGTATTACCCGCGCATCGCCGTCACCGTGGACATGATCGCCACCGGCACCGATGTGAAGCCGCTGGAATGTTTGGTGTTCATGCGTGACGTGAAAAGCCGCAACTACTTCGAGCAGATGAAAGGGCGCGGCACGCGCACGCTGGATAAAGACGACCTGAAAAAAGTCACGCCCTCCGCCGTCAGCGCCAAAACACACTATGTCATCGTGGATGCCATAGGCGTCACCCAATCGCTCAAGACCGCCAGCCAGCCGCTGATCACCAAACCTACCGTGCCGCTGAAGAATTTGGCGATGTCTGTGATGATGGGCGCAACCGATGAAGACACCGTAAGTTCGCTTGCCGGGCGGCTGGCGCGGCTCAACAAACAGCTCGATACCGATGACCAGCGCCGCATACGAGAATTCTCCGGCGGCATGGAACTCACCCAGTTGGTCGGCAAATTATTCAACGCAATCGATGCCGACAACATCGAAGCCCGTGCGCTGGAACTGGCAAAGCTCCCCATCGGCGCAGATCCCGGCGATGACAAACGGCAGCAGGCGCAACAGCAATTAGTAACTGAAGCCGCGAAAGTATTAAATGGCGAACTGGTAGAACTCATCGAATCCATCCGCCGCGACAAGGAACAAACCATCGATCACGACAACATTGACACCGTGTTGCGTGCCGAATGGGACAAGGACGCCGCGAGCAACGCGCAAGCCTTAACCGGTGAATTTGCCGATTACCTGACAGCGAATCAAGACAGTATTGCCGCATTGACCATCTTTTTCAGCCAACCGTATCGCAGGCGTGAACTCAGCTATGCCCTGATCCGCCAAGTGCTGGATAAACTCAAAACCGACAAACCCAAACTCGCGCCACTGCGCGTGTGGCAAGCCTATAGTCAATTAGATGACTATAAAGGCGCACAACCGGTCAACGAACTCACCGCAGTGGTTGCGCTGATCCGCCGCGTATGCGGCATGGATGAGCGATTATCCACCTTCGACGACACCGTGCGCCGTAACTTCCAAAGCTGGATCATGCAACACCACGCCGGCAGCGGCGAGAAGTTCAACGAAGAACAAATGAACTGGCTGCACATGATCCGCGATCATGTTGCTAACTCATTTCACATCGAGCGCGATGATCTGGAAATGTCGCCGTTCGACAGTCAAGGTGGGCTGGGCAGGATGCATCAGCTGTTTGGTGCAAGGATGGAGCCGTTGTTGGACGAGTTGAATGAAGTGTTGGTGGCGTGATGCAAATCCCCCCTAGCCTCCCTTTTTCAAAGTGGGGAACTAAAAGCGGAGGTGCTGCGCTGGTTGTCTTCCCCCTTTGCAAAAGGGGGACTGAGGGGGATTTAATGGAACGCTACAACCCAAAACTTAAGGAACCTCTGATTAATTCCCCGCAAGTAATATAATTCTGCATCAAACTTTTTCGAGAAGCTATTCATGAAACCTTACCAACAGATGAGTTTTGCTGATGCCGAATACGCCAATAAGGGCAAAGTCACGCGCCGCGAGAAGTTTCTCGATCAACTTGACGGGTTATTGCCTTGGCAGGCTATGATTGATGTTATTGAACCACACTATGCGCCAGGCAATGGGCGTGGCCGCAAACCATTTGCCTTGGAATTGATGCTGCGCGCGCATGTTGCGCAAATTATCTACAACTATTCCGATCCGGGCATGGAAGATGCGCTGTATGAGATTGAATCACTGCGCCGTTTTTGCGGCATTCGTCTGGAAGCCGTGCCGGATGAAAGCACCATTTTGCAATTTCGGCATTTACTGGAAAAACACGGGTTAATGGATCAGATCTTCCAGGTCATCAACCAAACGCTGGGTGAGCGTGGGTTGCTCTTGAAAGCCGGCACCATCGTCGATGCCAGCCTGATTGCCGCGCCGACTTCAACCAAAAATAAGAGCCGGTCGCGTGATCCAGAAATGCATTCCAGCAAAAAGGGCAATCAATGGTTTTTCGGCAGCAAGTTTCATATCGGCGTCGATCATGAAACCGGGTTGGTGCATACGCTCAAAGTAACCTCGGGGCATGTCAGCGACGTTGCCGAAGCCGCCGCCCTGCTGCATGGCGAGGAACAGTTTGTCCATGGCGATGCCGGATATCAGGGGCTGGATAAACGCCCGGAGATGCCGGCAGAAAACCCTCCAGTCTGCGTAATCACGATGCGTCCGGGCAAACTGGCCAGGCTCACGAAAGACGATTCCGGCGCGGCTCAACTACTGCGCGGGGCCGCCCGCGAACTGGCGAAACGCCGCGCCAAAGTCGAACACGTGTTTCGGGATATCAAAATCCGCTTTGGGTATGCTAAAAATCGCTATCGCGGCCTGGCCAAAAATGCGGCCCGTTTGACCTTCCTGACAGCCATTGCCAACGTCATCCGTGGTGATGCTTATGAACGTCGATGTCTTGTTGCGTCTGAAATTTGAAAACAAGCCAGTAAATGAGCTTGTTTCCAGAGAGGAACGGCTGTTTTCATAAAAATCAGCGTCACTATTTGAAGTAGTGGTCAGTTTTTGAGTGACTGCCGTTCAGAATGTTTGTTTTTCAGAGGTTCCTTAAGGAAAATTCGCGCATCTTCAGAACCGACATGACCGATGCCGAGCAAGTTTTGTGGCAGCGTATTCGACGCAAGCAAATACAAAATGTGCAGTTCTATCGGCAAAAACCATTGCTAGCATTTATTGTGGATTTTTACTGCCCGGCAGCGAAGCTGGTGATTGAACTTGATGGTAGTCAACACTCTGAAGCTGAACACCAAGCAAAGGATCAAGACCGTGATGCAGCATTAGCGAGCTTAGGTTTGCGTGTTTTGCGGTTTGATAATCGACAAGTTTTATTGGAAACGGATGCGGTATTGAATGTGATAGACGGAATGGTGAAGGAAAGACTATGAAATCCCCCTCGATCCCCCTTTTTCAAAGGGGGAAGCTACAAACCAACGCGCCAGTTTCCCCCTTTGAAAAAGGGGGGCAAGGGGGGATTTGCCGTTGCGTAGTTTTGTGTTCATTAAATGAGGTTTTGGTGGTGTGATGAATAGTTCTGCAGCTAATTTACCAGCTGGTTGGGTTTCGACACGACTTGGTGATTTGTATACTTTTGAATATGGGAAATCCCTGATCAAAGGTGCAAGGGCTGCTGATGGGATATACCCTGTTTACGGTTCCAGCGGCATTGTAGGAATGCACGATCAATACCTGATTGAAGGTCCGGCGATAATCATTGGGCGAAAAGGAGCGGCGGGTTCAGTACATTACTCGACAGACAATCCCTGGCCGATTGATACCACCTATTATGTACGGGATGATAAAAACCTTTACTTGAAGTTTTCTTGCTATTTGTTCAGTAACCGTCCAACGCTCCCATCTATCTTTCCTGCTGTTTAAGTGATTGAATGAACGCTGGTGTGAGCGGCAGCAATTCATCGATGCGGTTATTGGGCCAGGTGGGTAGTTTGGCGAGTGTGTCTGCAAGCCATGCGGCGGGATCGAGTTTGTTGAGTTGCGCGGTACCGAACAAGGTTTGAATGGCAGCGGCGCGTTGACCGGCACGTTCCGATCCGGTGAATAGCCAATTCTTTTTGCCGATTGCAATCGGGCGTATGGTGTTCTCCACCGGGTTGTTGTCGATCGGAAGAAAGCCGGTTTGTGCGTAGCGGATGAGGCTTGGCCAGCGTCTGAGGGTATAGTCGAGTGCTTTGGCGGAGCCGCCGCCATTTGCGGTCTGGCTACGGGTTTGCATCAGCCAGTCATGCAATGCATGCAGTGCGGGCAGGCTTCTGTCTGCCCGCAGTTGCAGGCGATCTTCGATGCTCAGGTCTTTGCCTTCTGCTTCGATTGCGTATAAGACGCTGATGCGCTGTATCGCTGCCAATGCCATCGTGCTGGCATTGGCCTGGTACAGGTCAAAGAATTTGCGTCGCGCATGCGCCCAGCACGCCAATTCGACGCAAGGCGATGTGGCTGTGGAAAAAAGTGCTTTATACCCAGCATAGTCATCGACCATCAGGTGTCCTTGCCAATTTTGCAGAAAGTGCCGCGCATGCTGACCGCTACGGCCAGCTTGATAGTCGAAGACGATGATACGCGGCCCGGGTTCAAGATCATTGCTGCGGTAGGCCCACAGGTAGGCTTTACGGGTTTTGCCGCGACCGGGTTCCAATTGTGCAACTGGTGTTTCATCGGCATGCAGCGTGTTGCCCTGCAGTAGATGCCAGGTTAGGCGATCGACCAATGGTTGCAGGGCTACGCCGGTACGGCCTACCCATTCGGCCAGGGTGGAACGGGGCAGCGTGACCTGGTCACGGGCAGCAATCTGCTCCAGGCGATAAAGTGGCAGGTGATTCAGGTATTTGTTTGTCATCACCCAGGCAAGCAGGCCCGGGGCGGCCATGCCGCCATCGATGACTGCCGGTGGCACGGGTTCTGCCGTGATGGTTTCACAGGATTTGCAGGCGTACTGTGGGCGAATGTGGCGATGAACGAAGAATCTGGCGGGTTCCACGTCAAGCTGCTCGGTGATGTCTTCTCTGATATTAGTCAGATCGCAACCGCATCGGTCACATTGGCAGGATGCGGGTTCATGCCGGTGTTCGATGCGCGGCAGGTGATCTGGCAGCGGCTGACGACCGGCGCGGGTACGCGGCACTTTGGTGGCATTGGGGGTTGGTGTGCTGTTGATCTGTTCGATTTCAGCCTCAATGGCCGTGATATCGGTCAGCGCCGATTCTTCAAACAAAGAAAGCTGCCTGGGTGACAAGGCAGACAACGCTTCATTTTTCCTGCCAAATCGGATACGGCGCAGATGCGCCAATTCCAGGGTGAGCGCCTGAATCTTGAGTTCCAGCGCATAAACTGTCTGCTGTGTTTGCTGGGTCAGATCAAGCTGAAATGCCTGAACCAGATTGACCACCTGTTGTTTGGTGGCCGTATCGAGGTTGAGTTGATCCAGTTGCGCCAGTGAATTCATGAGATGAATTATACCACGAAATCGCAATCAACCGACTGTTAATAAACAACTATTACATATTTTCTACACCTGAAAATGCCATTGTGGCCGTGCCGATAAACGCCGCCAGTCTACGCCGGCAATCAACCATTCCCACTGCGATAGGGAACCTCTGAAAAACAAACATTCTGAACGGCAGTCACTCAAAAACTGACCACTACTTCAAATAGTGACGCTGATTTTTATGAAAACAGCCGTTCCTCTCTGGAAACAAGCTCATTTACTGGCTTGTTTTCAAATTTCAGACGCAACAAGACATCGACGTTCATAAGCATCACCACGGATGACGTTGGCAATGGCTGTCAGGAAGGTCAAACGGGCCGCATTTTTGGCCAGGCCGCGATAGCGATTTTTAGCATACCCAAAGCGGATTTTGATATCCCGAAACACGTGTTCGACTTTGGCGCGGCGTTTCGCCAGCTCACGGGCGGCACCGCGCAGTAGTTGAGCCGCCCCGGAATCGTCTTTCGTGAGCCTGGCCAGTTTGCCCGGACGCATCGCGATCACGCAGGCTGGAGGGCTTTCCGCCGGCATCTCCGGGCGTTTATCCAGCCCCTGATATCCGGCATCGCCATGAACAAACTGTTCCTCGCCATGCAGCAGGGCGGCGGCTTCGGCAACGTCGCTGACATGCCCCGAGGTTACTTTGAGCGTATGCACCAACCCGGTTTCATGATCGACGCCGATATGAAACTTGCTGCCGAAAAACCATTGATTGCCTTTTTTGCTGGAATGCATTTCTGGATCACGCGACCGGCTCTTATTTTTGGTTGAAGTCGGCGCGGCAATCAGGCTGGCATCGACGATGGTGCCGGCTTTCAAGAACAACCCACGCTCACCCAGCGTTTGGTTGATGACCTGGAAGATCTGATCCATTAACCCGTGTTTTTCCAGTAAATGCCGAAATTGCAAAATGGTGCTTTCATCCGGCACGGCTTCCAGACGAATGCCGCAAAAACGGCGCAGTGATTCAATCTCATACAGCGCATCTTCCATGCCCGGATCGGAATAGTTGTAGATAATTTGCGCAACATGCGCGCGCAGCATCAATTCCAAGGCAAATGGTTTGCGGCCACGCCTATTAGACGACAATTAACCTGTCCGGTCTGACGACAATTATCTTGACCAGTTGAGTGAAAGTATCAGTATGAGTTCTTTTCTATATAAGGAGAAAGAACTTGCCTGGAAAACATATCACTCATCAACAGGAAGCTATTTATATGAAGAATCGTCAGATAGGGCATGGTCAGGAGACAGCGGCTGCGAAAGCGGGGGTAAGTATCCGCAGTGGCCGCAGGATTGAGAAGGGTGTGCGGGTGGAGAAGTCGCAACGGCAATGGCGCACGCGCCAGGATCCTTTTGCGCTGGTTTGGGAGACCGAATTGGTTCCATTGCTGTACGGGGAACCTGAACTGACCGGGACTACGCTTTGGGAGTACCTGGATGATCGATATCCCGGCCAATACCCGGAGAAATTGCTCAGAAGCTTGCAGCGCCGTGTAAAACACTGGCGGGCAACGCAAGGTCCCGGTAAGGCGGTCATGTTTTGCCAGTCGGTACCTGCCGGGCACCAGGGGTTGTCCGATTTTACCTGGCCGCGTACGGCAATTACGATTGCAGGCAAACCATTTGATCACCTGCTGTATCAGTTTCGTCTGGCTTATAGTCATTGGCGTGCTGTTCATATCATCCGGGGCGGGGAAAGTTATAGTGCGTTGGCCGATGGATTGCAGACCGCCTTGCATAAACTGGGCGGCGTGCCCAGGGAACATCGCACCGACAGCCTGAGTGCCGCATACGTCAATGCGAGCCAAAAACAAGAACTCACGCAATCTTATGCGGCGCTGTGTCAACACTATGGCATGAAGCCTACGGTCAATAACCTGGGCGTCAGCCATGAAAATGGCGCCGTAGAAAATGCCCATGGTTCGCTCAAACACCGGATTGAGCAGGCGATCAAACTGCGGGGATCTGCGGATTTCGAAAGTGTGGGCGCCTACCGCCGTTTTCTTGAACGGATCGTCGATAAGCTCAATCTGCGCTGCAGGGGGCGATTGGCGGAAGAGCAATCGCATCTCCAGCCACTGCCACGCTACCGCTTCATGGACTTCAGTGAACTGACCGTCAAAGTGACCACCAGTAGCACCATAGCGGTCAAACGGGGACTCTACAGTGTGCCATCCAGACTCATTGGCGAGAACATCCGGGTTCATCTCTATCACGATCGTCTGGAATGCTTTGTCGGCCAAACACCGGTCATTACCTTACCGCGCGCGTATCCGAAAGCGCCAGAAGGACGCGCCCGGCGCATCGATTACCGTCATGTGATTCATGCATTGGCGGCAAAGCCACAAGCCTTTCGCTTTTCCCGGCTGCGGGATGATCTGTTGCCAACGCCACAGTATCACCAGCTGTGGGCGCGGGTACAACAACAATTTGATCCCGGACTCGCTTGCAAATGGATGGTATCGGTGCTGCGTTTTGCCTACGACTATGATTGCGAGAGCCAGTTGGCCGCTGAATTGTTGCAACAACATCCGCTACCTGAACTGCAAACACTGCAAAAGTGATTTCTGCGGCAGCATGCGCCGCAGCCGGACATCCCAATTAAACAACACACTGCGGATACCTACGATCAACTCCTCAGCGGAAACTGGGCAACGCAAGGAGGCAGCTCATGTCTGAATCGCTCCCACTGATGCTCAAGGAACTCAGACTCCCTGCCTTTGGCCAGCATTACCGGCACTTCCAGGATCAAGCCGCAGAACACGCCTGGAGCTACAGCCAATATCTCGCCGCCCTGTGCGAACAGGAAGTCGCCCAGCGCTTCCAAAGCAGAATCAGCAACTGGACGCATGAAGCCAAACTGCCGCGCGGCAAAAGCTTTGCCACTCTGGCGCTGACCGAACTGCCTCAAGCCGCTCAGAAAAAAATCATCACGCTGCGCGACAATACCTACTGGGCGAGCCAGGCAGACAATGTGTTGCTGATCGGTCCCTCCGGTGTCGGCAAATCACATGTGGCGGCAGCATTGGGGTTGCATTTGATTGAACAAGGCATCCGCGTCAAGTGGATATCAGCTACCGCACTCGTTCAACTCCTGCAGCAAGCCAGGAAAGAACTGGACTTGATGTCCGCCATGACGCGGCTGGATAAATACCGTGTACTGATCGTTGATGATATCGGCTATGTCAAAAAGACCGATTCGGAAACACAAGTATTGTTTGACTTCATTGCCCATCGCTATGAAAGCGGAAGTCTCATCATTACTTCAAACCAGCCTTTTAGCCAGTGGGATCAAATCTTCCCCGACACCATGATGACTGTTGCCGCCATCGACCGGATCATCCATCACGCAACCATCATCGAAATCGACAGTGAAAGTTATAGGAGGAAAAACCAGAAAAAATCATGAAGTAGCTAATAAACTCAACCGGCCATCATAATTGTCGTCAAAGCGGCCAAGATAATTGACGCGAGATACACGCCCATTGCCTGGCACATAGTGTGGTTCAATAACATCAATCATAGCCTGCCAAGGCAATAATCCATCAAGTTGATCGAGAAACTTCTCGCGGCGCGTGACTTTGCCCTTATTGGCGTATTCGGCATCAGCAAAACTCATCTGTTGGTAAGGTTTCATGAAGAGCTTCTCGAAAAAGTTTGATGCAGAATTATATTACTTGCGGGGAATTAATCAGAGGTTCCATAGCGCTAACTCGACACACGCCGCATCCTGCCTCGGCCAGACAAACCGCCCCTGATGCAGGCGGCGCTGACATAACCACACCCCCGTGCCATCCCACAGCAAGACCTTGATGCGATTGCCCGCGCGATTGCAGAATATGAACGCCGAACCCGCGCAGGGCGGGTGACCCAATATCTGCTGCACAATCATCGATAAGCCATCCATGCCGCGACGCATATCCACCGGATCGACCGCCAGCCAGATCTTACCCGCGTGCGCAATCAACCCAGACATGACAGCAATTCTCCCAGCCATCGCGGGGAAACGCTCAGTGGTAATTCCAGCACATGCGTACCGCGACAGCGAAGCTGCAATACTTCCACTGACGCCGCTGTCGGCTTGATCGTAACCGGAATCAAGGCTGGCAGCTTGATATCATCGCGCCCACGCCGGTGAGCGCGCAACCAATTCCCAAACGTCTTCGCATTCAACCCGAGCGCCCGGCAATAGGCTGCCTGCGACAAACCGCTCGTTTGCCAGTTGCTGATATGCTTTTGCTTATCATCCTGTAATGCCATGGCTTATCCTCCTGTAAGGTAATGCAGAGGAGAATAATCCAGAAAATTGTGATTGCGTAGATGGGAGCGTTGGACGGTTACTTTGTTCAGATCGCTAAATTTGGCGAAACTAGAAGCATCAACTGCTATACCGGGCTTGAACAGGAATCATGCTTATGATGAAACTGTTTTGCTGCCTCCTCTGAATGAACAACACCGCATCGTCGCCAAAATCGAAGAACTGTTTTCCGAGCTGGACAAGGGCATCGAAAACCTGAAGACCGCCCAGGCGCAGCTCAAAGTGTATCGCCAGTCGCTGCTGAAACACGCCTTCGAGGGCAAGCTCACCGCGCAGTGGCGCGAACAGCGTCGTGCCAAACAATCCGTCGCCCCCGCGAAGGCGGGGGCCCAGCCTTTGAACGACATGGATTCCCGCCTGCGCGGGAATGACGAAATGGGGGGTGGGAATGACGAACCCCTCGAAACCGCCGCTGTCTTGCTCAAGCGCATCCAGCAGGAGAGAGCGCAACGCCACCAGCAACAACTCGCCGACTGGGAAGCCACCGGAAAGCAAGGTAGCAAACCCAAAGCCCCGAAATCCCTGCCATCACTCACAGCCGAAGAACTGGCCGAGTTGCCCGAATTGCCGGAGGGGTGGGGGTGGTTTTTGATGGGGGACGTTTGCCTGGAATCAATTCTGGGAAAAATGTTGGATAAGGAGAAAAACAAAGGGGAGCTAAAACCATATCTGAGAAACATCAATGTGCGTTGGGGAAAGTTCTCCCTTGATGACTTGCTTGAAATGCGATTTGAAGAATCTGAGTACGTTCGATTCGGTTTGAAAGATGGTGACTTGGTTATCTGTGAAGGCGGTGAACCCGGTCGTTGTGCGGTGTGGCGGAAAGAGCTTGGTCAGGATATGCAAATTCAAAAAGCACTGCACCGAGTACGTTTTGCCGATTCCATGAATTCTTCTTTTGTGCAGATGTATTTTGAGTTATGCGCATCAAATCGTAGACTAGAGAAAATGTTTACTGGAACCACTATCAAACACCTAACGGGTGAGAAACTAGCAAGAATGGCAGTTCCCATTTGCTCAATTAATGAGCAAGCGAGAATTCTGCTTGCACTTGAATATAAGCTTTCCGAAACCGACCAACTCGACCAAACCATCACCACTTCCCTACAACAAGCCGAAGCTCTCCGCCAGTCCATCCTGAAAAAAGCTTTCTCCGGCCAACTGGTGCCACAAGATCCGAACGACGAACCTGCCTCGGAATTGCTGGCGCGTATCCGGGCGGAAAAAGCGGCGCAACCAAACAACAAAAAAGGCCGCTTATGAACGCAACCGCATTCATCGTTTCGAAGGTCTGGAAGATCCACCCCGTGACGCTGTTGCTTATTCTGTAATTACGGAGATTGTGAAATGGCAATGCCCGCACACCCCAAAATATACCATATCGTGCATCTTGACCGTTTGCCGTCAATCATCGCGGATGGTTGTTTGTGGTGCGATGCTCAGGTGCTTGTGCGGGTGCCGGCGGGAACCGCTATTGGCATGAGTCGCATCAAAGAGCGGCGGCTCAAAGAGTTAACGCTCACCAGTTATCCGGATTTGCACGTGGGCGACTGCGTTCCATTTTATTTTTGCCCGCGTTCGGTCATGTTGTATCTGATTTGTCAGGGAAACCATCCTGAATTGGATTATCGCGGCGGGCAAGAACCGATTCTTCATTTGCAAGCTGATCTTCACGACTGTGTGGTATGGGCAGAGCAGAATCAGAAACGTTGGGCTTTTACCCTTTCCAATGCGGGGGCGCGTTACTTTGAAGATCGTTGCGATTTGAATCACTTACATGATATAAACTGGCAAGCAGTTCAGGCCAGAGATTGGCAATCCTGCAAGGAGGGAAAACAGGCCGAATTCTTGCTCGAAGACAATTTTCCCTGGCACCTGGTTGAGTGTGTTGGTGTACAGACACAGAAAGTTTATCAGCAGGTGGTCAATGCGTTGCCCACTGTCGGCCATCGGCCAACGGTCAACATCAAGACCGATTGGTATTACTGAGAGAGACAATCCAAGATGATTGAATACAAACAAGGCGATATTTTGCGCGAGAATGCCGAGGCTATTATCAACACGGTGAATTGTGTCGGTGTGATGGGGCGCGGCATCGCGCTGCAATTCAAGAAGGCTTTTCCGCAGAATTTCCTGGCTTATGCAGCGGCGTGTAAAAAGAAAGAAGTTCAACCCGGCAAGATGTTTGTGTTTGAAACCGGACAGTTGGCGAATCCGCGATATATCATTAACTTTCCTACCAAGCGCCATTGGCGTGGTGCAAGCCGTATGGACGATATTGACGCAGGACTCAGGGCGCTGGTTGAAACCATACAACGGTATGACATTAAGTCCATCGCTATTCCACCTCTGGGTAGCGGGCTGGGTGGTCTTGATTGGACTGATGTTAAACCACGTATTGAGGCTGTATTGCAACCACTAACAGATTTGCGTGTGATGATCTACGGCCCCCAAAGTGCGCCAGCAGCTGAAAAGATGGTGCATAACCGGGAAGTGCCTAAAATGACAGCGGGCAGAGCTGCATTGGTCGAGCTGATGAGACGTTACCTCGGCGGCTTGCTGGACCCTTACGTTACTTTGCTGGAAGTTCACAAACTGATGTATTTCATGCAAGCTGCGGGTGAGCCACTTAAATTGAAGTATCAGAAAGCAGCTTACGGTCCCTATGCCGAAAATCTGCGTCATGTGCTTAATGCTATTGAGGGGCATCTTGTGTCGGGCTATGCGGACGGTGGTGATGCGCCGGATAAAACACTGCAATTGGTGCCTGGAGCCGTGGAAGATGCTGCCGCATTTCTTCAGCAACACCCCGATACTCGTGATCGTTTTGATAAGGTATCAGCGCTGGTCGAAGGTTTCGAGTCGCCCTTTGGTTTGGAATTGCTGTCCACGGTTCATTGGATTATGAAAAATGAAACCGTTAACTCTATAAATGATGTGGTAAACCATACCTATGCTTGGAATGAGCGTAAACGGCAATTCACTCCGCGCCAAATTGAGCTTGCAATGCATGTATTGGTCAGTAAGGGTTGGGTGGCTCAACTGCAATCGCCCGTAAATTGAGCAAACGGTGTGGAAGTACGCTACTTAGTTTTGGCGCTGGATGATCTAGGCGCATAAATCTCTTAAGCATTTCTTCAATGAATAATCGGCTAATAGAACAAAGTGTTAATAGAGTTTTTGCTTATATTGCGAGTCAGTTTATGCGCCAGAGCGTATAAATTTATGCGCTTTAACTTTTGCGATACCTCCACAGCTCGACCCCTATACCTCCAGAGTTTCTCATGAAACCTCCACAGCTAAATTTGTCGATCCATAACCGGGATGAAGTATCTATTGTTAGAGAATATCTATGAACGCAACAGCTTCCATCATTTCCAAAGTCTGGAGTTTCTGTACAGTTCTGAAAGACGATGGCGTGGGTTATGGCGATTATCTGGAGCAGCTTACGTATTTGATTTTCCTGAAAATGGCGGATGAATACAGCCAGCCGCCGTATCACCGCAAGGTGGGCATTCCCGCGGAATACAACTGGCAGAGCCTGAAAGCCAAGCGTGGTGCGGAGCTGGAGGTGCATTATGTGACGCTGCTGCGCGAGCTGGGCAACAAGTCGGGGATGCTGGGGCAGATTTTCACTAAGGCGCAGAACAAAATCCAGGATCCGGCCAAGTTGTATCGCCTGATTGACATGGTGAATGAAACGCAGTGGGTGACGATGGGCGCGGATGTGAAGGGCGACATCTACGAGGGTTTGCTGGAGCGCAACGCGGAAGATACCAAGTCCGGTGCGGGACAATACTTCACGCCACGCGCTTTGATCAAAACGATGGTGCAATGTGTGCGGCCAGAACCGGGAAAGACTATTGCTGACCCAGCCTGCGGCACGAGCGGTTTTTTTCTGGCGGCTTATGATTTTCTGGTCGCCGAGCATGCGCTGGACAAAACACAAAAAGTATTTCTGAAACACGAAACATTTCACGGCAATGAAATTGTCGCCAATACACGCCGCCTCGCCTTGATGAATATGTTTTTGCATAACATTGGCGAGATCGATGGCGACAGTATGATTTCCCCTAACGATGCGCTGGTGGCGGATGCCGGACGCCGCTTCGATTACGTGCTGGCGAATCCACCGTTCGGCAAGAAGAGTTCGATGAGCTTTACCAATGATGAAGGCGAGCAGGAAAAAGACGATCTGACCTACAACCGGCAGGATTTCTGGGCAACGACATCCAACAAACAGCTCAATTTCGTGCAGCATATCCGCACCATGTTGAAGACTACCGGGTGCGCCGCAGTGGTGGTGCCGGATAAGGTATTGTTTGAAGGCGGGGCGGGTGAGACGGTACGCAAGAAATTGCTGGAAACCACCAATCTGCATACGATTTTGCGACTGCCTACCGGTATTTTTTACGCCAACGGCGTGAAGGCGAACGTGCTGTTCTTCGATAACCGCGAAGCCAGTAAAGAACCATGGACGAAGGAAGTGTGGTATTACGATTACCGCACCAATATTCATCACACTTTAAAGAAAAAACCATTGCGCTTTGAGGATTTGCAGGAATTCATTACCTGCTATAACCCACTCAATCGTCATCAGCGCAGGGAAACCTGGAACGAACGTAACCGTCCAACGCTCCCATCTACGCAATCACAATTTTCTGGATTATTCTCCTCTGCATTACCTTACAGGAGGATAAGCCATGGCATTACAGGATGATAAGCAAAAGCATATCAGCAACTGGCAAACGAGCGGTTTGTCGCAGGCAGCCTATTGCCGGGCGCTCGGGTTGAATGCGAAGACGTTTGGGAATTGGTTGCGCGCTCACCGGCGTGGGCGCGATGATATCAAGCTGCCAGCCTTGATTCCGGTTACGATCAAGCCGACAGCGGCGTCAGTGGAAGTATTGCAGCTTCGCTGTCGCGGTACGCATGTGCTGGAATTACCACTGAGCGTTTCCCCGCGATGGCTGGGAGAATTGCTGTCATGTCTGGGTTGATTGCGCACGCGGGTAAGATCTGGCTGGCGGTCGATCCGGTGGATATGCGTCGCGGCATGGATGGCTTATCGATGATTGTGCAGCAGGTATTGGGTCACCCGCCCTGCGCGGGTTCGGCGTTCATATTCTGCAATCGCGCGGGCAATCGCATCAAGGTCTTGCTGTGGGATGGCACGGGGGTGTGGTTATGTCAACGCCGCCTGCATCAGGGGCGGTTTGTCTGGCCGAGGCAGGATGCGGCGTGTGTCGAGTTAGCGCTATCGCAGTGGGAATGGTTGATTGCCGGCGTAGACTGGCGGCGTTTATCGGCGCGGCCACAATGGCATTTTCAGGTGTAGAAAATATGTAATAGTTGTTTATTAACAGGCGGTTGATTGCGATTTCGTGGTATAATTCATCTCATGAATTCACTGGCGCAACTGGATCAACTCAACCTCGATACGGCCACCAAACAACAGGTGGTCAATCTGGTTCAGGCATTTCAGCTTGATCTGACCCAGCAAACACAGCAGACAGTTTATGCGCTGGAACTCAAGATTCAGGCGCTCACCCTGGAATTGGCGCATCTGCGCCGTATCCGATTTGGCAGGAAAAATGAAGCGTTGTCTGCCTTGTCACCCAGGCAGCTTTCTTTGTTTGAAGAATCGGCGCTGACCGATATCACGGCCATTGAGGCTGAAATCGAACAGATCAACAGCACACCAACCCCCAATGCCACCAAAGTGCCGCGTACCCGCGCCGGTCGTCAGCCGCTGCCAGATCACCTGCCGCGCATCGAACACCGGCATGAACCCGCATCCTGCCAATGTGACCGATGCGGTTGCGATCTGACTAATATCAGAGAAGACATCACCGAGCAGCTTGACGTGGAACCCGCCAGATTCTTCGTTCATCGCCACATTCGCCCACAGTACGCCTGCAAATCCTGTGAAACCATCACGGCAGAACCCGTGCCACCGGCAGTCATCGATGGCGGCATGGCCGCCCCGGGCCTGCTTGCCTGGGTGATGACAAACAAATACCTGAATCACCTGCCACTTTATCGCCTGGAGCAGATTGCTGCCCGTGACCAGGTCACGCTGCCCCGTTCCACCCTGGCCGAATGGGTAGGCCGTACCGGCGTAGCCCTGCAACCATTGGTCGATCGCCTAACCTGGCATCTACTGCAGGGCAACACGCTGCATGCCGATGAAACACCAGTTGCACAATTGGAACCCGGTCGCGGCAAAACCCGTAAAGCCTACCTGTGGGCCTACCGCAGCAATGATCTTGAGCCCGGGCCGCGTATCATCGTCTTCGACTATCAAGCTGGCCGTAGCGGTCAGCATGCACGGCACTTTCTGCAAAATTGGCAAGGACACCTGATGGTCGATGACTATGCTGGGTATAAAGCACTTTTTTCCGCAGCCACATCGCCTTGTGTCGAATTGGCGTGCTGGGCGCATGCGCGACGCAAATTCTTCGACCTGCACCAGGCCAATGCCAGCACGATGGCATTGGCAGCGATACAGCGCATCAGCGTCTTATACGCAATCGAAGCAGAAGGCAAAGACCTGAGCATCGAAGATCGCCTGCAACTGCGGGCAGACAGAAGCCTGCCCGCACTGCATGCATTGCATGACTGGCTGATGCAAACCCGTAGCCAGACCGCAAATGGCGGCGGCTCCGCCAAAGCACTCGACTATACCCTCAGACGCTGGCCAGGTCTCATCCGCTACGCACAAACCGGCTCTCTTCCGATCGACAACAACCCGGTGGAGAACACCATCCGCCCGATCGCAATCGGCAAAAAGAATTGGCTATTCACCGGATCGGAACGTGCCGGTCAACGCGCCGCTGCCATTCAAACCTTGTTCGGTACCGCGCAACTCAACAAACTCGATCCCGCCGCATGGCTTGCAGACACCCTCGCCAGACTACCGACCTGGCCCAATAACCGCATCGATGAATTGCTGCCACTTACACCAGCGTTCATTCAATCACTTAAACAGCAGGAAAGATAGATGGGAGCGTTGGACGGTTACGAACGAACAGAGCAATCCTGAAGGCCGCTGGCGTAAATACAGCCTTGATCAAATCATGGCACGCGACAAAACCAGTCTGGATATTTTTTGGTTGAAGGATAAGAGTCTGGCTGATCTGGACAATTTACCCGAACCGGATGAACTGGCCCTTGAGATTATTGACAATCTTGAAGCAGGACTGAATAGTTTCCGGGATGTTGCGGCAGCATTATCGAAATAGGCGCTTTTTCGTCTAAAAAGATTTCAGGCCGTTTGGGGCGCTTTGGACAGTTTGCCTTTTTTGGGCAGCGTAACCTGGTCAAGCTGTCAGGCCAGGTCAGTCTGGTTGATGGGCGAATGAAAGCCTTTGTCGAAACTGCAGGCGCTGAGAGTGGGAAAACGTTTTTTAGTCTCGGTGACCATTTCAACCGCGATACGATCATCGGTCTATTTTGTCATGACGTGATGATGCAGGGTGTAGCCTTCGATTTCAATGCGTAGCAGGCGTTCGGTCGCGGTTGTCGCAATCAGCTCTGGCAAGCTGGTTTGTATCTTGTTCAGGGATAATATTGTGCGTGGGTAATATAGATCTGGTGCGCCTGAAGAATTCCGGTGGGAGTTTGAGCTGAAATTTCACAAACCTAGTTTTGCGAGCAGGTTATCAACCTGATCTTGATTGGCTAAGGTATCCGGTTGTTTTGCGTGATCAATAACCGGACCGTTTGCCATCCCGGTTTCTTTTTTCTGAATATCTGTTTTTGTATTGATGGATTTCTTTGTGAATGACTGTTGCCGTTCCATTATTTCAAATGTTTGCAGTAATTTTTGCATGACTTGGCCAGTTAAATCCTGATGACTTTGTGTGATCAGAATTTCAGTTAGATATTGCTTGGTCAAACCTGATTTTTTAGGTACTTCATTCAGAAAGTCAATTGTCTGAGTCAATGTTGCCCGTAGTGCCTGTTGGTCTGCATGTTTCATTGGGCTGTTTTCCAGCAGCAGTTGCCATTGGGCCAATAATTCTTGAGCGTGGACAGCAAGTTCATCCTGGAGCGGCTGTGCATATTCAACAGCGTGAAGTACACAATCAGTCGCATGAGACGTTTGCTGAATGACATAAACCAGACGATCCTTGCTGTCAGAAATCATACAACTGGCCTGGTTCATTTTGCTAACAGAATTTTTGCGAATCTTATGCATGCACGGTCATGTTCTGCAAAATCTTGTTCAGTTTTTCGTCAAGCGTGGCGGACGTGAAGGGTTTGACAATATAGCCATTTGCACCTGCCTGTGCTGCGGCAATAATATTTTCCTTTTTTGCTTCCGCAGTGACCATTAATACTGGCAAATGCTTAAGGGATTCGTCTGCACGTACATTCTGCAGCATCGTTAATCCATCCATGTTGGGCATATTCCAGTCGGATACTACAAAATCAAAGCCTCCTTCTCTTAATTTTCTTAAGGCCGCTGCCCCGTCCTCGGCTTCTTCTACATTTTGGAAGCCCAGCTCCTTGAGCAGGTTACGTACAATTCTGCGCATGGTTGAGAAATCATCCACTACTAGAAATTTTAAATTCTTGTCTGACATTACATGCTCCTTGAAAATAGTTGTCGATCAGATGATTGCTGGCTATCTGGGTATCGTACTGGTTGCTGGTATTCTGGTTCGGTCGCCAGATTGATAACGGATGTCGAGTCCGAATAATTTAGTAATTTTTGCGAGGTATTGAATCATTTCTGTTTTCTGTAACCAATGTGGCGGCTTCCTGCAGCAGAAATTGTTTGAATGCTATGGAAATGTTGGAAAACCGTTTGTTCTTTCGGTGAACGATATACCAGTCACGCATAATCGGAAATCCTTGTACATCAAGTAGTTGTAATCGGCCGGTTTCGAGTTCCAGTTGGATCGTATGCATCGACATAATGCCCAGCCCCATGCCCGCCTGGACTCCCTGCTTGATGGCTTCGGTGGTATCAGCTTCCATTCCCTTGTTGATGCGGATTTTGGCCTGAGAAAAAAAGCGTTCCATCGCGCTGCGTGTGCCGGATCCTGCTTCCCTGACAAGAAAAATCTCTTGCTCCAACCGTGTTACTGGAATCTGTCGTTCGCCGCAGAGGGGATGGCCAGGTGGTGCAATAATGACCAACGGGTTTTCTACAAATGACTCGGAACTGATGTCGATATCGCCAGGAGGTTGACCCATGATGGCGAGATCAGTCAGATTGTCAGCTAATTGCTTAAGCACGTTCTCCCGATTGGAAACATGCAGACTGATGGTAATGTTCGGATAGCGCTGGGTGAATCGCGCCAGCAGACCTGGTACAAAATAATTGGCTGTACTGACCACAGCGATATTGAGCTTGCCGCGTTGCACACCCTTTAATTCCTCAAGCGCCAGTTCCATATCTGCCAGTTGCTGGGAAATGCTGCGGCTATAGTTGAAGAGTTCCTGTCCGGCTTCAGTCAGATAGATGCGTTTTCCTATCTGCTCGAATAATGGCAGCGCGACCGCATCTTCCAGCTGTTTAATTTGAATCGACACGGCTGGCTGGGTTAAGTGTAGTTCTTCTGCCGCACGTGTGAAATTGAGCAGACGTGCCACAGACTCAAAAACTTTTAGTTGACGTAATGTAATGTGTAGCATGGCAAGATAAAGTGTAATCATAAATATAAGCTTATTGTAACCATCATGTTTATTAATTTGTACTTATGATTGATGCGCGATATAGTGATACCTGCAGTATCGTTTGATTTTTAAAACAGTGACTCGCCTGGTGAATAGATCGTGATTCGGGTGAGACTTTTCAGGAGATTGCAAGCATGAGCGCTAAAAAAACCTATACCGCCGGTGTAAAAGAATATCGGCAAACCTATTGGACACCGGAATACACGCCAAACGAGACCGATATTCTGGCCTGTTTCAAAATCACCCCGCAACCAGGTGTTGATCGCGAAGAAGCGGCCGCCGCAGTGGCTGCTGAGTCTTCTACCGGTACCTGGACGACAGTCTGGACAGATCTGTTGACCGATCTCGATTACTACAAGGGTCGCGCTTATCGGATCGAAGATGTCCCTGGCGACGATACCTGTTTTTTTGCTTTTATCGCTTACCCAATTGATCTGTTTGAAGAAGGCTCAGTCGTCAATGTCTTCACCTCTCTGGTTGGTAATGTATTCGGTTTCAAGGCTATCAGAGGATTGCGTCTGGAAGATGTGCGTTTCCCCATAGCCTACGTCAAGACCTGTGGTGGCCCACCTCATGGAATTCAGGTTGAACGCGACATTCTTAATAAATATGGTAGAGCGCTGCTGGGATGTACGATTAAACCAAAACTAGGCTTGTCGGCTAAAAACTATGGTCGTGCGGTTTATGAGTGCCTGCGTGGTGGCCTGGATCTGACAAAGGATGATGAAAACGTTAACAGTCAGCCATTTATGCGTTGGCGTCAACGTTTCGACTTTGTGATGGAAGCAATCCACAAAGCGGAACGTGAGACTGGCGAGCGCAAAGGGCATTACCTGAACGTTACCGCCCCGACGCCAGAGGAAATGTACAAGCGTGCGGAATACGCCAAGGAAATCGGCGCCCCGATCATTATGCATGACTACATTACAGGCGGATTCTGTGCCAATACCGGACTGGCTAACTGGTGCCGTGACAATGGAATTTTACTTCACATTCACCGTGCGATGCATGCCGTGCTTGACCGCAATCCGCATCATGGCATTCATTTCCGGGTGCTGGCTAAAATCCTGCGTCTGTCGGGTGGCGATCATCTGCACTCAGGGACTGTTGTCGGAAAACTGGAAGGTGACCGCGAAGCGACATTGGGATGGATTGATATTATGCGTGAATCCTTCATCAAGGAAGATCGCAGCCGAGGTATTTTCTTCGATCAGGATTGGGGTTCCATGCCAGGTGTCTTCCCGGTAGCGTCAGGGGGTATTCATGTGTGGCACATGCCTGCATTGGTCGCTATTTTTGGTGATGATGCCTGTTTGCAGTTTGGTGGCGGAACGTTAGGACACCCCTGGGGTAATGCGGCAGGAGCCGCTGCCAATCGCGTTGCGCTGGAAGCCTGTGTGGAAGCACGCAATCGTGGCGTACAAATCGAGAAAGAAGGTAAAGCCATTCTGACTGATGCAGCAAAAAGCAGTCCGGAACTCAAAATTGCCATGGAAACCTGGAAAGAAATTAAATTTGAGTTCGATACCGTGGACAAACTTGATGTGGCACATAAGTAAGCGCACCTGTTTTCTATCTTAATTTTGGAGTAAATAAATGTCTGAAATGATTGACTATAAAAGCCGTCTGAGTGATCCGGCCAGCCGGAAATTTGAAACCTTTTCTTATTTGCCTGCTTTGGGCGAAGCACAAATCAGAAAACAGGTTGAATATATTGTTAAAAAAGGCTGGAACCCGGCAGTAGAACATACCGAGCCAGAATACCTGATGAGTAATTACTGGTACATGTGGAAACTCCCGATGTTTGGTGAAACCGATGTGGACCATATTCTGAAGGAAGCGGAGGCTTGTCATAAAGCCAATCCGAATAATCATGTGCGTCTGATTGGCTACGACAACTTCGCGCAGAGTCAGGGAACAGCCATGGTGATTTACCGCGGCAAGACGGTTTAGAAGTACGGCGCGGGACTTGTAAAACCCCCCGTTGCCGGAAGGTAACGGGGGGTTTTTTGTGTGTCGGCCCATGTGGTTATAACGCAGGAGAAAATAATGAGCGATGCAATCAAACAGTTTTTTATTAAAGATAAACCTTATTACCGTCCCGTTACGGATGAAGTCACGTTATACGAGGCCGCTTATTCGGTGCGTATGCCCATGATGCTGAAAGGCCCGACTGGTTGCGGCAAAACTCGTTTTGTCGAATACATGGCGTGGAAACTGAAAAAGCCACTGATTACGGTTGCCTGTAACGAAGACATGACCGCTTCTGATCTGGTCGGGCGGTTTCTACTGGATGCGCAGGGAACACGCTGGCAGGATGGCCCTCTGACGACTGCCGCCCGTTATGGCGCAATCTGCTATCTGGATGAAGTGGTTGAAGCCAGACAGGATACAACTGTCGTAATCCATCCATTGACTGATAACCGTAGAATGCTGCCCCTGGAAAAAAAGGGAGAACTCGTGCATGCACATGCTGATTTCCAGTTGGTGATTTCCTACAACCCCGGTTATCAAAGCTTGATGAAAGATCTGAAACAATCGACCAAACAGCGTTTTGGTGCGCTTGATTTTAATTATCCGCAAGCGGATATTGAAACTGAAATCGTGACACATGAGACGGGTATTCAGGCAGACATCGCGGGTAAATTGGTTGCAATTGCCGAGCGCGCCCGCAATCTGAAAGGGCATGGGCTGGATGAAGGTATTTCGACGCGTATGCTGATTTATGCGGGCAATCTGATTGCCAAAGGTGTCGATGTTCGCGCTGCCTGCCACATGGCATTGGTGCGGCCACTGACTGACGATCCCGATATGCGTGATGCGCTTGATGCTGCGGTTACCACTTTCTTCTGATATCCCTGTTTTCAGTCAGAACAACCTTTCTTCGAGGAATAGCATGAGTTTGAAACTGACGGACTATGATGAATTACTGGCATCGCTGCCGCCCGAGTCGAAGGCACTGCTTGAGGCAACCTGGCATGATGCAACCCGGGTTCTCTCACCACGAGGTCTGGATAATTATCTGAAGGGGGTCTCTGCGTTGCAGGGGCTCGGACGTGGCCGCAGTCTGGTCGAATCCTGGATTGACGAAGCGCCCTTAGTTGCCAAGGAAGTTGGCGAAGATGTGATCAGTGAACTTGCTACCACCTGTCTGATGCTGGCGTCGAAAACCTCGGGTGCCGTGGTGGAAATGATCATTGCGACGTCGGCAACTGCCGCCAAAAGGATGGGTGACGCCAATCTGTTTACTGGGTATTTGCAGTTTTTGGGGCATTTGATCGCCCAGGCACCACGTGGAGTGCGGCCGATGCTGGACAAGCTGGATTTCCTGTTCAGCCAATTGACGCTGGGTGGACTGCGGCGCTGGGCAATGTGGGGGGCACATGCGCATCGTACCGATTACGAGGCGCAGATTGCCTATTTCAGCTTGAGTTCCAAAGAGTCGCTGGCCATGTTGCAGCAGGAACGCAAGGGGACGTTGTTCGTCGATATTCAGCGGCGGATCAATATGTATCTGCGGGCGCTGTGGGCGCGGGATTTTTACATGCGACCGACATCGGGAGATTTTGAAAGCCGAGAAGGTTACCGCCCTTTCATTGAGGACTATATCCTGCATTTGCCCGATGCATTCGATACGTATGGCGATGTGTCGGCAACTGAAGTGTATCGTGCGGCGGCAACCCATGCAGCGGCGCATCTGGTTGAAACCCAGACTCCCATTTCTGCGGAGTCATTGAACCCATTGCAGATGGCCGTTATTTCCGTCATTGAAGATGCGCGCGTCGAGGCACTGACCATTCGACGGTTTCCCAGGCTGCGTGAACTCTGGGCGGTATTGCATACCGCTACTCCAGAAATGCAGAACAGTATCGGCGATTATTTGAATCGTCTCGCGCGTGCACTGCTGGATCCGGATTACAACGATTCCGATGCGTGGATCAGCCAGGGACGTTTGCTGTTTTCACAGGCGCAGGATCGGTTACAGGATAATCAAATCAGTTGGGATATCGGTGTGCAGCTGGCGCATGAGATTGCAGGCAAGAAAATCGGGTTCAATCCACGAACGGATGTATTGACTGCGCCCTATCGTGATGACAATCGCTATTTCTGGGAATTTGAGGAATTCGATTTTGAACGTTCGGTTGCTGCCGGGTATGAAGCGCCCAAGCAAGTGCGTAAAAATGTTGGCATCATGGAATTCATCAATGAACTCGATGTTGAGACTGCGGGTGACGACGCGCAGGAAATCTGGGTACTGGGAACGGAATTATTTCCGTATGAAGATCATGGTGTTTCCTACAATACGCTGGAAGGTAAGGAACCATTGGCATCACCGTTTCACTATGCTGAATGGGATTATCAGATCCAGCTGGAGCGCCCTTCCTGGGCAACCGTTCAGGAAAAGCGGCCAAAATTAGGCGATATACAGTTGATCGATGAGATCACCTCTCAGTATAAACGCGAAATTCATCGGATGAAATTCCTGCTGGATGCCATGCAGCCTCAGGGTGTGCAGCGTATTCGCAAGCTGGAGGATGGGGATGAGATCGACATCAACGCTGCCGTTGCAGCATTGATCGATGCGCGCATGGGGCAGCAACCCGATCCACGGGTGATGATGCGCTCAGTGCGCAAAGTGCGGGATATTGCGGTGCTGGTGTTGCTGGATTTGTCTGAATCTACCAATGATGTTGTTGCAGGGCAGGATTTTACGGTATTGGATCTAACCCGGCAGGCGACAGTATTACTGGCGGATGCGATCAACCGCATTGGTGATCCGTTTGCAATACACGGTTTTTGTTCGGATGGACGGCACGATGTTGAGTACTACCGTTTCAAGGATTTCGATCAGCCTTATAATGAGTTGCCCAAAACCAGGCTGGCGGGGATGAAGGGGCAACTTTCCACTCGTATGGGCGCGGCCATTCGTCATGCGAACCATTTTCTGAAATTGCAGGCGGCGTCAAAAAAATTGCTGTTGGTGATCACGGATGGAGAGCCTGCTGATGTGGATGTGCGTGATCCGCAATACTTGCGTTTCGATACTAAGAAAGCCGTGGAGGAAGCGGCACGCAACGGAGTGGTTACTTATTGCATGAGCCTTGACCCGCGTGCGGATCAATATGTTTCGAGAATATTTGGTGAACGCAATTATATGGTGGTCGATCATGTGCAACGGTTACCAGAAAAATTGCCACTGCTGTATGCTGGTCTGACTCGTTAACAATTACATGACAAATAGGAAGACAGGATGAATGAACAGCACTACTGTGGAATTAACCAGGATAAGAATGGCGGCCTGACGCATCTTGGCCGGATTGTCATCGATGCCTGGGTATTCGGTATTTTGCCCGAAACCGAAACCTGCCAAGACTGGAGTTCATCGCAAATGCAGAATCTGTATGAGAAGGTGCATACGGCATGGGAAGATTTTGCGCATTTACCCAGCCGATTGCCGCCGGAGTTGCAGCAGCGACACGCATTGTTATACGAGCAGCGGATTCTGGAGGCAAAACGTAGTGGCTGGAATGTTGAACTGGGAGACGATGATTAATCAGCCGGCAATATTTTTGCGGGAAACTTGATGACCTTTGCCGGGCTAGCCGGGCGTTCCCTGGCTATCATGACACGTAGCGCCAGTGGAAATTCCTGCTGCAGGCGTAACATTATTGATTCCTGATTTTCTCTATAAAAAACTGCATCATAAGTAACTGATTGATCCAGAGCGTTTCTTTCCCACGAATGAAAGTGTTGCCAGGCGATATCGATCCAGCATTTGCGCTGGCCATCTATAAAAACAAATTCTTCCGCATCGATAATAGCCAGAAACTGCATACTGCGAATAGGTACAAACAGCTGCCCGGATGGACATCTGGCAAGCAGGCTGACCGCCATATTGTAGGTGACAGCAGGTAGTGTCCGCTGCTCACGGCTGATCTCGGTTTCGCGATAACAGCTGATTTCCATATGTAATCCCGACAGTTTGTAATCCAAAGTGGAGCAAATCTATTGAAATCCAGGATGGTCGGGGTGAGAGGATTTGAACCTCCGGCTCCTGCGTCCCGAACGCAGTACTCTACCAGGCTGAGCTACACCCCGAGCATTACTAATGGACTATGCGTTCCGAAAGTATATTCATTATGTTAACTTCAATCTGGCAATTCAATGATTGCGGTTGACAGCGAAGTCGGCCAGCTGAGTTAAACATTGCTTATAGACGGAATCACTGATTGCTTCGATTGCTGCCAGTGCCATTCCGGATTCTTTTTGCGCACATTGTTTCGCATAATCTAATGCACCCGTTTCCCGAATGATCTGTAATACCGGTTCAAACCCGTCCGCTCCCCCCGTCTCAATTGCGCGTCGAATCGTATCAGCCTGGTGAGTATTCCCGGTACGTGCCGCAAAAATGAGTGGCAGGGTAGGTTTGCCTTCAGCCAGATCATCGCCAAGATTCTTTCCAGTATCGTGATTGTCACCCGAATAGTCGAGCAGATCATCCACCAGCTGGAACGCTGTACCCAGGTGCATGCCATATGCAGCCAGAGCAATTTCTTCGGCTGGTGAAGCGGTTCCCAAAATAGCACCCAGGCGTGCGGCTGCTTCAAACAATTTGGCTGTTTTGAAACGAATAACTCGAAGATAGTTTTCTTCTTCCACATTAGGATCGCGACAATTCAACAGTTGTAAGACTTCACCTTCAGCAATAGTGTTGGTCGCGTCTGCCAGCACTTCCATAACCCGCATGTTCTGAATTTCCACCATCATCTGAAATGCGCGTGAATACAGAAAATCACCAACCAGAACACTGGCGGCATTACCAAACAGCGCATTGGCGGTGGCATGATTGCGCCGCATACTCGAATCATCCACCACATCATCGTGCAGCAAGGTGGCGGTATGGATAAATTCAACAACTGCGGCCAGCACATGATGAGAAGATCCTGAATAGCCAAATACGCCCGCTGATAAAACCACCAACGCAGGACGTAAGCGCTTTCCGCCACTGTTGATAATGTATTCACTAACTTGCTGTATAAGCGCGACATGCGAATGGAGTTTTTGTCGAATCACGATATCGACATCACCCATGTCTTTGGCAATAAAGTTTCTGATTGACTCGATTGACACAATTACTCCCTGAAGAAACCGCTATGGTAGAAACGTCATGATATCGATGTCAAGTCAGAATCCGTTATAACGCAAAAATAACTGAGAACTAGCCAAGTGCCGTAACTTCCATTAATTCATGCTGTCAAAAGTTCCGCTATAATTAACAGCTTTAAGCCTTGCGTTATCGGGAAAACTCCATGCAACTTTTTGCTTTTGGTATCAATCATCATACGGCACCTTTGGATATTCGCGAGCATGTTGCTTTCCCGCAGGAGTCTGTGCAGCATGCACTTCATGACCTGGTTGGACATCGCCCGGTCAAAGAAGCGGCTATTGTCTCTACTTGTAACCGTACCGAAATATACTGCAATACCGATGCACCAGAACAGGCTGTCAATTGGCTGGCAAATTTTCACCATCTTCAACCGGTAGACCTGGAACCGTACCTTTATAAGTTAACTCGTGAACAGGCCGTCAAACACGTATTTCGCGTGGCTAGCGGACTTGATTCTATGGTGCTGGGTGAGCCGCAGATACTGGGACAAATAAAAAATGCGGTCAAATCAGCCGAAGCAGCGGGCACACTGGGATTATTGTTGCATAAAACCTTTCAGCGAACATTTTTTGTAGCAAAAGAAGTCCGCACTTCCACAGAAATAGGCGCTTGTTCGGTATCCATGGCAGCGGCGGCGGCGCGCCTGGCAGAAAGAATTTTTGGTGATATCAGCGAACAACGCATACTGTTTATTGGTGCGGGGGAAATGATCGAATTATGTGCGGCACATTTCGTTGCTAAACGCCCGATTAGCGTAACAGTAGCCAACCGTACAATCGAACGCGCTGAGTTGCTATCACGCCGCTTTAATGCGCAACCGATCTCGCTGGGTGAATTGCCGGAGCAGCTGGCGTTGCATGACATCGTAGTGACCTGTACTGCGAGTCCTTTGCCCATACTTGGCAAAGGTATGCTGGAGCGAGCGATCAAATTACGTAAGCATCGTCCGATTTTTATTATTGATCTGGCTGTGCCACGGGATGTGGAGCAGGAAGTCGCGGAATTGGATGATGTGTTTTTATATTACGTGGATGACCTGGCCGATATTGTCAAAGAGGGACTGGATAACCGGCAGAGTGCCGTTACCGAAGCAGAAACCATTATTGAATCCAATGTAAATGATTTCATGCGCTGGGTATCAGCACGTCAGACCGTGCCGACTATTCGGGCATTACGAGATCATGCGGAACGGCATCGTCGCCATGAACTGGATCGGGCACAGAGGCTTCTGGCAAAAGGAGAAGACCCTGCCAAAGTACTCGAAACGCTGAGTAGCGGTCTGACTAATAAATTTTTACACCTTCCTTCTACGGCACTCAATAATGCTTCGGATAGCGAGCGCGAACAACTCGTCGAGCTGGTCAACCGGTTATACCAACTGCATCATTCCGAATGAACAAAGGCATTATTGATCAGCTTACCCGGCTGAGTACACGCCTGGAAGAGCTGGATCGGCTGTTGAGTAGTGAAAAGATCGCCAGTGATCTGGATAACTTACGCAATCTCTCCCGTGAAAGAGCAGAAATTACCCCTGTTGTTGATCTTTATCGTTGCTATCATCAGACTGAAGGCGATATCGCGGCGGCGAGAGAAATAAGCGTGGATCCTCAACTGCGAGTTTATGCTGAAGCTGAGATAGATACGTGCAAGCAGAAACTTATTGAGCTTGAAATGGCTTTATTGAAACAGTTACTGCCAAAAGATCCGGCTGATGAGCATAATATTTTTCTTGAAATTCGTGCGGGTACGGGTGGCGATGAATCCGCACTGTTTGCTGGAGTTTTATTTCGGATGTATACCCGTTTTGCGGAGCGCCAGGGCTGGCAAGTTGAAATTGTTTCACAAAGCCCGTCAGAAATAGGGGGATACAAGGAGATCATTGCGCGCATCCTCGGTAAAGGCGCCTATTCCAGGCTGAAATTTGAATCGGGCGCGCATCGGGTTCAGCGTGTTCCGGTTACCGAAACCCAGGGCCGTGTTCATACCTCCACCTGTACGGTTGCTGTCATTCCTGAAGCAGATGAACTGGCGCAGGTTACGCTGAATCCAGCCGAGCTCAGGATTGATACTTTCCGAGCATCCGGTGCGGGTGGCCAGCACATCAACAAAACCGACTCGGCAGTACGTATTACCCATTTGCCAACCGGCATCGTAGTTGAATGTCAGGAAGGGCGCTCTCAGCACAAAAACAAGGCACAGGCGCTGAGCGTTCTGGCATCCCGTATTCAGAATAAACAGATGCAGGCACAACAAGCCGAGCAGGCAGCCACTCGCAAATCCCTGGTGGGCAGTGGAGAACGTTCCGAACGGATCCGCACTTATAATTTTCCACAGGGACGAGTTACCGATCACCGTATCAACCTGACGCTGTATAAAATGGACCAAATTATGGACGGTGATCTGGAAGAACTTTGCGCTGCACTGGTTGCTGAACATCAAGCGGCACAACTGGCTGCCATTACGGAAAATTGACCGGCTATTATTTAACCAATAACAGGTGTACGGCCTGATATGGCAATCATTGCGGATGAACTGCAGCGATGGACAGATAAGCTTGATCGGCTGGAGGTCAGTTGGTTGTTGCAACATGTTCTTGATGTCAATGCAGCATTTCTGGCGGCTCATCCCGATTATTTACTGACTGCGGAACAAACGAGGGTCTTTCATGAATTACTGAGCGAACGGATAGCTGGTGTACCGGTCGCCTATCTGACAAACAAACAGGGATTTTATGACCTCAGCTTTGAGGTCACGCCAGATGTATTGATTCCACGCCCAGAAACAGAATTATTGGTAGAAACCGCATTGGCAACGATTCCAGTCAATCATGGCTGCAATATTCTTGATCTGGGAACAGGCAGTGGGGCGATTGCCATCACTATTGCCAGGCATCGCCCTCATGCTCATGTCCTTGCGCTCGATATCTCGACTAAAGCGCTATTGCTTGCCTGCAAAAATGCGGAACGGATTTCGGTCAACAATGTTAATTTTGTGGCAAGTAATTGGTATGCGGCTCTTGGAAAAATAAAGTTTGACTTGATCGTTGCCAATCCGCCCTATATTGCCTGTGCTGATCCGCATCTTCAACAGGGTGATTTACGCTTTGAACCCATGCTGGCGTTGGTGGCTAAGCATGATGGATTAAGTTGTCTGCACGAAATTATTTCGCAGGCACCTCGTTTTCTGCATCAAGGCGGATGGCTGTTGTTTGAACATGGATATAACCAGGCAACGGCCTGCCGTCAACTTTTAACTGCTGCCGGGTTTACAGGATTGATCTGTCAATCAGATTTTTCAAAAATTGATCGAGTGAGTGGCGGATACTGCTAATGAATTTCCAGTTACCGAACCTTTAATACGTTCTGGTTATGCGGAAATATTTCTGGTGTAAAAATTATGTGTAAGATAGCTCAGCTGGATGACAGCACCTGAATTCAGAGAAATACCAATATTAAATAATAGTTGAGGAGTGATTAACATGGATGTAATTGATTCGATAGAACAACAGATAGCCGCCCATCCTGTGGTACTGTTTATGAAAGGAACGCCGGATCAGCCGCAATGCGGTTTTTCTGCCAATGCAGTGCGGATACTCAAAGCCTGTGGAGTGGAGGATATTCATGCGGTAGATGTGCTTGCTGATGCTGGTATTCGTCAGGGTATCAAGGAATTCTCAAGCTGGCCTACTATTCCGCAGCTGTATGTCAAAGGTGAGTTTGTGGGTGGATCGGACATTATGTCTGAAATGTTTCAGAATGGAGAATTGCAGAAACTGCTGGCTAATTGATCGCCATGGCAATCAACCAGTAGCGTGCAAATTTTCCAGCAGCAATAAATAATAAGGCCGGAAACCAGTGAATACGCAACCATCCGGCAGCCACGCATAATATATCGCCGATCAGTGGCGCCCACGAAAGCAATAAAATCGGGGCGCCATGACGGCGAGTCCATTCCAGGCCGTGCATGTAACGGCCTATTTTTTGGGATAAGGCTTGCTCATCCGGCAATAGACGACCAATCAGATAGGAGCTCATTCCGCCCAGCGTATTGCCCAGTGTCGCAATACTCAACGCTGGCCAGAGTAATTCCGGATAGGTGAGTAATACCCCAACCAGCACTGCTTCCGAACCTCCTGGTAATAAAGTTGCGGCAAGAAAACTACTAATAAAAAGGCCGAGCAGGCTGATATCTTCGGTCATGGTGAAGGGTTTTCATTCATGGTTTCTGACGGGCAATGCGACGCAACAGACGACCCAGTAGATCAGAGCCGGTAATAATACGGTGTTTATTCTGATGCCAGACTAATATCAGATCCTTATCAATAACGTCATCTTCCGGATGTTCTGGCTGCACTGTCAAATGAGTGAGCGCTTGTCCCAGTGGCAGCAGTGGATCGCGCACGACCAATGGTCGATGGCAGAAATGTATTGGGTTAAACGTGATTTGACCGAAAAGTGCCGCGCGCAGCAGGGCAGGTGCGTTTGCTACCAGGCGAGGCTCGTTTTCCGTATCAATGAGTACGATCCATTTTTTACCGCAGGCGGCGATCTGCTTGAGGAAAGGATCGCTGGTGTTTCTGCCAATCTCGGGGAAAACTGGCTGACCGACCTGAAATGGCAAACAAAAAATGCTTTTAGGGTCGAGCCACTCCCCTTCCTGATTAACGGGTAGATCATCAAGCGTCAGGAAATTGACGGCGCCGGTAGCCTCGACATGACTGATTTCGGTCGTTCTGTCACGGCCATGCTGTTCCAGTATTTGCTGCAGTTCCTGTTCACCCAGCCAGGGAATGCCTTCCGGGCCAATCCATGCATCCAGCAGCTTGCCGGATGGCCATGCAACCGGCCATAGCAAAAACTGATATAAACGCAATACTGGCGCGAGCCTGACGGCCATCATCAGTGCGTGACGTGAAAAATAAGCCTGGGGAAAGATTTCACCGGCAAAGGTGATGACAACAGCAGAAAACATGAATGCACTGACACCAGCCAGGATGGAGTCTGCCAGTAAAGTCAATAATACATTGATGGCGACATTGCCCCACAGGATAGTGGTCAGGGTGAAATTAGCGTTCTGCCGCAAGCCAAGCACGCGCTTGATGCCGATATCGTTATTGTTCCTGGCGGTAATTTCCAGATCCAGACGATTCAGGCTAAAAATCGCCAGGTTGAGCCCGGAGAAAATGGCCGATTGTGTCAAGCAAAACACAATAGCCAGCCAGATGAAGAAATCACTCATGGGTCGATATACTATTTACAGAGGGGTTTTCTGGTAATTTTGTGCTACTCATCCAGCGAGGTTTGTGGCAAAACTTCCACAATTTCTGCCTCCGTGTCATGCGCATTTTCTTCTGCCAGATAATAGCAAAGACGCGAGCTGTGATACGTCACCCTTTCCAGCCAGCGTACTGCGTCAAGCGCATCGAGCGCATCGGAAGGGCCGCGTCGCCCGATGGCCGTCTCATGCAGAATTCCCAAACGGCTGTCACGACGCATATCCGCCAGTGCCTGCGCCTGTGCGCTTATTTTGCGCAACCAGTCTGCTGGTGCGCGATCGAGCAGGCCCTGATGAATCAGTTCAAGCGCTTGTTGACATTGTGTTAATTCAGGCTGTAACAGGGGTTGAAAAAGCATGCCGCGTTCACCGGGCGATAAATCCAGACGCTTAAATAAACGGATGAGATGGTCAATCGCATGCAGTTGGTGAACACGCGCATGTGACAGGGTTTCATTTTCATCCACGGGCGGAATTTTGCTGAAAAAACGCTGGGCGATATCCAGGGCCTGCCGGATGTCGTTACGTTCGCGCTCATTGATACGGGCAACACTGCTGCCCAGCATATCCAGCAGCAGTTTGTTGATTGACAGTGTGATTTCGATCAGTGTGCGGCGTGTGGATTCTAGTGCCACTGCCGGTGCCTGAAGCAGGGTATCGCCAAGGTGGCGGGTTAGTCTCGGCTCTTGCTCAGGCAAAATACGTTCGATCCAATGGGAAAATGTGCGGTTGAACGGCAGAAAGATAACCACGCCGAGCAGAATGAACAAAGTATGAAAAGCCGCCAGGCTGATGGCTCCCGGTGCGAGCGCAATCGTTTGCTGCAAAAAAATAATGAAAGCAAGTAGCCATGGCAGACACAACAGGGCGATGATGCCGGTTGCCAGGTTGAAGGTGATATGCGCCAGCGCAGTGCGTTGGGCGGAGATATTGCTGCCGATGGCGGCGAGCGCGCCAGTGATGGTGGTGCCGATTGCCGCACCAATAACCAGTAGCGTCGCCTGGTCGAAATTGATGGCGTGAGTATGCAGGGCGGTAAGTATTGTGGCGGCAGCCGCGCTGGAAGATTGCATGACTATCGTCATCAACGTACCGATCGCTACGATAATCAGATACCCCGTTACTCCACTGGAAGGCAAAATCGATAAATCAAATGCTTCGGCCAAAATATGCATGCCATTTTGCAGCGTATCGATTCCTATGAAAATCAGTCCAAAACCTGCCAAAGAGAGACCTAGCGCACGTCCTGTGCCTTGGGAAAGTAATCGCAACAGCGCACCAATACCAACCAGGGGTAGGGCGTAAAACCCCAGGCTGATTTTCAAGCCCAGCACTGAAATCATCCAGCCAGTTCCGGTTGTGCCGAGGCTCGCGCCGATGACCACGCCAATGGTCTGTGGGAAAGTAAGCAACCCGGCGCTGACAAAACCGATCAGAGTGACGATGGTTGCACTGGAAGACTGCACCAGCAGCGTTACCAGCGCCCCGGAAGCAAATGCCTTATAAGGTGTGCCAGTGAAGCGTCTCAACGCACGGCTCAATGCTTTTTCTGCCATGGATTTGAGACCGTCGGTGAGCAATATCATCCCCATCAGAAACAGGCCAATTCCACCAAAAAGCTGGAAAAACATGGTGGTCATCCATTGTTCCTGTGCTGTCCTGCAGAATCAATGTGACCGAGAAATCCACCAGATTGACGATTCCAGAGTCTGGCATACAGCCCGTCATGCGAGAGCAATTCTGAATGGCTGCCTTGTTCGATGATCTGGCCTTTGTCCATGATGATGAGCCTGTCCATCGCCGCGATGGTGGATAGACGGTGCGCGATGGCAATGACGGTTTTGTTCTGCATGAGTTCATGCAGACTTTGCTGGATGCTGGCTTCTATATCCGAATCCAGCGCGGAAGTGGCTTCATCCAGAATCAGAATGGGTGCGTTCTTCAGCAGCACACGAGCGATCGCAATACGCTGGCGTTGCCCGCCAGAGAGATTGACGCCACGTTCCCCGACCATGGCGTCATAGCCTCGGCGTCCCTTACTGTCAACCAGTGATTGAATAAATTCATGGGCATGCGCATGTTGTGCGGCAGCAATCATCTCCACCTCACTGGCGTCTGGCCTGCCAAACAGGATATTCTCACGAATCGATCGGTGCAGCAGCGACGTATCCTGCGTCACAATCGCGATATTGGCGCGCAGACTGTCTTGCGTGACGATATGGATATCCTGTTGATCGATACTGATGCTGCCTTGCTGAATATCATAAAAACGTAACAGCAGATTAATCAGGGTTGATTTTCCGGCACCTGATGGGCCAACAATACCGACCTTCTCACCTGCCTTGATATGAAGCGATAGCCCATTAAAAATCTGGTGTTCTTCACCGGTCATGGATTGATGGTAGGTGAACCCTACCTGATTGAAGTCGATTGCACCGCTGGCGACGTTCAGTGATGAAGCATGGGGTTGATCGACGACAGCATGGGGCTTGGCCAGCATGTTCATGCCATCCTGTACGATGCCGATATTTTCAAACAAGTCCCCGATTTCCCACATAATCCAGTGCGACATACCGGTCAGGCGGATGGCAAGACTCAGTGCAATGGCGATAGCGCCAGTGCTGATGCTGTTATCCATCCATAAATATATGCCCAGTGTGCCAATCGAAAATAGGGACAGCATGTTATTGAGCCAGACACAGGTGGTCAGCCAGGTAACCAGCCGCATCTGTGGGTGTACCGTATCGAGAAACTGCTGCATGGTATGGCGTGCGTGGTCGGATTCACGCCGCGTATGCGAAAAAAGCTTGAGGGTTAGAATATTGGCGTAGCTGTCGACGATGCGCCCGGTCATGCTGGAACGTGTGTCCGCCTGGAGTTTGGAGATATGGCGCAGCTTGGGAATGAAATAATAAAGGATATAGCTGTAGACGATCAGCCAGATGATCAGGGGCAGACACAGGCGTAAATCGGCGTTGGCGATCAATAGCAGGGCAGTGGTCAGATAAACCGACACAAACAGCATGACATCAAGGGTTTTGATAACGGATTCACGCACTGCCAGCGAAGTTTGCATGACCTTGGTGGCGACGCGGCCACTGAACTCGTTCTGAAAGAAATGGTAACTCTGATCAAGTAAATAGCGATGCGCCTGCCAGCGCACGATCATGGGGAAGTTGCCCATCAATGTCTGATGCAAAAACAGTGAATGAAAAAATACCAGTACTGGCATCAATACCAGAATGAACAACGATAGCCCCAGCAGGGAAGTAGCTTCTTCCTGCAGAAAAAATTGAGGCTGCTTGACAGCCAGCCAGTCAACAATGGTGCCTAATACCCCAAACAGCATGGCCTCACCAACCGCAAGGCAGAAGGTGAAGAAAGCCAGCAGCAACAGAAATCGCTCGATTCCCCTTGTGTAATGACGGCAAAACTGAAGCAGCGTACTCGGGGGTTCAGTCGGCTGCTCAGGTGGAAAAGGGTTGATCAGATTTTCGAAGTAGCGAAGCATAAAACGGCTGATTTTGATTTCTGCTGCTGCGAATGAGACAAGGAGATTCAGCTGCCACTGAGTCGGTCAAAAATGCGAAATCCTGCTACATAGGTGCCGATGGCTGAGCCAAAAGATGCCAGGAGGAAAACCAGCAGGGTGCGCGTCACCTGATTTTTCCACCAGCCACTCAGCCGGATGGTGTCGTGCCTCAACCGCATGAAATCGCTGACTTTGGGTTTTCGCAAATACACCTCTGCTGCTGCGGCAACCATGCCAGCGCCTACCATGGGATTCAGTGAAGTCAGAGGGGCGGCCAGGAAGGCCGTAATAATCGTTAATGGGTGTGCTAAGGCGATGAGCGCACCCAGTGCGGATAATCCCCCATTAATCAGTACCCAGTCGATTACCATTGCCAGCCCAATTTCCGGGCTACGCTGAAACCCGAGAAAAAAACCGGTCAGGATCAACGCGACAATTACCCATGGCACATACTGCATCCAGCGGCTGCGTTGTGGAACCACATCAAGCTCCTTGATAACCTCATTGGGTGATCGCGGATCAGGCGAGCGCAACAGCTTGCCAATCCCCTGCATGTGTCCGGCGCCGATAATGGCCAGCGTATGCTGATGCTGGCTTTGTGTTATTTCCTGTAACAGGCGCGCAGACATGTACTGGTCGCGTTCGGCAATCAGTGGCTGATATAAATCCTGTTGATTTTCTGCAAGCTGTGAGAAAGTACTCTCCAGCACGTCCCCTTCCTTGAGCCGTTCTATTTCTTCAGCACTGGGCGTTTCGCGACTGATAATACTGGCGAGTAATCCACCGAAAAGCCCAAATCGTTGCCACCACGGGAAATTATGATAAATCCGTTTCAATGTAATGCCAATCTCGCGGTCAATCAGTATCACTGGCAAGTTAGCAGCTTGCGCATCCCGGATTGCGGTACGCATTTCCGCGCCAGGCTCAATACCCATGCTCTCCGCCATGCGTTGCTGGAAAGCACCGAGCGCGAGGCTGGCTGCTACCATGTAAGCCTGCCCTTGCCGAATAACCTGAAACAGATCCATTTTGGCCAGTTGATCGGGTTCAATGATCGCCTTGTAACGACTCGGGCATAATTCGACCGCTATTGCGTCAAATGCCTGAGTGGCAATTAATTCTTTTACTTTATCCGCGCTGGCTTGTGAGACATGCGCTGTTCCCAGAATAGTGATTTTTCGGTGATTGTCCAGCTCGATGATTTCAAGTGGTTCGGTAGATTCTTTTGCTAGCATGAATGAATTGTAATGTGAATAAAATGAGAGTATCAGAAAGGGAGGAGAGAACGGCTGTTACAAAAAACTATGGATTAGCATTCAGTGATGCTGACAGCCAGTCCCCCAAGCGAGGTTTCTTTATATTTATGTGACATCTCCAGACCAGTCTGCTTCATGGCGGCGATGCAGCTGTCCAGCGGCATAAAATGTTGTCCGGATCCTCGTCGGGCGAGAGAAGCAGCGGTATGTGCCTTGATGGCGCCAAAACCGTTGCGTTCAATGCAGGGTACCTGTACTAGCCCTCCGACCGGATCACAGGTCATGCCCAGATGATGTTCAAGCGCAATCTCAGCAGCATTTTCAACTTGTTCAGTAGTGCCACCTTGCGCAGCACATAATCCGGCCGCTGCCATGGCTGCAGCTGAACCAACTTCGCCCTGGCAACCGACTTCTGCTCCCGAGATAGAACTGCGATGTTTGATCAATCCACCAATTGCGGCAGCTGTGAGTAAGAAATCTTGAATTTGCTGATGTGTGCCCTGTTCGTGCTGCAGCAGATAATACAGAACTGCAGGAATGACCCCCGCAGCGCCATTGGTGGGCGCAGTCACGACCATATGACCGGCTGCATTCTCTTCGTTAACCGCCATGGCATAGGCACACAGCCAATCGTTAAGTGTGGCTTTTTCGGGGTAAGTCTGCAATTGTGCAAACAGATCATGCGCACGTCGCCGGATATTGAGCCCCCCGGGTAATCGGCCTTGAGTAGCCAGTCCACGCTCGATGCAGTCACGCATTGCCTGCCAGAGATTGTTCAATCCGTCATCGAGTGCTGTCGCCGTCATGGTGGTTAATTCGTTGGCACGTTTCATTTCGGCAATGGATAGGCCGCTTTGCTGAGACATTTCAAGCATGCTGCGCGCAGAATCGAATGGCCATGGACAAATTCGATTTGATTCCATCTTGAGGGGGGCGTGCAGATGATCGATTTCTGCAAGCGTACAGATAAACCCCCCTCCAATCGAAAAATAGATTCTGGAGAGAATGGTGTTCCCGTGCTCATCGGACAAGGTGAAAATCATTCCGTTAGGGTGCTGGGGTAAGGGATCACTTTTGTCAAAGACGATGTCGTCATCTGGCTGAAAGGTGACTCGTTTATCAATATCGAGTACAAGCGTATCTTTTGTCCAGAGAGAGGTTGTCAATGCATGAACATCCTGCTTTACCAGCAATGCAGGGTTGTATCCATGCAGGCCAAGCGTCACTGCGCGATCGGTCGCGTGTCCCTTGCCGGTAAATGCCAGAGAACCCTTTAACGTACAATGAACGTGATAGTGACCGTGGTTAATGTCTTGCAAAGCATATTGCTTGATTTCGTCACGAAAAGTATTCGCTGCAGCCATAGGCCCCATCGTGTGGGAGCTGGACGGACCAATACCAATTTTGAATAAATCAAGCGTGCTGATAAACATAAAAGAAGAAGGGGAAAATCCCTATATAAATTAGAGTTCACTGAAAGAAAACACCCGGTGGGTATACTACGCTATAAATTTTATTGGTCAATATGGTCATTGAATCCCAACAGTGTTTGTTGTACACGTTTCGGCATCAACCCAGTGGAATAAACAAACGCCCCAATACCGTATAAATGTCGGGTATTTTACACTCGTCCACATAAAAAGCCGGAGGGGGCTGGATTAGCGAAGCATAATCCGGTATTAACGGACCTGGTAAATTGGGGTGAATATAACTAATTTCATCATTTTCATAATGTTGGTGGTATGTATATTGGGGTTAGCAGGCTTGCCACCAACGAAAATGGCGGGTCACCAGTCGAATTGGAAAGCCTGCTAAGTGTCAATGAATCATATTGTGATTAACAATGCAGGAGAAGGAAAATGAGTCGCTTATAAGGAATATGTTCTAAACCAAATTCGATTCAAGTGAGGGGATGGGTAATGGGAGCGGGAAGTTATACCGCGATTATCGGAAAAGAGGGATTGAGCTATGTTGCACTAAGAACGGAGGCTCCCTATGCCGATTAAACTGTTGCATGGAATCCTGGTAAGACTTAACGGCTTTTCCGTGTCATCTTGATCGTGCTATAGAATTTAATTATTCGTCAGTCTGGTGTTTACTCCAGTTTCTCGGGCGAGTGCTGCACCCCAGGCTTCCAAATCATCAAGTATCCTTGCATTGATGGAGGATAGCTCCTGCGGTGATTGCTGGCGTAGTTGCACCAGTTGCAGCTGATAACTGGAGAGCGTATGGCGGGTCATCCTTTCTTGCTCGCTCAGCTGTTGTTGACAATAGGCCTGCCAGCGAATTTTCTCCTCATGTGATAGGGTTTGTGGCCAGTAGCGGGCGCGATAGCGAAATAATAGTTCCGGATAGCGGTCATCCTGAAATTTGTTGGTGTAACCGGCAAGTTCGTTGGGAGGAGCTGCCCGCACACCGGATAGCAGGGCACGGTCTCCATCGCAGATGAATGCCTCGTATAGAGCAAGCTCGACATCGCGGGTAACCTCAAATGTGTGGTTGGTATAGGCTTGCAATACACGCAGCATAAAATCCTGTTCGCCAGACAATATCTGCGCATGCTGCAGGCATTGATCGATATCCAGTTTGATGCGACCGGAAGTTTGTTTGTCGAGAATATTTCGTGGTGCCAATGCCGGACATTTGTTGAGCCTGATGGCTTTTACCGGCAAGCGTGATACTTCAGGCGGCAAATTCGTATTCGATGTGAACAGACGTTCTGCCAATGTGGCTGCATCCAGCATCAGAAATTTGGAAGGATCGTGACGCAGATCGTACACTAGGATGCTGTTTGCATTGCCAGATTCGGGCAGCATTGGCATGACCAGGGTAGTGCAACCGGTTTCGGCTGGGTACATTCGTGAGGTATGTACCAGCGGCGTGTGCTTTTTCAGATCGATCAACCTGGCCGCTTTCCGTTTGTCGCGCAGTTCAAGCAGCCAATCGTACAAGCGCGGCTGTTGTGCCCTGATCAACCTTGCAAGAGCAATGGTTGCACGCACGTCGGAAAGCGCATCGTGCGCGCTGTCATGAATAAGTCCATTGGCTTTAGCCAAATCTTCCAACCGGAAACTGGGTTTGCCATTTTCATGACATGGCCAGTTGATTCCTTCTGGGCGAAGGGCATAAGCCATGCGTACCAGATCGATCAGATCCCAGCGTGAATTGCCCTGCTGCCATTCGCGTGCGTAAGGGTCATAAAAGTTGCGATAGAGCGCGTAGCGGGTGACTTCATCATCGAAGCGGAGCGTGTTGTAACCAAGCGCGCAGGTTCCCGGCTGCGCCAGTTGTTTATGAATACGCGCGATAAATTCAGGTTCGATTAACCCTTCTGCTTCAGCAAGCTGGGGGGTGATGCCTGTCAGCAGACAGGCTTCTGGCTGTGGCAGACGATCATGAGGCGGCCTGCAATAAATGACGAGCGGGTCGTCTATTTCATTGAGTGCTCTATCCGTGCGGATACCCGCAAACTGGGCTGGACGATCCCAGGCGGGATCTGTACCGAAGGTCTCATAATCGTGCCAGTAAAACGTAAATTCGGGCTGCAATTTATAACGACAGGCGCTGCCAGAGTTTGGTTGGCAGCACGGCAGAATTGAGGGTATAGAAATGCAGTCCGGGTGCCCCGGCCTCTAGCAGACGATTGCATAATGCCGTCACAACATCCAGCCCGAATGCCTGGATGGAAGCAGTATCATCGGTAAATCCTTCCATCTTACGGCGAATCCAGCGCGGAATTTCTGCGCCACAGCCATCGGCAAAGCGTGTCAGCTGAGAGAAATTACCAATCGGCATGATGCCCGGCACAATGGGAATATCAAGGTGGGCTGATTCGCACATATCAATAAAGTGAAAGTAGGCATCAGCATTATAAAAAAACTGTGTGATAGCGGCATTCGCCCCCGCTTCTACCTTACGTTTGAAATTAGTAAAATCTTCCTGAGCCGAGCGCGCATTGGGGTGATACTCGGGGTACGCAGCGACTTCGATTTGAAATACGTCAGTAAACTCTTTTCGAATAAACGCCACCAGCTCGTTGGCGTAACGAAATTCACCGGCTTGCGCCATACCCGAGGGCAGATCACCGCGCAATGCGACTAGATGGGTTACACCATGTGCGCGATAGGTTTCGAGAATGGTACGGATATTCTCACGTGTCGAGCCAATACAGGATAGATGTGGAGCAACGGGGTGCCCTTCCGCCTGTATTTCCAGCACCGTAGCCAGGGTACGGTCACGTGTGGAACCACCCGCACCGAAGGTAACCGAAAAGAATTTCGGGCCAAATTGTGCAAGCTGTGTCCGCGTAGCTCGAAGTTTCTGCTGTCCTTCTTCTGTTTGAGGTGGAAAGAATTCGAAACTGAATGTGGGTGGGAATTTTTTTTGGGACAGCATAAGATGCCTTTGTAAGCGGATGCCAGCGCCGGGGTTGCGCGCTGGCTGGTATCACAGATGAAAATATCAGTAACGATAAGTTTCCGGTTTATAAGGGCCGCTCTTGTCCAAATTCAGATAGGTTGCCTGTTCGTCGGTGAGTTCCGTCAAATTGACGCCTAGTTTTTCCAGATGCAAACGCGCTACCTTTTCATCCAGATGTTTAGGCAGCACATAGACTTTCTGCTGATAGTTTTTCCCTCTGGTCCAGAGCTCAATTTGTGCGAGCACCTGATTGGTGAACGAACTCGACATGACAAATGAAGGATGACCCGTTGCACAACCCAGATTCACCAGCCGTCCTTGTGCCAGGACAATGATGCGCCGTCCCGAGGGGAAGATGACATGGTCAACCTGCGGTTTAATATTTTCCCACGTATATTTCTGGATTGAAGCAATGTCGATTTCTGAATCAAAGTGCCCAATATTGCAAATAATGGCCTGGTTTTTCATCTTGATCATGTGATCGTGAGCGATGACACGCAAATTGCCGGTTGCCGTCACAAAAATATCTGCTTTATCACAGGCATCATTCATGGTAACTACGCGAAAGCCTTCCATTGCAGCCTGCAGGGCGCAGATTGGATCAATCTCCGTAACCCATACCGTCGCACCCAGGCCACGCAATGATTGCGCACAACCTTTGCCGACATCACCATAGCCGCAAACGATCGCAATTTTTCCGGCAATCATCACATCGGTCGCACGTTTGATGCCATCTACCAGGGACTCACGACAGCCATAAAGATTGTCAAACTTGGATTTGGTTACAGAATCATTGACATTGATCGCAGGAAACGGCAATTCACCTTTTTTCTCCATCTCGTACAGACGATGCACACCCGTGGTGGTTTCTTCAGTCACACCTTGAATATTGGCGAGATTACGTGAATACCAGCCAGCTTGACTCGCCAATCGTTTTTTGATGGAAGCAAATAACACTTGTTCTTCTTCATTGGCAGGATGGGCAATAACAGATGGATCTTTTTCAGCCCTGCTGCCCAGGATAAGCAGTAAGGTTGCATCTCCACCATCATCCAGAATCATATTGGCAGTTTGCGAACTATTATTTGACCATTCAAAAATTTGATGTGCGTAATCCCAGTAGTCTTCCAGCGATTCACCCTTGTAGGCGAAGACCGGAATATTTCGTGCAGCGATAGCCGCAGCGGCGTGATCCTGCGTAGAAAAGATATTGCACGAAGCCCAGCGAACTTCCGCACCCAGTTCGATCAGCGTTTCGATCAATACCGCTGTTTGTATCGTCATGTGCAGCGAACCGGCAATTCGCGCTCCAGCCAATGGCTTCTGACCGGCATATTGTTCGCGCAACGCCATTAGACCTGGCATTTCAGTCTCTGCAATGGCAATTTCTTTTCTACCCCACTCCGCCAGCGACATATCGGCAACTTTATAATCGGCAAACGGGTTATTAGCAGATTTCGGGTTGATTACTGCACTCATTTCACATCTCCATCATGATAAAAGAGCGCCGTTGTTGCTTGAATATCCTGTGCGAGCCTCACGTTAATAGCACGCTGCAGCGCTCCTCGGCACAGGATAAAAACGGGTAATCTGTCAGATATTACATGCTTGTGTCGGCCTGCAATTGTTTGGCAAGTTGAGTTTTTTCCCAGGTAAATTCAGGTTCTTCCCGGCCAAAATGACCGTAAGCCGCTGTTTTTCCGTAGATTGGACGTAACAGATCCAGTTCGTGAATAATGGCGCGCGGACGCAGGTCAAAATGACGGCTCACCAGCTCCGCCAGTTTTTCATCGCTAATTTTACCGGTACCAAAAGTTTGTACCATGAGCGATACTGGCCTGGCTACACCGATGGCATAAGCCACCTGAATTTCACATCTTTTTGCCAGCCCGGCGGCGACAATATTTTTGGCGACATAACGACCAGCGTAAGTAGCGGAACGATCGACCTTGGAAGGATCTTTTCCGGAAAATGCGCCACCACCATGATGCGCAGTACCGCCATAGGTATCAACAATAATCTTGCGCCCGGTCAAGCCGCAGTCTCCCATTGGACCACCAACGACAAACCTGCCGGTCGGATTGACCAGATATTGAATATGGTCGCTAAGCATTGTTGCTGGCAGCACGGGTTTGATAATCTCTTCGATCACGCCTTCCCTGAGATCGGCATAAGTGACGTCGGGATCATGCTGGGTAGAGATAACAACTGTTTCAATGTGTTGCGGCACGCCATCTCGATAACGTACCGATACCTGGGATTTGGCATCCGGTCGCAGCCAGGGGAGCGTACCATTTTTCCGCATCTTTGCTTGTTGCTCAACGAGGCGATGCGCGTAAAAAATCGGCATGGGCATCAACTGCGGTGTTTCGTCACAGGCGTAACCAAACATCAGTCCCTGGTCTCCTGCTCCCTGCTCCATTTCTTCTTCCTTGCTGCGATCCACACCCTGAGCAATATCGGGAGACTGTTTATTAAATGCAGTCAATACTGCGCAGGTTGTAGCATCAAATCCAATTTCTGAGCTGGTATAGCCGATATTGCGTACGACCTCCCTGGGAATGACATTGTAATCAATGGTTGCATGGGTCGTGATTTCACCGGATAGAACAATCAGCCCGGTACTACACATGGTTTCACACGCAACCCGAGCGTGAGGATCCTGCGCCAGAATGGCATCAAGTACGGCATCTGATATCTGGTCAGCTACTTTGTCTGGATGGCCTTCAGACACAGACTCGGAAGTAAAGAGAAAATCACTCATATTTATTTTATTCAAACCTTACATAATGTTGGTTAATGAATTCAGGTGCTTGTTGGATAGGTGTCTTTAAGAATAACAGCGAAACATAATACACAAAATAATGCGCAAGTAAATTCCGAAGAAAAATGCTTGCTACCCGATCTTATTTTTAACTAATGGGAATATCCTGAAAAAACGGGGCAGAGTTTAAGAGCGGGATTCTGAATAGAATGCACATCTTGCCATTGTTATTTCTGATATTTTCTTGGTTTGTTGCCATTCCACGGTTTGACGTAAATGTATACTTCTCTTCATTGTTAGCTGAACCATTAATATTTTATGTTGTATACTAAAAAAGCCTAACCAAGGTTATGGTAAATCTAACAAAGGAGCTTAACGTGATGAAATTATCAATATTTGCCGCCACTTTAGTAGCATTGACATTGACCGCCTGTGGAGGACAATCAAACATGGGTGATCCAGAAGCAAGTAACAAAGATTGTGAATTTGGCATAGATGGTAACGGAAACTGTCTGAAAGAAGGACAAGACCCAACGAAACTTCTTCACTAGTTTTTGTGGTAATCAGCAAGGTAGAGGATCACCCTTTGAGCGGCTCGGGTGGTTTTCTGCTTTCTGACTGCAGTTGAGATCGTTTACTTAACCTGCATTCCCGGCTTCGCCCCCTCGTCTGGCGCGAGCAGATATAGACCGTCCTCACCATTGCCATTACTCGCTGCAAGCACCATTCCCTCCGATAAGCCAAATTTCATCTGGCGCGGAGCTAAATTAGCCACTACCACCGTCAATCTGCCCTCCAGTTGTTCGGGCATATAAGCCGATTTGATGCCGGCAAATACGGTGCGTTGCTCCATACCAATGTCCAGCGTCAATTTCACCAGTTTTTTCGCACCTTGCACCTGCTCGGCGCGAATGATACGAGCAATGCGTAAATCTATCTTGCTGAAATCTTCAATAGAAATGGTTTCAGCAATGGGGCTGCAGGTATTTTGCCGTTGTTCCTCATGCTGCTGTGCTTCCGCATGCCGAACCCGGGAGTGTTTATCCGTGTCGGACTGTTCTGCTTGCCGGTTAGCTGTTACTAAAGCCTCGATTTGCTTGGAATCGATTCGTGTCATCAGGTGTTGATAGGGATTGATCTTATGGTTGGCGGGCAACAGCATGGCGGATAAGGCGGTTGCTTCATTTTGCGCTGCCCAGTTGCGTGTTGAAGCATTGAGAAAGTGTTCGATTTTTTCCGTCATTGCTGGTAGAACCGGTTTCAGATAGCCCGAGAGTAGATAAAACATCTGGATTCCCAGGCTGCAGGCGCGATGCAGCTCATCCCCGCGTGTGCCATCCCTGGCAATTTCCCACGGTGCAAGTTTATGAATTAATTCGTTGACTTCATCAGCATATTTCATGATCAAGCGCATGGCTGCGGCAAAATCACGTGCTTCAAATGCCGCTTCGATGAGGGGGGGCTGCCAGTGACCGAAGTGCTGATCAACCATGGCTTGCATGTGTCGGTAATCCTCTCCGGATACCAGCATACCATTAAACTGCTTGTGAATGAAACCGGCGCAGCGACTTGCAATATTGATAAATTTCCCGATCAGATCCGCATTGACGCGTGCGACAAAATCCTCCAGATTAAGGTCGATGTCTTCCATGGAGCCATTAAGCTTGGCCGCATAATAATAACGCAGCCATTCGGGATTCAGATTCAGCTGCAAATAGCTTTCCGCAGTAATAAAAGTACCGCGCGATTTACTCATTTTTTCACCATTGACGGTGAGAAATCCATGGGCAAAAATCTGCGTTGGGGTGCGATAGTCGGCATTCTTCAGCATCGCCGGCCAGAATAAGGCATGAAAATACAGAATATCCTTGCCGATGAAGTGATAGAGCTCGGTAGTCGACTCTTCTCGCCAGTACTCGTCAAAATCCAGTCCCTGCTGTTGGCAAAGATTTTTGAAACTGCCCATGTAACCTACCGGCGCATCCAGCCAGACATAAAAATACTTACCGGTCTCACCTGGAATCTCAAAGCCAAAATAGGGCGCATCACGTGAAATATCCCAGTCCGAGAGTTTATTTTCTCCGACTTCTCCCAGCCATTCGTGCATTTTGTTGGCGGCTTCCGGTTGCAAATGATCCGCCTCGCGTGTCCATTGCCGCAGAAAATCAACACAGCGGTTATCAGATAAATTGAAAAAGTAATGTTGGGAGGCTTTTTTAACCGGCGTGGCGCCTGAGATGGCGGAATACGGGTTTTTTAGTTCTGTAGGCATGTAAACTGCGCCGCATGCTTCGCAGGAATCACCGTATTGATCGGCAGCGCTACATTTTGGACATTCTCCCTTGACATAGCGATCTGGCAGGAAAAGATTCTTGACCGGATCGAATAGCTGATCAATGGCGCGCACGCTGATCAAACCCGCAGCTTTTAGTCGTTGATAGATTGTTTCAGCATATTCACGCGTCTCTGGGGAGTGCGTGCTGTAATAATTATCGAAGTGGACATAAAAACCAGTAAAATCGCGCAAATGTTCACCATGTACGCGAGTAATCAGGGTTTCGGGAAGTAGACCTTCTTTCTCGGCACGCAGCATGATAGGTGTGCCATGGGTATCATCTGCGCATACATAATGTACCTGGTGTCCGCGCAATTTCTGGAAACGCACCCAGATATCCGTCTGGATATATTCAACCAGATGGCCAAGATGAATACTGCCATTTGCGTAGGGTAACGCAGAAGTTACGAGAATTTTACGTCTGGTCATAGCAGGCCGGTTTGGTTAGAATCATCAGTCAGAAGAGTTATCATGCGGTGATTGTAACAAACAACTGAATACAACGCCGCCGCCCGATATTTGCTAGCATCTGCCATTTGTTATATTTAGGAAAATCTGACTTGACTATTACGCATTCACAAATTGAAACTACGCTCAAAGCAGTTGTTGATCCCGTCACTAACGAAGATTACGTTACCAGCAAGGCGGTTCGCGACATTCAAATCGAACAGAATGATGATGTTGCCGTTACGATTGAGCTTGGTTATCCGGCCAGAAGTGTACTGGAAACGACAAGACAGCAAATTAAACAGGTTTTGCAGACCATTCCAGGTATTGGCGCGATAACCGTCAGAATTGACTGCAATATCGACGCACATGGTGCGCAACGCAATCTGAAACTGCTTCCTGGTGTCAAGAATATTATTGCGGTTGCCTCTGGCAAGGGAGGGGTCGGCAAATCTGCAACTGCAGTCAATCTTGCGCTGGCACTCGCTGCTGAAGGCGCTACGGTTGGTCTGCTGGATGCAGATATTTACGGGCCATCCCAGCCGCAAATGCTGGGGGTTAGCGGTCGTCCCGATTCACCCGACGGCAAAACCATAGAGCCGATGCGGGCGCATGGTATCCAGATGATGTCGATCGGTCTTTTGATCGATGTAGAAACCCCAATGGTCTGGCGCGGCCCGATGGTTACGCAAGCACTGCAACAATTACTCAATGATACCCGCTGGCAGGATCTGGATTATCTGGTCATTGATCTGCCGCCCGGTACGGGTGATATCCAGCTTACGCTTGCGCAAAAAATACCGGTAACCGGCGCAGTCATTGTTACAACGCCTCAGGACATTGCGTTGCTCGACGCGCGCAAGGGGCTGAAGATGTTTGAGAAAGTCGGCATCCCGATTTTGGGGATCGTTGAAAACATGAGTCTGCATACCTGCTCACAATGTGGTCATACCGAACCGATATTTGGTACGGGGGGGGGTGAAAAAATGTGTCGTGACTACAACGTGGAATTACTCGGCAGCTTACCGCTCGATATCCGGATCCGCGAGCATACCGATTCTGGAAAGCCAAGCGTGGTCGCAGAACCGGATAGTCAGATTAGTGAAATCTATCGACTGATTGCGCGTCGGGTGGCTGCCAGAATTTCACAGCTTGCCAAGGATAATTCGGCAGTTTTTGCCGAAATCATCATGGAAGATAATTAAGTAATCGATATGACGATTAAATCTGATAAATGGATTCGAAAAATGGCTGGCGAATTTGGCATGATCGAGCCATTTGAACCCAACCAGATCAAGCAGAAAGATGGCCAAAGTATCGTCTCCTATGGCACGTCGAGTTATGGTTATGATATCCGCTGCTCAGACGAATTCAAGCTGTTCACTAATATTAATTCCACCATCGTTGATCCGAAATGTTTTGATTCTAATTCTTTTGTGGACGTCAAGGGTGATATCTGTATCATTCCACCCAATTCATTCGCTCTCGCGCGTACCGTCGAATATTTTCGCATCCCGCGTAATATTTTAACAATCTGTCTTGGTAAATCAACTTATGCGCGTTGCGGTATTATCGTTAACGTCACGCCGTTTGAGCCGGAATGGGAGGGTTACGTTACCCTGGAGTTTTCCAATACGACGCCTTTGCCGGCCAAAATTTATGCCAATGAAGGGGTTGCACAGGTTATTTTTTTTGAATCTGATGAGGTTTGTGAAACTTCTTACAAGGATCGCAGTGGTAAATATCAGTTTCAGCAGGGCGTTACTTTGCCGAAAATATGATTGGTATAACGGATTAATTATTGATAATAAATTCTGATAAAAATGACTCTTTCCATCGATGATATCAACCGTACCGCCAAGCTCGCGCAGATTGAAACCAGCGAGCAGGAAGCGCAGCAGACGCTGAAGCAGTTATCCGCTATTTTTGATCTGATCGCGCAGATGCAGCAGGTTGATACGACCGGCGTTGCTCCAATGAGTCATGCGCAGGATATGGTACAACGCTTGCGGGAGGATCAGGTCACAGAAACTGATCAGCGTCAGTTATTTCAGTCCATCGCCCCCCAGGTTGAAGCAGAACTTTATCTGGTGCCTAAAGTGATTGAATAGTGTTTGAGTTCCTGAGTTTATTTCCTACCCTATCCTGACTTATTGATTGATCACCATGCTTAATGCCAGTCTCAAGCAATTATCTGCGTTACTTGCCGCACAAAAAATCTCCAGCACCGAGTTGACTCAGATTTTCCTGGATCGTACTAACGCCCTTAATCCACAGCTTAATGCGTTTATTACGCTGGACGAGGAAAAAAGCCTGATTCGGGCAAAGCAGGCAGATGAAATGATTGCTTCTGGGCGAAATACGCCACTCACTGGGATACCGATCGCGCAAAAGGATATTTTTTGTGCTCAGGGCTGGTTGACCACCTGTGGTTCGAAAATGTTGTCCAACTTTGTGTCTCCCTATGATGCGACTGTTGTCGCTCGCCTTAATCAGGCGGGTATGGTTAATCTGGGAAAAACCAATATGGATGAATTTGCGATGGGCTCCAGCAACGAGACTTCGTTTTACGGGCCGGTCAGGAATCCCTGGGATATCGCTGCCGTTCCCGGTGGCAGTTCTGGAGGTTCTGCCAGTGCCGTTGCAGCGAGAATGGCGCCAGCAGCCACTGGTACGGATACCGGAGGTTCTATTCGTCAACCAGCCGCATTATGTGGTATCAGCGGCATCAAGCCTACATATGGATTGGTGTCGCGTTACGGTATGATCGCTTTTGCATCCAGTCTTGATCAGGGTGGCCCGATGGCAAAATCAGCGGAAGATCTGGCGCTGCTGTTGAATGCTATGGTGGGATTTGACGAGCGTGATTCGACCAGTTTGCAGCGTAAAACTGAGGATTACACTGGTGCGCTGGCAGAGCCTGTCAATAATTTACGTGTTGGATTGCCCCGTGAATTTTTTAGTCATGGCCTGACAGCCGATGTTGCCCGTGCTATCGAAACCGCTTTTGCGGAATATCGCAAACTGGGTGTGACGTTCGTAGATATTTCCCTGCCAAACAGTAATCTTGCTATACCGGTCTATTACGTTTTGGCGCCTGCCGAAGCTTCCAGCAACCTTTCTCGCTTTGATGGTGTGCGTTATGGTTATCGGGCGGCTGAATACCGTGATCTCGAGGACATGTACCGCAAAACCCGCACGCAGGGATTTGGCGCGGAAGTCAAGCGCCGTATTCTAATTGGTGCTTATGTGCTATCACATGGCTACTATGATGCCTATTATCTGCAGGCGCAAAAATTGCGTCGTTTGATTGCTAATGATTTTCAGGAGGCATTCAAGCAATGTGACCTGATCATGGGTCCGACTTCACCGGCTGTTGCTTTCGATATTGGTGAAAAAAATGACGATCCTATCCAGATGTACCTGTCAGATATCTACACCAGTGGCGTCAATCTGGCTGGATTGCCTGGTATGTCAATTCCTGTCGGGTTTGGCGAGAAGAATCGGCCAGTGGGACTGCATATCATTGGCAATTATTTTCAGGAATCCCGCATGCTGAATGTCGCACATGCTTATCAACAAGTAACTGATTGGCATCAGCGCGAGCCTGCTATTTAGTTCATTCTTCATAATAGACCGGTCTCGCTTCAACCACTTATTCCAGCGCAGGATAATCGGTGTAACCCTGCGCGCTGCCCCCGTAGAAGGTGGCGGGATCAGGCGAATTGAGCGCGGCGTTCTCACGTAGCCGCCGTGGCAGATCCGGGTTGGCGATGAACAAACTGCCAAACCCTATGGCAGTTGCCCGCCCACTGGCAACCGCATCGATCGCCATGGTCCGGTCATAGCCATTGTTGACGATCCACGCGCCAGAAAATGATCCACGCATGGCGACATAATCAAACGGTTGTGGATTGCGGTCGCCCCCCGTTTCACCCTCGATGACGTGAACATAGGCGATTCTCAATTCCGAAAGACGCGCCACCACCCGATTGAACAATATTTGAGGGTTGCTGTCGGCGATATCGCCAAACGAAGTCAATGGCGACAATCTCACACCAACGCGATCGGCATTTATTGCACCGGCCACGGCCTCGCATACCTCTGACAATAACCGGATACGATTTTCGATACTGCCACCATATGCGTCATTTCTCTGATTGGTTTGGTCGCGCAAGAACTGATCGAGCAAATAGCCGTTGGCCGCATGAATTTCAACCCCATCGAATCCGGCTTCTCTGGCATTGACCGCTGCCTGTCGATATGTCTTAACCAGATCCGGAATTTCACTCAATGCCAGCGCCCGTGGCGTAGAAACATCAACAAACCCTTCCGCAGTAAAAACCTTGGCATGAGCGCGAATCGCCGAGGGCGCAACCGGTGCCTTGCCATCCGGTTGCAATGAAGTATGGGAAATACGGCCTACATGCCACAGCTGCAGTACGATGCGCCCGCCCTTGGCATGAACAGCGGCAGTTACTCTTTTCCATCCCGCTATTTGCTCGGAGGAATAAATTCCCGGTGTGGCGATATACCCTTGTCCCTCGGGGCAGATCTGCGTGGCTTCGGCGATAATCAGACCGGCTGTTGCGCGCTGGGCGTAATATTGAGCGTTGAGATCAGTAGGTGTATTGCCCGCACCGGCACGGTTACGAGTCAACGGTGCCATCACCACGCGGTTGGGCAATTCTATTGCACCTACACGTATTGGCATAAACAATACTTCAATATTGCGGTTAACGATGTTTTGACCTTCCATGAATACGCTCCTTCGAATTATAAAAGATTGTTTTTAGCATTTTTTACGTTTGAAAATGGGATTGAAATACTGTACGCTCGCAGCGGCTGCACATTTCACATATTAGGCGCAGTCTAAGCTATTACTGATATTTGCTGGCAAAAGGATACAAATAACATGCAATGGGAAATCGTCATTGGCCTTGAAGTACATACACAACTTTCAACTCAGTCCAAGATTTTTTCAGGGGCTGCCATCGCATACGGTGCGCCACCTAATACCCAGGCCTGTGCGGTAGATCTGGCGCTGCCAGGCGTATTGCCAGTACTGAACCTGGGTGCGGTCGAGCGAGCAATACGCTTTGGACTCGCGATCAATGCCCGGATCAATTCCCCATCTATTTTTGCACGCAAAAATTATTTTTACCCGGATCTACCCAAAGGCTATCAGATCAGCCAGCTTGATGATCCTATCGTCGAAGGCGGGCATGTCAAGGTTTTGCTGGAAAATGGTGAGAAAACCATTCGTCTGACACGCGCGCATCTGGAAGAAGATGCCGGAAAATCCTTGCATGAGGATTTTCATGGCATGACCGGGATCGATCTGAATCGCGCGGGCACGCCATTACTGGAAATTGTCTCCGAACCAGATATGCGCAGCAGCGCTGAGGCCGTTGCTTATGCCAAATCTCTGCATTCCCTCGTGCGCTGGATCGGTATCTGTGATGGCAACATGCAGGAAGGCTCATTCCGTTGTGATGCCAACGTTTCGGTGCGTCCCATGGGTTCGGAGAAGCTCGGCACCCGTTGTGAGATCAAGAATCTCAACTCTTTCCGTTTTCTGGAGAAGGCAATTGATTACGAAGTTGCAAGGCAAATTGATATTCTGGAGGATGGTGGGCGCATCATTCAGGAAACTCGTTTGTATGATTCGACAAAGAATGAAACCCGCACTATGCGCAGCAAGGAAGATGCACACGATTACCGTTATTTTCCCGATCCGGATTTGCTGCCAGTAGTTATCCCTGACGAATGGATCAACCGTATCCGACAAGAATTGCCCGAATTGCCCGAGGCCCGGCGTGATCGTTACTGCCATGACTTTGGGCTATCCAGTTATGATGCGGCTGTATTGACAGGTAGTCGTGAAATTTCCGATTATTTCGAACGTGCCCTGGATTTATTGCCGAGTCAAGGCAAGCTGTGCGCCAACTGGGTGATGGGAGAAGTTAGCAAGCGACTCAATCAGGAAGGTATTGAGATCAGTGAATGTCCGGTCAGTAGTCAGCAATTGGCCGGGCTGTTAAGACGTGTGACTGATGGCACGCTCTCCGGCAAAATTGCTAAAACTGTTTTTGATGATTTATGGAAAAATAGTAACAGTACAGCTGACAATATTATTGCCGCCAAGGGGCTAAATCAAATATCGGATAATACATTGATCGAGAAAATGATCGATGATGCTCTGGTCGCGCATCCCCAACTGGTAACAGATTTTCGTGCTGGTAAGGAAAAAGCTTTCAATGCGCTGGTTGGTCAGATTATGAAACTCTCCAAAGGTCAGGCAAATCCTGCACAGGTCAATGCCGTTCTCAGAAATAAGCTTGAAAACTAATAATCTTGGTTATGATTTTTTGTGGTCATGTTGAAAGCCCACTCTAAAAAATAGGGGATGGTTAAAAAGCAGCGGCAGTTACGGATCGCGACTGGAAGGTAAATCAGTTAATACGTAATGATGTTGGTGAAACTCGCAGTACTCAGTAATTTCGTTCCAGCACAACGAAGTGAAACTCTGGCACGATACCTGAACTGTCGTGGTTGACTATACGGGAGAGCTCGCGCCATTCGTTGCCATTCAATACCGGAAAGAAGGTATCCCCCACGAATGGTTGTTGAATTTCAGTCAGATAGAGCCTCTGACATAACGGCAGGCTGTCTTGATAAATCTGTGCGCCGCCAATAATAAATATAGAGCGTGGGTCATTTGCAAACTGACCGAGTACATCATGAATTGATTGGGCTGTAACAATTCCGGGCAGTACCAGATTCTGCTGGCGGGTAAGCACAACATTGGTGCGCTCTGGCAAAGGTCGGCCAATTGATTCGAATGTGCGGCGCCCCATCACTACGATCTGTCCGAGGGTTAAAGCCTTAAAGTGTTTTAGATCGGCTGGCAAATGCCAGGGCAGGGTATTGTTGATGCCAATTACCCGGTTAGTTGCAACGGCAGCCAAAATGGCCAGATGAGGTGATGTCATACCGCAACCGGGGCTGGAATGGCGGGATGGGGATCATAATGGTGCAGCGTGAAATCATCATAGTTGAAAGCAAAGATATTGGTGATATCTGGATTAAGCGTCATGGTAGGCAGCGTCTTTGGTTCGCGACGAAGCTGTTCGTGTGCCTGATCGAGATGATTCAGGTATAGATGTGCATCGCCAAAGGTGTGAATGAATTCGCCAGGTTGCAGTCCGCAGCATTGTGCAACCATCATGGTGAGTAATGAGTAAGAAGCAATATTGAACGGCACGCCGAGAAATATGTCCGCGCTACGCTGATAAAGTTGGCAGGAGAGTCTGCCATCCGCCACATAAAACTGAAATATTACATGGCAGGGAGCCAGCCGCATTTTGTCCAGATCACCGACATTCCAAGCACAAACCAGTAGACGACGAGAATCTGAATTCTTTTTTATCTGGGTGATAACTTGTGAAATCTGATCGATTGATGTGCCATCGGAAGTAGTCCAGGATCTCCATTGACGACCATAAACCGGCCCCAGGTCACCGTGTTTATCTGCCCATTCATCCCAGATAGAGACGCCATTTTGTTTGAGATAGTGAATGTTGGTTTCGCCTCGCAGGAACCAAAGTAGTTCATGAATGATCGATCGTGCATGACACTTCTTGGTGGTAACCAGCGGAAACCCTGCTGCCAGATCAAAACGCATTTGATAACCAAAAACTGACAAAGTACCTGTGCCAGTTCGGTCTGTTTTTTTGCGGCCATTTACTAGTACATGGCGCATCAAGTTCTGATATTGAAGCATGAATAGTCCTGACTCTTAAGTGAGATGGCTATAATACAAGGTTTGTCGTATTCTACTTACCGGATATTCTGTCCACTGGAAAATGCATGCTAGCAACGCTGACACAACATAACAACCCCATTGACGATACTGTTAAACCCACACATTTGCTGGTTGTGCTGCCAAAATCGGACAAAATTCAGAAAAAATATCAGCTTCCTGGCGAATCAGTCCTGCATGATTTATTAACGCGCCGTAACAAATTACTGAGTAGTATCAGTGAGCAGCCGGTATCGGCCAATTTGGTGAATGGAGCATTATGTGCTTGGGTAATGATTGATCTGAATCAGTCTATCTTCGAGCAGCAAACCATCATGCGTTCTGCCTGGCAATTATTGCTGGGAGAAAACCCTGCCGAAGTCCATATCGCCGTTTATGGGTTGGCTTCTCAAAAGCGATCATTGGCGGAGTTGGCGGTATCAATTGGCTGGATCAATGGTGCGGGGCTGCCTGTTCGCAAGCGTCAACCTGGAAAAAAACCGCTTGAACATATGCATCTCTACGGGTTTGTAGATATGGACGCATTTTTTATTCAGCGGGCACAGGCAGAGGGAAATTTTTTGGCAAGGGGATTGACAGTATTGCCTCCCAATGAGCTGAGCCCTGGTGCGTATCGAGAGCAAATCAAGAAGCTTGCTGCCTGTGAGAGCTGGCAATATGAAGAATATACGTTTGATCAGTTGCGTGAGCTGGGTGCAGGGGCCTTTGTTGCGGTTGCGCAAGGCAGCCCTGTGCAGGATGCAGCTATTGTTCATTTACGCAGAAGAATCGGCAAGGAGCAATCTGATAAAACTATCGCGCTGGTTGGAAAGGGTATTTGTTTTGACACCGGTGGACATAATCTTAAGCCCGCTAAATATATGTATGGCATGCATGAGGATATGAATGGTTCCGCGGTGGCGCTGGGCGTGCTGCTGGCGGCAACGCGCTCGAATCTGCCAATTAATATCGATTGCTGGCTCGCCATTGCCCAAAACCATATTGGTCCGCAGGCATTCAAACAAAATGATGTGATTACCGCCTTGAATGGTACGACCATTGAAATTATGCACACCGATGCAGAAGGAAGGCTGGTTCTGGCGGATACGCTGGCACTGGCTGCAAAGGAGAAACCCGATTTAATTATTGACTACGCAACGCTGACTGGCAGCCTGATCACTGCTCTGGGATCGCGATACAGTGGTATTTTTACCAATCGTGATTACTTGGCTCAAAATGCGGTAATGGTTGGCCAAACCAGCGGCGAGCGGGTTTGCGTCTTTCCAGTCGACAAAGATTATGAAGTTGATCTTGAAAGTAAGATTGCTGACATCAAACAGTGCATGATTGAGGGTGATTATGATCATATTCTTGCGGCCTGTTTTTTACGACATTTTGTTGAGGATGTACCTTGGATACATCTGGATTTATCTGCTTGTAATCATAAGGGAGGGCTTGGTGCAGTCAGTACCGATGTGACTGGTTTTGGCGTTATCTGGTCACTGCATTTTCTTAGGGAAATACTGACCATTCTGGATAAGCAAACTGGCAGCACACTTTAGCAATTCCCATCAAAAAATTACCTTTTGTAAGGAAGTAATGATGAAAGAGGAAGTTAAACAAAGGCTACAGGCAAGTGAAACCTGGATACGTGCGCTATTTATGTTGCTCTTCTTTTTTATTCAGGGAGCAGTAAAGTTTCTGGTTATCGCCGTATCTTTATTTCAGTTTGGTGCCATTGCTTTCACGGGTCAGATGAATAAACAGCTGCTTTGGCTGGGTCGTCAGTTGGCGATTTATGAATATCAGATTATTCTTTTTCTGACGTTCAACAGTGAACAGCGACCGTTTCCTTTTTCGACGTGGCCGGGTGACCTGCCGGGGCCGCAGGAAAATAGTAATCGAAATGATCAGTCATCATCGCAATAGACTGAATCTGTCTCTATGTGCTGACTTGCCGCGTGAATAGGTTTGTTAACATCCAGGCAAAAGGCAGGTAATTCAGCTTGCAGATAATCAGGGGATAAACGCTATTCTTCAATAGCTTGTACTTCATTTTTTCTTTGCTGATCGTCACGCTTCGCATAATGATCGATTGGTGGTATATTAGCCAGCTTTCAAAGCCTTGACCAATAAGCAGTGGTCAAGAAATGAAAATCGCTGGGATCCCCCAATTTAAAGAAAGCCGGAAGGAATCATTACTTTATGACAACTGTTAAACTTAAGGAAAACGAACCATTTGAAGTCGCTATGCGGCGCTTTAAACGCACCATTGAAAAAACTGGATTGCTTACAGATTTGCGCGCGCGCGAATTTTATGAAAAACCAACAGCGGTGCGTAAACGCAAACACGCGGCGGCAGTCAAACGGACGTATAAACGATTAAGAAGTCAGATGCTGCCTGAAAAATTATATTGATGTCGTGTTATATATGTAGTGGATTACTGCGCTTGCGCTATCTCCAGTCATGAGTTTAAAACAAAAAATTGCTGATGATATGAAAGCCGCTATGCGCGCAGGGGATAAACAGCGTCGTGATACGCTGCGTTTATTGCAGGCTGGATTAAAACAGCGCGAGGTTGATGAGCGCGTTGAGGTGGATGATGCGGTAGTAATTGCAGTATTGGAAAAGATGCTCAAACAGCGCTTGGAATCTATTAAGCATTACGTGGCGGCTGATCGGAATGATTTGGTGGTGATCGAAGAAGCGGAAATTACAGTGTTGCAGCACTACATGCCACAACCACTGAGCGAGACTGAGCTTGAGGTAATTGTTAAAGATGCTATTGCTGCTATTGAGGATATTTCGCCCGGAAGAATGGGAAAAGTAATGGCATTACTCAAGCCAAAACTGGCAGGTCGTGCCGATATGAGCAAGGTGTCGGCCTTGGTAAAATCACTGATAGTAGACTGAACGGCTCCAATAGTTTTTGAATTAAGCGGGTTCAAAAACAGTCTGTATCCTGTTACTGTGTTTGGGGTAAATCGGGTATTTATGGTTTTCCTTTTCCAATAGATGGTTGCTCAATCGTTTATCCAGGATTTACTGGATCGGGTCGATATCGTTGATGTCATCACTCGTCATCTTCCTCTGAAGAAGAAAGGGGCAAATTTTACTGCCTGCTGCCCATTTCATGATGAAAAAACACCCTCATTTTCTGTCAGTCAATCTAAGCAGTTCTATCATTGTTTTGGATGCGGAAAGCATGGAAATGCTATCGATTTTCTAAGAGAATATAGTGGCTTGAGTTTTGTTGAGGCAGTTGAAGCCATGGCAGCTGACGCAGGTCTGTCACTCCCTCCCCAGGAAGCTGGAAAAATCGCTGAACTTTATGGTAATCAATCTGATGCAGTTTTGCCGTCTGTAAACTGGCATGCTTACATGGAAACTGCTGCAAAATATTATCGTGCGCAACTTAAGCAATCTCCCAAGGCTATCGCTTATTTGCAGAAGCGTGGAATTGTCGGTCGGACTGCAAAGCAATTTGGTATTGGATATGCGCCTGATGGTTGGCAGAATTTAGCTACAGTTTTTGCGGATTATCATTCAGATAGCCTCAGGCATCCTCTAGCCGAAGTCGGATTGGTGATCGCACAGGACGGGAAGAAAATATACGACCGCTTTCGTGACAGAATCATGTTTCCTATTCTCAATCATAAAAGGAAAATCGTGGGATTTGGGGGGCGAGTTCTGGATAATAGCGAACCAAAATACCTTAATTCACCCGAAACCTCTCTTTTTATTAAGAGTCGAGAGCTCTATAACTTGTCATCAGCAAATTTGGCTGCTCGTAAGGCGGGGCGTATTCTTGTTGTTGAAGGTTATCTGGATGTGATCATGCTTACGCAATATGGAATAGAGTATGCCGTCGCAACACTTGGCACTGCTACGACGAGCCTGCATATCCAGAAACTGTTGCGTTACACTGACGAGGTTGTTTTCTGTTTTGATGGGGATAAGGCTGGTTTTAAAGCGGCCTGGCGCGCGCTGGAAACCAGCTTGTCACAGATCAGGGATGGAAAAAACATCAAATTTCTGTTTCTCCCTGATGGGGAAGATCCGGATAGCTATATTCGTCAGTATGGCCGAAGCGAGTTTGAGAATTTGCTTGAACAGGCTACGCCTTTATCGTTGTTTTTATGCAATGAACTGTCTCGTCAGATAAATATGGGAACAGATGAAGGCCGCGCCCAGTTGATACAGCGCGCTGGGCCGTTACTGTCGCAAATCAATGCGCCTGTTTTTGCCTTTATGGTGAAACAGCGTTTGGCAGAGCTTGCGCGCATCGATCAGAGTCAACTGGCTGGATTTCTGAAATCAGATCAAAAAAAGAATATTTCAAGTCGACCTTCTCGCGTTACTCGTCCTTTATCGGTTACACCTTGTCGTCGCCTGATACAAATCCTGTTGCATAATTCAGTCTATGTTAAGAGATTGGATCGGGAACTGCTTGATATGGGAGGCTCAAAAAGTGAGGAAATGAGACTTTTAATTGCCCTGGCAGATTTTTTAAATAAATGGAGTACTGCGAAAAATACTTTCACTAAAGAAGCCGCTATATTGCATTTTGATCAAACCCCTTATCGTGCTCTATTGAGAAGCATCGTTCAGGACACGTTTATTATGGAAGCTGATTGGGATATTGAAGCTGAATTTCTTGGTGGGTTGGCAAAATTACGTGAAATACAGCGCAAACTTAGGATGACAGAATTGCACGCGAAACCGCTCAATCTGCTCACACCCCAGGAAAAACAGGAATTGCAGCGATTGGCTGTCTCCTGAATGTATGTGCTGGCTGTGCAAGTATATCGTAGCCTTGAAAATTTGGTTTAAAGACCAATAATTTGGTTATAATTGAAAACTTTTTTATTCGCTTCATCAGTCATGTTATTCATGGGATCTATTACAAATGACAAAGAAAAAAGCAGCAGCCTCCGTTGAGAAAAATACCGTCAAGAAAAATTCCATACTGGCACCGAAAGCTGATTCCAAAACTGGAGCAAATACCCGGAAAAGGGGGGGTAATATAGAAAATGAGGCGAAAGTAGTCTCTGCTTCTAGAAAGAAAGCTGCGGTTGATAACAACAATACCATGACTTCAGAAGTAGAGTATGTTTTGCAAGTGGATAAAACGCCAGGCCAAACCGATCTTCTTAAAGAATCGGTATCTTCAGAAAAAACCAGAAGTCAAAAAATAATTAAGAATAATTCCTCAAATAAAAAAGTTATCGAAACTGCGAATGACTTGCTGCCTGCCTCGCAGGATGACGATGTCGAAATACGAAGAATGCAGCTGAAAAAGCTGATTGTGCAAGGTAAGGAACGCGGCTATTTGACCTATGCTGAAATTAATGATCATCTGCCGGATGATATGCTTGATGCAGATCAGATAGAAAATGTTGTCAGCATGATCAATGATATGGGCATTACTGTCCATGATGAAGCGCCTGATGCTGAATCGCTGCTTATGTCAGACGCCAGCACCACCGTCACCGATGATGATGTGGTTGAGGAGGCAGAGGCGGCGCTTTCCAGTGTTGATTCCGAATTTGGACGAACCACCGATCCCGTGCGCATGTATATGCGAGAAATGGGTTCTGTCGAGTTGTTGACGCGAGAAAGTGAAATCGAAATTGCTAAGCGTATTGAAGATGGGTTGCGGCACATGATCCAGGCAATTTCGGCTTGTCCGACTATCATTGAAAAAATACTGACACTGGCGACTGATGTGGAGGAAGGTCATTTGCGCGTGGATGAACTGGTCGATGGTTTTCTTGACGACAGCGACGAAGATCTTTTGGCCAAAGATATGTCAGCCGAATCACTGGAAGAGGACTTTGATGATGAAGAAGGTGATGAAGAGAAGCAAATAAAGGCAGAGAATGCCAATTTACTTAAACTGAAAAATGAGGTACTGGAGTGTTTTGCTGTTATACGTGAAGCCTACGATGATATGAAAAAGGTCATTGTCAAAAAGGGCGGTTGCAAGGATAAAGAATACGAATTGCTCCAGGGGAAAATTTCCAGCGAATTGATGGGAATGCGTTTTTCGGCAAAAATGGTCGAAAGGCTGTGTGATACTCAGCGAAATATTGTTAATGATATTCGCAATTGTGAGCGGAAAATTCAGGATTTATGCGTAACACGCGCTGGAATGCCGCGTTCCTACTTCATCAAGACTTTTGTTGGGAACGAAACTAATACAGACTGGATCAACATAGAGATTAATTCAGATAAGCCGCATAGCCAGTCTTTGGAGCACCACCGCCCAACCATCATGGAACAGCAGCAGAAAATGCTGGAAATTCAGAAGCAGGCACGTATTCCTATTAAGGAATTAAAGGAAATCAATCGTCGAATGACTACTGGAGAGGCTAAGGCTCGACGTGCCAAGCGGGAAATGACAGAGGCTAATTTAAGGTTGGTCATTTCGATTGCGAAGAAATATACCAATCGCGGCCTGCAATTCCTCGACCTTATTCAGGAAGGCAATATTGGACTGATGAAGGCCGTTGATAAATTTGAGTATCGTAGGGGTTACAAATTCTCCACCTATGCAACCTGGTGGATAAGGCAAGCAATCACACGATCTATTGCTGATCAGGCTCGTACCATCCGTATTCCTGTGCATATGATTGAAACAATTAATAAAATGAACCGAATCTCTCGGCAAATACTTCAGGAGACTGGACAGGAGCCAGACCCGGCTCTGCTAGCTGAGAAAATGGAAATGCCCGAAGACAAGATACGTAAAATTCTTAAAATTTCGAAAGAACCTATATCGATGGAAACACCTATTGGTGATGATGAAGACTCTCATCTCGGTGATTTTATTGAAGATTCCGCCACGATGGAACCTGGGGACGCAGCGGTTTACACAGGTTTGAGAAATGTTACCAAGGATGTATTGGATTCTCTTACACCAAGAGAGGCCAAGGTACTACGCATGCGCTTCGGAATTGAAATGAATACGGATCACACTCTGGAAGAAGTGGGTAGACAATTTGATGTTACGCGTGAACGCATTCGTCAGATCGAGGCTAAAGCACTCCGTAAATTAAGACATCCGGCAAGATCAGATCGCCTGCGTAGTTTTCTCGATAATAACAACTAATTTTCTAAGTAGATTGTGATAGCAGCGTTGCCAGAAACTGCAGTGATATAATAAGCCGAAATTTTTCATATATTTTTTATATCGCTGGCATGATCAAGAACAACTAGTTTGTAAAGGGGTCTGTAGCTCAGTTGGTTAGAGCAGGGGACTCATAATCCCTTGGTCGTAGGTTCAAGTCCTACCAGACCCACCAATAAAGGCAGGTGCTTATGCAGAATCGCGTCAAGTGCTTTTCTTTTAAAGTGCCAGTGCAGGCTCCGTGTAGCTGGGAGTCTTTCGGGTTTTAATGCTGATCTGCTGCACCAGTGGGATAGTAGCTCGTGTTTCCTCAATTTTTCGTTGCATAGTCTCGCTACGATTGCCTAAATCCGGTAGAATTCTGGGCTTTATTAATAAGCCAAAGAGTGCATTCATACTTGGGCTCCAGAAACCTCAATCAATACGAGCCGAAAGTAATGAAAATAATAAAACCTGCTTGGCTGGAGTGCCCGCTTTTACTTGAACCTGATCAGTGACACATTGCTGGTTTCAGGTCGTGAGATTTATAGGGTTTCGGCCCGCTGTTATAATCGTGCGGGAATATTTGGTACATTGGGTACATTAATTCTTGGGAAAAAGATGAATAAAGTAAAAGTATTGACTGGTTTTGTATTGGCAGCTGGTTTATTATTTTCAGTTAATTTACAGGCTTACAAGGAGCATGCGGCTTCAGCACATGCCGTTTCAGATATGATGACACTAGAAAAGATTGAGGTAAATGTCGGTAATGGTGAGGAGGCGGTTGTGGGTAAAACAGCCAAGGTACATTATACCGGCTGGTTGTATGATGCGGATGCTGAGGATAAGAAGGGTAAAAAATTTGATAGTTCGCATGATCGATCGACCCATTTCTCGTTCTTGCTAGGTTCTGGTCGTGTCATCAAAGGGTGGGATCAAGGAGTGCAGGGGATGAAAGTCGGAGGAAAACGCACTTTGATTATTCCTTCATCCATGGGTTATGGTGCACAGGGTGCGGGAGGAGTGATTCCACCTAATGCAACGCTGGTATTTGATGTGGAGTTGATTGGGCTGGAAAACTGATCCTTACAGCTTTAAGTTTTGTTGCTCACGCTTTCAGCCAGCCTTTGATAACTGGCCATGCGTCTCGGTTCAATATTACCATTACGCATGGCGTCCTTCAGCGCGCATTGGGGTTCGTTGAGATGGCGGCAGTTCCGGAATTGACATTTCCCTAGAAAATTTCGGAAATCGATAAATTCCCATGCCAAAGCAGCTAAATCTATTTGCTGTAATCCAAATTCCTGAAAACCAGGTGAATCGATAAGGTGGCTCACTTTATCCAGGTGGAACAGGCGGGTATGTGTCGTTGTGTGACGACCGCTATCGAGGGCTGTGGAGATATCCGAAATGGACTGGCGTGCATTTGGGATAAGGTTGTTGAGTAACGTAGATTTCCCCATGCCGGATTGACCTGCAAAGAGACTGGTGTGGTTCAATAAATAAGGAATAAGTGGCTGGGCGGATTGTTTTGCGCTGATTGTGATTACTGGGTAACCGAGTTCTCGGTAGAGCTGCAGATACCTCGTGGCTTTTCGTGTGGATTCGACCAAATCAGTTTTATTGAGCAGAATGAGCGGCTGAATTTTCTGATGCTGAGCTGCGATCAGACAACGATCGAGTAGCTCCAGATTAAAACTTGGCTCAGCTGCAAGCACGTATACCAATTGTGTCACATTAGCAGCAATCAGCTTTTCCCGGAAAGCATCGCAGCGATAAAACAAAGTGGTGCGCGGCAGTATAGTCTCAATCACACCTTGATCAACCGCAATAGGCAGGAATTCGACCTGGTCACCGCAGGTGGCGTCATGTTTTTTGCCGCGCATAATGCAGGAATACACCGTGCCTGCTTCTGTTTCGATTTCAAAACGTCGTCCGTATGCAGCCGTTATTTGTCCGGTAGCATACTGTGGGCACACGCTCATACTGGTTTTGAGTGGTCTCAAATTGCCATCAACATATCGATTTTTGCAGCACAGATAAAGTCATTTTCTGACAACCCATTGATGGCATGAGTTGAATAGGTTATTTGACAACGATTGTAGCTGATGACCATATCAGGATGATGATCTTCACGATTTGCTAACCATGCTACTGCATTAACAAAATTCATTGTCTGATAAAAATCTTTGAATACAAATGTCTTGGAGATTTTGTCACCGGATAATTGCCATCCTTCGAGTTCCTTGAGCAGATCGGCAGCCGCCAACGCATTCAAAGCGGGAACTCCGCCTTCGCAAGGCTGGCAGCGGCGCTCATTCAGATTGCAGTTGTCATTCATGCGATAACTTCTGTTGATTGCAAATTATTGAGATGCGCAATGCGAATTGCCGCAGGTGGATGGGAATCATAAAAGGCCGAATGCAGTGGATCAGGCGTCAGTGTAGCTGCATTATCTTGATAAAGCTTGACGAGTGCTTTGATCAGGTCTTTCGCCGAGGCATGTTGAGCGGCATATTCATCCGCTTCAAATTCGTGTTTGCGTGAATACAGACTCGATATTGGCTGCAACAGAAAGGAAAATACCGGCATAATCAGGAAGAATAGTAACAAAGCCATTGCAGTTGATGGAATGACCGCGACAGAAACACCCAGCCCAGTATAAAACCATTCCTGCTGCATCAGATACCCCAGTATCCATAGCAGTAGCAAACTCATAGCAAATGAAAGCACAATACGTTTGAGAACGTGGCGGCGTTTGAAATGACCTAGTTCGTGCGCAAGTACGGCCTCCACTTCGGCAGGTTCCAGGTGATTGAGTAACGTATCAAAGAAAACGATACGCTTGGTTTTACCAAAGCCGGTAAAATACGCATTTCCGTGACTGCTGCGGCGTGAGCCGTCCATCACGAACAAGCCGCTGGATTCAAAGCCGCATTTTTTCAGCAGGCTTTCAACTCGTGATTTGAGTGTGTCATTTTCCAGTGGGGAAAATTTGTTAAATAATGGCGCAATCCAGTTAGGGTAAACTGCCAGTAGCAACAGATTAAAGCCAATCCAGATCAGCCAGGTGTAAAACCACCAGTTTTCGTCGGCCTGTTGCATCAGCCATAAAATACACAGTAACAATGGTGTGCCCAATAGCAAGCCAATTACATAGTGCTTGATCAGGTCGGAAAAAAACATGCCTGACGTCATTTTATTGAAGCCAAAATGTTGCTCGATGACGAAAGTACGATAGTAGCTGAAAGGAATTTCCACCACACTCAATAGTGCAACAGTACTGAGAATAAGCGTCATACCATGCGTCAACGGATCATTGAACCAGTTCAGCCAGAAATTGGAGATAAGCTGTAATCCACCACCAAGGGTAAGCACTAGCAGCAAAACTGCATGCAGTACAATACCCGTATAACTGAAATTCGTCTTGGCGCAGGTATAATCGGCCGCTTTCTGGTGTTCAGCCAGACTGATCTGTGAGGCGAACGCTGTGGGGACTAATTCGCGGTGGGCGATCACATGTTGCTTGTGGCGGGTTGCCAGCCATAACTGGAGCAACGTAGTCAGGCAAAATGCTGATACGAAAAAAAAGGTAAAAGTTGGCATGTGTCTGAAAATCTCGGTCGATTGTGGTAACAAGAATGTATTTGATAAAGAGCAAGTGTCTTGCTAACTTCTGACAAGACCGTTGCCTGTCAATAGGACACGACTCATCCTCTAAAATTCATGGGTATCAATTATGGCACAAGATAGCAAAAACCTTATCTGGATAGATATGGAAATGACCGGACTTAACCCGCAGACTGACCGCATCATAGAAGTGGCGCTGGTTATTACTGATTCTGAATTGAATAAGGTAGCAGAGGCACCTGTGTTAGTCGTGTGGCAATCCGATGATGTGCTGGCAGGAATGGATAAATGGAATCAATCGACCCATACCAAGTCCGGGCTGATCGACAAGGTTAAATCATCAAAACTAACCGAGCAGGAAGTGGAAGCCAGTATGCTGGCTTTTTTGCAGGAATATGTTCCAGCCAGTATCTCACCGATGTGTGGGAATTCTATTTGTCAGGATCGACGTTTCCTCGCACGCCATATGCCAGCATTAGAAGCACATTTTCATTATCGCAATTTGGATATCAGCACACTCAAGGAGCTAGCCAAGCGCTGGAAACCGCAGATTGTTTCTGGATTCAATAAGGAAAGCAAGCATGAGGCGCTGGCAGATATTTATGAATCAATCGAAGAGCTCAAGTACTATCGCCTGTATTTGCTTAATCTTTGAGCTTGTCAATCATTGGAGATAACCTGATGTCAAAACGAACAACCTATGCATTAACTGTCAATCCCAGAGTGCCTGAGCGCCTGGTTCGCCTGAATGAGCTGGCATACAATCTCTGGTATAGCTGGGATCGTGCGACTCGCGCACTCTTTTCCAGACTGGATGCGCGGCTTTGGGAAGCGGTTGGACATAATCCCAAGGCTTTTCTTAAACGGGTAGATGAGTCGTTGCTGATCGCTGCGGCTGAAGACTCCACTTTTCTCAGTAATTACAACAGCGTGTTGTCCGCTTTTGATTCTTATCACTCAGAACCGGCGCGCCGTCAGACTATCCAGGGAATTGGCCCCCGCGATCAAATCGCTTATTTCTGCTTTGAATTTGGTTTTCATGAGAGCTTGCCGGTGTATTCCGGTGGATTGGGTATTCTGGCCGGAGATCATTGCAAAGCGGCAAGCGATCTTTGCCTGCCTTTTGTTGCGGTTGGTCTGTTATATCGGCAAGGTTACTTCTTTCAGACCATTGATGGACAGGGTAATCAACAGGCAACCTATACCGATTGGAATTTTGATGATTTACCAGTCATTCCTGTATTACAGGAGGACGGAACCGAGGTCAGGGTGTCGGTCAATTTTCCGGGTAGAGAGGTCGTGATCAAGATATGGCGAGCCCAGATAGGTCATGCACCTCTATATCTGCTGGATACAGATATTCCTGAAAACTCACAGCACGATCGCTTGATTACTCACCAATTATATGGTGGAGATAGAGCCATGCGAATTGAGCAGGAGCTCATTTTAGGCGTGGGTGGAGTGGAAGCTTTAAAAGCAATGAATATCAAACCGACAGTTTGGCATAGCAACGAGGGCCATGCGGCTTTCATGATGCTGGCACGTACGCGAGATCTGGTGCGTGAAGGACTGGATTTTCAAAGCGCGCTCGAAGCCGTTGCGGTTAAAACAGTATTTACCACGCACACTGCGGTACCAGCCGGACATGATCACTTTCCCGAAGGGATGATGCAGCAATATTTTGAAAGTTTTTATCGCGAATTAGGCATCACCCGCGAAATATTTATGGCACTCGGACATACGGCAGGCAATCATGATTTCAATATGACTGCACTGGCGATTCGTATGTCGCGCATGCATAACGGTGTCAGCAGGATACACGGTGGAGTATCTTCCCAGATTTGCCGTGAATTGTGGCCGCAGATTGAGCCGGAGGAGAATCCGGTTGATTACATTACCAACGGCGTGCATGTTCCCACTTTCCTCGCGCAGGAGTGGATGGATCTGTTTGATCGTCAGTTAGGACCCGAATGGCGCAACAAATTATGTGATCACGAATTCTGGGGATCTATTGAGAATATACCGGATCATGTTTTTTGGAGTATTCGCCAGACTTTGAAGTCGCAAATGTTTTATGGCATTCGTGCGCGTCTGACCGAGCAGAATATTCGTAATCATGGTTCTGATGCCCATCTCGATCGGCTGCTCAAATTCGCTGATCCGATCAATCCCAATGTACTGACCCTTGGATTTGCCCGCCGCTTTGCTACCTACAAGCGCGCGACCCTGTTGTTTGAAAATCTGGATTGGCTACGGGAAATTCTGCTTGACCCGGAGCGACCCGTATTGCTGATTTTTGCAGGTAAGGCGCATCCTGCTGATCAACCGGGGCAGGCATTAATTCGGCGTGTCAGCGAAGTGGCAGCGATGCCAGAATTTGAGGGACGTATTCTGCTGGTTGAGGGTTATGATTTGCGGCTGGCGCGACGCTTGGTTGCCGGTGTCGACGTGTGGTTGAATAGTCCGATTTATCCGCTGGAAGCGAGTGGCACATCAGGTATGAAAGCGGGTATCAATGGCACGCTTAATCTGAGCATTCTTGATGGATGGTGGGGAGAGGGGTTTGACGGTTCCAATGGCTGGGGAATCAAGCCAGTGGCGCAAGATATCGACCCGAAGCTGCGTGATGTGGAAGAGAGTCGTTCGTTTTATGAAATGCTTCAGGATCAGGTTATTCCGCTTTATTACGATCGCGGTAAATCTGGATATTCCACTGGCTGGGTGAAGAAAGCGAAGCATTCAATGGTTACTTTACTGCCACGCTACGGTGCTAGGCGTATGGTTGGTGAATATATACAAAAATTTTATGTCCCCGCCAGTGAGCAAGGTCTGCGCTATGCGAATGATGGCCACGTAGTGGCAAAAGCGGTGGCCAGTTGGAAAACCAAAATACTTTCTGCCTGGGATGGCGTCAGCATTCGTCGGCTGGATGTGCCAGATCAGCAATTGCCTTTTGGTGATCCTATTCACTTCAAGGTGGCTGTGCGGTTAAATGGTCTACAGCCAGAGGATGTGTTCGTGGAATTGCTGATTTCGCGTCAGTACAGCCAGACCAGGCTGGATCGATTTGAACATTTTCGTTTCAAATGTACTGGCAAGCTTGGTGCGGAAGAGCATCAGTTTGAATTAACGCATGCGCCGGTGCTATGTGGCAGGCAGCAGTATTATCTACGGGTCTATCCTTACCATTCCATGCTGGTACATCCACTGGAAATGGGGATGATGCTGTGGGTCTGAACTGATAATCTGAAGCAGATCAGCTGTTGCTGTTTATTTTTATTTGATAGTCGGCAGACTGAGTTCAATATTATCTATCAGTCTGGTTTGACCCAGTCTGGCCGCACCCAGAATGACCAGATTCCTGTCATCTGGGGTTGCTGGTAATAGAGTGGGTTGGTTGCAGATCGCAAGATAGTCATTTTGCCAGCCGTGTGCAGTCAGTGTTTGTGATGCCTGCTGTAGTAGTGTATTGAAACTGCGTTCCCCGTTGACAATGTGATCTCTGATCTGTGCAAGGACGGCAGCGAGGCGGCTGGCCTCCTGTCGTTCAACGGTATCGAGGTATCGATTGCGTGAACTGAGCGCGAGACCATCTTCGGCCCGAATGGTATCACCTGCAATGATACCAATTGGCAGATTCAGCTGTTCAGCCATCTGGCGAACCAGCTGTAATTGCTGATAATCTTTTTTACCAAAGACCGCTATCTGTGGCTGCGTGATGTTAAACAGCTTAAGTACGACAGTCATTACGCCATGGAAGAAACCGGGTCGAAAAGCGCCTTCGAGAGTGTCCGCCATGGCAGGCAATGTCAGGCGAAATTGCTGTGAAACGGGGTAGAGAATTTGTTCATCCGGCATGAAAACAACTTTTGTGCCCATTTCCTGCAGCAGACGACAGTCTTCTGTTTCGGTGCGTGGATAGCGGTCAAAATCTTCATGAGGCAGAAATTGCAGGCGATTGACGAAAATACTGACGACCGTACAGTCTGCATGCTGCTGTGCCAGTCGCACCAGTGAAAGATGTCCGGCGTGTAAATTTCCCATGGTGGGAACCAGCGCAATCGATGTTTCAGCCTGTAGCCGTGCACGCAGGTCAGTGATCGAGGTAATGATTTCCATCGGGTATGTTGATGTGGCTAGAAAGTATGCTCGCTTGCAGGAAACGTTCCTGATCTGACTGCCTGGACATAAACTTCAACTGCCGTGTGGATGGAATGCGTGTCCTGCATGAAATTTCTGACGAAACGGGGTAGTTTGCCTGAGTAGATGCCAAGCATGTCATGCAATACCAGAACCTGTCCACTACAGTTTCTTCCGGCACCAATGCCGATAGTCGGAATGGAGAGCTGTTGAGTGATGTCGCCAGCGAGAGCAGCGGGCATCATCTCCATTACCAGCATGGCGGCCCCCGCTTCCTGCAGAGCCATGGCATCTTCGCGCAGTCGCTGTGCATCTTCCCATTTTTTCCCCTGTAGTTTATAGCCCCCTAATTGATGCAGGGACTGCGGTGTCAGGCCAATGTGCGCGCATACCGGAATTCCCCGATCGGTGAGAAATTGGACTGTTTCTGCCATATGACGTCCTCCTTCGATCTTGACCATCTGTGCGCCTGCCGCAAGCAGTCGTGCCGCATGCGTGAAAGTTTCCTGGGGAGAGACCTGAAACGTGCCAAAAGGCATATCGGCGAGGATAAATACGTTGCGAGTACCACGTACCACACATGTCGTGTGGTAGAGCATGTCATCGAGCGAGACCGACAGGGTGTCGGGTTTGCCTTGAATGACATTACCAAGCGAATCTCCAACCAGCAGAATGTCAATACCGGCTTTTTCCAGCATTTTTGCAAAGGTTGCATCGTAGCAAGTCAGGACAGCAATTTTTTCACCAGCCTGGTATTTCTGCTGCAGGTAATCGCGGGTATGGCGTCGGTCACATGTTTCATCCATGGTGACATTACTCATTGATGTTGAAATATTCGCGCGCACTGCGCATCTGTTCAATACGGGTGAGCAGCAGATCGAGATCCGCTTCACGATGGGCAAAATCCAGATGTTCACTATTGATAATCATTACTGGCGCCTGGTTGTAGGTATGAAAAAAGCGCAGATAGCGTTCAGTCAACCGCCACAAGTAATCTTCAGATAAACCTTTTTCCATCGAGACGCCACGTTGTCTGATGCGCTTGATCAGGATTTCCGGGGTGGCCTGCAGGTAAATGACCAGATCGGGCGTGGATAGGTCAGGATTGAGACGTTCTCGAATTTTCTGGTAAAGCTCGCGCTCAATCTCGCTCAGTGTCACATCAGCAAATATCTGATCTTTCTCGGGCAGGAAATCACTGACAATGGCCAATCCTTTTTCCTGTTGCAATCGCATGGCATCGAGTTGTTCGAGACGTTGAAATAAAAAATAGAGTTGTGTGGAAAGCGCATGCCGTGGCATATCACTATAGAAATTCTGTAGAAAAGGATTGGTTTGTGGTTGCTCCAGCAATAAGCTGCAATTAAGCCGGTTAGCAATGTTGTGCGCCAGACTGGTTTTTCCGGTACCAATGGCGCCTTCGATGACGATATAGCCATAATGCTTGATATTCATGATGGGATGATGCGCTCCAGTAATTGATTCGTACAGGCAGTCAGGCAATCTGCGGCGGTGCCCTGTCCAGGAATACAGGTATCACCTGCAATTTCCAGCAGGGGGTGGAGCACAAAAGCGCGTTCATGCATGCGTGGATGCGGCAAAATCAGCTCTGCATCGCTACATTGTAGATTCTCAAATAGCAGGATATCCAGATCGAGAGTGCGCGGTGCGTTCCGGCAAGTACGCACGCGACCACAGGCATGTTCAATTGCTAGCAGACTCATTAGAAGATTATGTGGGGTGAGGCGTGTCTCCACCTGGATGACCGCGTTGATAAAATCCGGCTGGTCGATCTTGCCGACAGGCGCACTACGGTAGAGTGATGAACGCTTTACAAGCCGCGTGTATTCAAGTGCACCGAGCAATTGCATGCCGCGTTCAACTTGTGCTATCGGATTTTCAAGATTACTGCCCAGCGCGATAAAAACCTGCGTGGCAGCTTCGGGTAACAGAATAGTTGACATAGTACTACTGGGAAATTATGGTCTTTTCATCCGGGACATCCTTGCGTTTGCTGCGGCGTTTCCTGCGTCGTTTGGGGGCGGTTTCCGTTTCCAGCATGCTTTCCCGCGCAGTATGATCGGCATCTTTGAATGTGTGCCACCATTGTGCAATTTCTGGTTCGATTTCGCCACTTTTGCAACGTAACAGCATGAAATCATAAGCAGCGCGAAAATAAGGTTGTTCCAGCAGGCGAAATGGTTTGCGTCCGGCGCGTGCGTGAAATCTGGACTGCATCGACCAGATGGCGCAGATCATGCCATCATGCCGTCGTGGAATAGCCAGTCTGGCGCGTTGCGTGGATAAAACTTCCGCCATGGTCTGGTGGAATGCGGGAATCGAAGCTTCACCCGCATGGGTTTTCGCTTGCCAGGTAGCCAGAACTTCATGCCACAACAATGCAGCAAACAGAAAACCGACCGAAGCAGGCTGATTTTGCTGGACACGTTCATCCGTATTTCGTAGTGTCAGCGTAATGAAATGTTCCCCCAGTGGTTGCTCCAGTATGACATCAAGCATCGGCAACAGCCCGTGGTGCAGGCCACGTATGCGTAAATCAAGCGCTCCCGCAAGGGCATGACCTGAAAACAGCAATTTCAGCATTTCATCGAATAAACGTGCAGGCGGTACATTTCTCAGCAATGGCGCCAGATCTCCGATGGGCGCAGCGGTACGATCATCGATCTGAATACCAAGCTTGGCAGCGAGGCGTACCGCTCGTAATATCCGTACCGGGTCCTCGCGAAAACGCTGTTCCGGATTCCCGATAATCGACAGGCGTTTTGACTTAATATCTTCAAAACCATTAAGATAATCAATGATTTCCTCGGTTTTTGGATCATAGAATAGTGCGTTGATAGTAAAGTCGCGCCGCATGACATCTTCTTCCTGACTACCAAAAATATTGTCATGTAGCAATCGTCCATCGGCATCAGTCTGCGCGCCTGCGAGGTGTGGCTGGGCAAGATCATGGCTGGTGTTGCCACGAAAAGTTGACACTTCCACAGTTTCATTGTGGCTGATAACGTGAACCAGGCGGAAGCGGCGGCCGATGATGCGGGAGCGGCGAAACAGTCTGCGCACTTCTTCCGGGGTGGCGTTTGTTGCAATGTCATAATCCTTGGGTTTTAATCCAAGCAACAGATCACGTACCGCCCCTCCAACGACATAAGCAGCAAATCCCGCTTGCTGCAATGTTTGTGTGACCTGCAGAGAACCGCGACTGATATGGTTGCGGGAAACGTTGTGTTCAGCAAATGTAATGGCACGAAATTTTTTTCGGGAGGGGGGTGTGTCAGTATCTGAAGAAAAAATACGGCGCAGAAATTTACGAATCATGCCTTAGGATTAACAAAGTGATTTTTTTCGGTGCTTTGAATAGATTGGCGGTGCGATTAACAAAACGCCCTGATTATACACGTGGTAACCAGGTTGTTTTTCCGGGTACTTCTAAATTTAGGGGTATCTCTCTGTCAGCATCAACAAAACGTGGTGCTATAACTTATAGTCTTCACGCGTGTAACCCAGCATACCCTGTGCGATCCTGACAAAATAATAGCAAAGCCAGTTGATTATACGTGCGAGCCGGGAGCGTTTTCTCCAGCTATAGCGTAATACAGGGCAGGATTGCTTCATGCCTTGCAGCAGACTGTCGCGCAATTGCAGGGCAAATTTGTGATCATCAATGATGACATTGGCTTCCCGGGCCAACAGCAGGCTGAATGGGTCGATGTTAGATGAACCCACTGTAGCCCAGCGCTGGTCAATTACGGCAACTTTGGCATGCAGATAGCCGTGGCGGTATTCATAAATGTGAACACCCGCCGTCAGTAGATTGCCATATAGCGCGCGGGTGGCGAGGCGTTGCAAGAGATGCTCTGTTTTGCCCTGTAACAGTAACACTACCCGGACACCCCGCTGCGCTGCCTGTATCAGGGCATGGCGAAAATTGATACCAGGCAGAAAATAGGCATTTGCAATCAGAATCTCTTTATTGGCGGATTCGATGGCCTGCAGATAGCAGTGCTCAATATCGCGCCGGTTGCGCAAATTATTCCTGATCACAAAAGCAGCTCGTTGTTCACCAACGGGGTATTGCGGTACGGTAACTGGCGCATAATTTGTCCAGCGCCTTTTGAAGTGAGCCCAGGCAACCATCGTCCAGAGGTGTCTTGCGGCGGTGTGAATCGATTGTAGCAGTGGTCCCTGAATTTCGACTGCATAGTCGAATTGTGGCAGAGTGACATCCGGTCCGGAAAAATCTTCGATTATATTAATTCCCCCAATAAACGCGACCCTGGCGTCCATAATGGCCAGCTTGCGGTGCAAGCGCCGCAGTCGTAACCGTTTAAATCTAAATGAGAATGCCTCCTGTCGATAGATTAAGAGCTGTAAATCTTTTGCCAGCAATTCCTGGATTCTTGCTGTTGGGAAATTTTGTGAACCAAAGCCATCGATCAGCACATGCACCGCCACTCCACGCCCGGCTGCGCGTACCAGTGCCGCAGTAATGCGCTGTCCTACAGCGTCATTTTCAAAAATATAGGTTTCAAGAAAAATTTCCTGTGTCGCCTGATCGATGGCGCTTTCCAGCGCCTGGAAATATTCGGCATCTGTGCACAATAACCTGAGTTGATTACCTTCAACGAAATCAGGCGCACTCATCGGCGCACAATGTTGGCGGACAATGCTGCATGGTCAGAGATACCTGACCAGAGGCGGTTGTGTAGAACCCGCGCGTGTTTTACTTCAAAACCTCTGATATAGATTCTATCCAGGCGCAGCAACGGCAGAAAAGAAGGAAAGCTGCGCGCACTTTTTCCATGGGTATGCCGAAAAACTTCCGTGAGTTTCAGGCGATCACACAAAAGTGGATTTGCCGTGCCACGCCAGTCATTGAAATCACCTGCGACAACCAAAGGTGCATTAGCGGGTACGAGTTGTCGAATACGCTCTTCTATTGCCTGAAGTTGTTGCCCCCGTCCGCGCTTGAATAGCCCTAAATGTACACAAATACAGTGCAGTGATACTTCCCATCCCGGAATGGTAATTTCGCAATGGAGTAATCCACGACTTTCAAAACGGTGGGCGGAAATATCTTCATTTTCCCAGCGCAGGATGGGAAAGCGGCTGAGGATGGCGTTTCCATGATGACCATGATCATAGACGGCGTTCTTGCCATAAGCGTAATCCGGCCAGATGGTATCGGCCAGAAATTCATACTGCGAACTTTCCGGCCAGTTCATGAAGCGGGCGGCAAGGCGAGAGTGTTCACCAATAACTTCCTGCAGAAAGATAATGTCCACGCCGAGGCCGCGCAGCCGGTTACGCAGTTCGTGCAGCATTACGCGCTGGTTGAAGCAGGATAACCCCTTGTGTATATTGTAAGTAGCGATATGCAGGGTTCGATTGGGCATGGATGGTGTACACGCAGACTCAATTACTTTGAAACATCCAGCATACGTTCCAGCGTTAATTTAGCTGGCTGTACTTCGCGATCGGGCACCTTGATCTGGTTGACTATTTGCCCTTGGGCCAGATTTTCCAGTGTCCAGGCCAGGTGCTGCGGATCAATACGAGCCATGGTTGAGCACATGCACACCATGGGAGACATGAATTGGATAATTTTTCCATCCACTTTGAATTCTTCTGCAATACGTCCGACCAGATTCAGTTCAGTCCCAACCAGCCAGCGGGTACCTGGTTTGGCATCTCTAATGGTGTTGATGATATATTCAGTTGAGCCAACATAATCCGATGCGCTGCAGACCTCGAAACTGCATTCCGGGTGAGAAATCACCAGACCATCCGGGTGTTGATTGCGAAAGCGCAGAATATGCTGGGGCTGGAACATCTGATGCACGGAGCAATGCCCTTTCCATAGCAGAATTTTGGCTTTTCTGATCTGCTCAGGTGATAGACCACCCATGGGCTGGTCAAAGTCCCAAACACACATCTCTTCCAGAGGAAGTGCCATCTTGTGACCGCTCCAGCGCCCCAGGTGTTGATCCGGGAAAAATAACACTTTTTCACGGCGGTTAAATGACCACTGCAGGATTTTTACGGCATTGCTGGAAGTACACACGATGCCGCCGTGTTTGCCACAAAAAGCTTTGAGGCTTGCGCTGGAATTGATATAAGTGACTGGTGTGACCATGTCATCCGGGTTAAGTACCTCACCCAATTCTCGCCAGGCGCGTTCGACCTTGCCAAGGTCAGCCATATCCGCCATGGAGCAACCCGCTGACAGATCCGGCAAAATGGAGATCTGTTTTGGGCCAGACAGAATATCAGCCACCTCTGCCATAAAATGCACTCCACAAAATACCAGGTAATCCGCATCCGTCTGTGCTGCCTGAAAAGAAAGTTTCAGCGAGTCGCCAGTAAGATCGGCGTGCCGATAAACATCTGCGCGTTGATAGTGATGCGCCAGAATGACCGCCCGTTTACCGAGCATTTTTTTGGCCGCAATGATGCGCTCAGCGCATATTTCATCCTGCAGCAATTCATATTCTTCAAAATTCTTGGCATTCACTTGCATGATCGGTCCAGTTTGAGTTTATAAAGTTGCAACTGTTTATCGTATTCTTCTTTTAGCTATTCTACAAAATAAAATCAGATAGCTTTTCGGAGAAGCACAAGGAAGGTATTCCGAAAACCGAACATTATTTTTTTCTAAAAGTAGACGGGGCGCACTTATTGCTAAAATGATAGTGAGTTATTTTGGCTTATGGTGAAGTCAACTTTGAAGCCCAATATTGGGTTTCAATATTAATGTTTCCTGCCGAGCTGAAGATACGAAAGTATGCTGAGTTGATAAACCCGGCATCTTCGGAGATTGCCGGGTTTCCGCTATCGTTTCAACCCGGCCTGCGAGCCAGGAATTTAAGCCAGATGGCGGATGCCTTGCCTTTAGTTGTGGAGTTGTTTCGCATGCTTGCAACAGCAGAAGAGTAATTCCAAAAAAATAATGCTAACTTGATTCATAACGGCGCTATTTACATTACTTGATTTCATCAATCAGCGCCTCACTTAAACAAATACCCTTCACCTATCCAACGGACTGATCACACCTTTTCCGCCTTTATTCAGCACATGGGTGTAGATCATTGTGGTGGAGACATCCGAGTGGCCAAGCAATTCCTGCACGGTGCGGATGTCATAACCCGCTTGCAGCAAATGTGTGGCGAATGAATGACGCAAGATATGCGGCGTAACAGGTTTGGCAATCTCTGCCAGTTTTGCCGCCTCGCGCACGGCACGCTGCACGCTGGCTTCATGCAAATGATGACGGCGCTCCACCCCCGAACGCGGATCAACCGAGCGCACCACGGACGGAAACACAAATTGCCAACCCCAGGTACGTGCCGCTTTGGGGTATTTTCGCGCCAGCGCATCGGGTAAATACACTTCACCCAATCCTGCCTCAAGGTCGCGCTCATGCAGCGCCTTTACCTTTTCCAGATGCGCCTTCAATGGCAAAATCAAATTCTCCGGCAACACTGTCACTCGATCTTTGTTGCCCTTGCCCTCACGCACGATAATCTCGCGCCGCTCAAACTCTACATCTTTAACCCTCAGCCGCAACCCCTCCAACAAGCGCATTCCCGTGCCATACAACAAACTTGCCACCAGCCCCATTGTTCCCGATGTCGCGTTCAATAAGCGACGAGTCTCAGCCGGTGTCAGCACCACAGGCAATCGCCTGACAGACTTTGCCGCAATCACTTCATCCAGCCAGGGCAGCTCAATGCTCAGCACATTACGGTACAAAAACAGCAATGCTGATTTGGCCTGATTCTGCGTCGAGGCCGATACATTACGCTCAACGGCGAGGTGGTTCAAAAAATCCCGTACCTGTTCCGCACCCATATCTTTGGGATGTTTTTTGTCATGATACAAAATAAATCGTCGCGCCCAATCTACGTAGGTTTCTTCAGTACGAATACTATAGTGGCGCACCCGTATTTCGGCACGTAACCGATCGAGTAATTTTGGAGGAATCAGAGAAACAGCTTGAGCATCCATCCGTAGAATTTTAGGCTGTCCTAAAATTAAAGTCCAGCCAAATAAGTAACTGATGCCATGAAAATAGTAATGAGTTTATGTTGCTTGACAATACTTGTGGATATAGGCAGCATTGCTGGCCTATGAGAATGTTTTCTATATTACGTTAGCTGTCAGATCAGACTTGGAGGCTGCATGAAGATCAAAGTAGCAACGACGGTACAAGCTCCAATTGGCCAAGTCTGGGATGCCTACACCAATCCCGCAGACATCTGCATTTGGAATGCGGCGTCGGATGACTGGCACACCACTAAGGCTGAAGTCGATCTTCGTGATGGGGGCAGGTTCTGTTCGAGGATGGAAGCGAAAGATGGGAGCTTTGGCTTCGACTTCGAGGGCACCTACACCAAGGTGATAACCAATCAAGCAATCCAGTACGAGTTCGGCGGCCGTGATGCCGCTGTAACTTTCAACGAGAGCCCTGAGGGCGTGGAAGTCGCCGTCACATTCGACAGCGAGGAATCGCACTCGGTAGAGCAGCAGCGAGAAGGCTGGCAGGCGATCTTGAACAATTTCAAGTGGCATGTCGAAGCGCGGGCCAAGGCCTGACAGCTAAGGAACCTCTGATTAATTCCCCGCAAGTAATATAATTCTGCATCAAACTTTTTCGAGAAGCTATTCATGAAACCTTACCAACAGATGAGTTTTGCTGATGCCGAATACGCCAATAAGGGCAAAGTCACGCGCCGCGAGAAGTTTCTCGATCAACTTGACGGGTTATTGCCTTGGCAGGCTATGATTGATGTTATTGAACCACACTATGCGCCAGGCAATGGGCGTGGCCGCAAACCATTTGCCTTGGAATTGATGCTGCGCGCGCATGTTGCGCAAATTATCTACAACTATTCCGATCCGGGCATGGAAGATGCGCTGTATGAGATTGAATCACTGCGCCGTTTTTGCGGCATTCGTCTGGAAGCCGTGCCGGATGAAAGCACCATTTTGCAATTTCGGCATTTACTGGAAAAACACGGGTTAATGGATCAGATCTTCCAGGTCATCAACCAAACGCTGGGTGAGCGTGGGTTGTTCTTGAAAGCCGGCACCATCGTCGATGCCAGCCTGATTGCCGCGCCGACTTCAACCAAAAATAAGAGCCGGTCGCGTGATCCAGAAATGCATTCCAGCAAAAAGGACAATCAATGGTTTTTCGGCAGCAAGTTTCATATCGGCGTCGATCATGAAACCGGGTTGGTGCATACGCTCAAAAGTAACCTCGGGGCATGTCAGCGACGTTGCCGAAGCCGCCGCCCTGCTGCATGGCGAGGAACAGTTTGTTCATGGCGATGCCGGATATCAGGGGCTGGATAAACGCCCGGAGATGCCGGCGGAAAGCCCTCCAGCCTGCGTGATCGCGATGCGTCCGGGCAAACTGGCCAGGCTCACGAAAGACGATTCCGGGGCGGCTCAACTACTGCGCGGTGCCGCCCGTGAGCTGGCGAAACGCCGCGCCAAAGTCGAACACGTGTTTCGGGATATCAAAATCCGCTTTGGGTATGCTAAAAATCGCTATCGCGGCCTGGCCAAAAATGCGGCCCGTTTGACCTTCCTGACAGCCATTGCCAACGTCATCCGTGGTGATGCTTATGAACGTCGATGTCTTGTTGCGTCTGAAATTTGAAAACAAGCCAGTAAATGAGCTTGTTTCCAGAGAGGAACGGCTGTTTTCATAAAAATCAGCGTCACTATTTGAAGTAGTGGTCAGTTTTTGAGTGACTGCCGTTCAGAATGTTTGTTTTTCAGAGGTTCCCTAACGATTCGTTCAAGCCGACTCCGCTGCGCGGCGCGGCTTAACTCAGGCGTTAGAAAGCAAAAGATGATTACTGGCAGTTGCCTCTGTGGCGCAATCAAATACGAAATTACTAACCCGCTCCAGTTTGCGCGTAACTGCCATTGCTCTATGTGCAGAAAGGCAACGGGTGCCGCTTTCGCCACATGGGCATATGTTGAGGTCAGTAACTTCAGATGGGTTCAAGGTGAAGAGCAACTTGGCCAATATCAGTCATCCCCGGAAATCGTACGAACCTTTTGTAAGGTGTGTGGCTCCACAATGCAGTATGTGTCCAAGCAAGCGTTTCAAGATGCCTTCGGTTTGGCGTTGGGTACGGTAGACTATCTCGCGTCAATTATCTTGGCCGCTTTGACGACAATTATGATGGCCGGTTGAGTTTATTAGCTACTTCGTAACCGTCCAACGCTCCCATCTACGCAATCACAATTTTCTGGATTATTCTCCTCTGCATTACCTTACAGGAGGATAAGCCATGGCATTACAGGATGATAAGCAAAAGCATATCAGCAACTGGCAGGCGAGCGGTTTGTCGCAGGCAGCCTATTGTCGGGCGCGGGGGTTGAATGCGAAGACGTTTGGGAATTGGTTGCGCGCTCACCGGCGCGGGCGCGATGATATCAAGCTGCCAGCCTTGATTCCGGTTGCGATCAAGCCGACAGCAGCGTCAGTAGAAGTATTGCAGCTTCGCTGTCGCGGTACGCATGTGCTGGAATTACCACTGAGCGTTTCCCCGCGATGGTTGGGAGAATTGCTGTCATGTCTGGGTTGATTGCGCACGCGGGTAAAATCTGGCTGGCGGTCGATCCGGTGGATATGCGTCGCGGCAGTAACCGTCCAACGCTCCCATCTATCTTTCCTGCTGTTTAAGTGATTGAATGAACGCTGGTGTAAGTGGCAGCAATTCATCGATGCGGTTATTGGGCCAGGTCGGTAGTCTGGCGAGGGTGTCTGCAAGCCATGCGGCGGGATCGAGTTTGTTGAGTTGCGCGGTACCGAACAAGGTTTGAATGGCAGCGGCGCGTTGACCGGCACGTTCCGATCCGGTGAATAGCCAATTCTTTTGCCGATTGCGATCGGGCGGATGGTGTTCTCCACCGGGTTGTTGTCGATCGGAAGAGAGCCGGTTTGTGCGTAGCGGATGAGACCTGGCCAGCGTCTGAGGGTATAGTCGAGTGCTTTGGCGGAGCCGCCGCCATTTGCGGTCTGGCTACGGGTTTGCATCAGCCAGTCATGCAATGCATGCAGTGCGGGCAGGCTTCTGTCTGCCCGCAGTTGCAGACGATCTTCGATGCTCAGGTCTTTGCCTTCTGCTTCGATTGCGTATAAGACGCTGATGCGCTGTATCGCTGCCAATGCCATCGTGCTGGCATTGGCCTGGTACAGGTCAAAGAATTTGCGTCGCGCATGCGCCCAGCACGCCAATTCGACGCAAGGCGATGTGGCTGTGGAAAAAAGTGCTTTATACCCAGCATAGTCATCGACCATCAGGTGTCCTTGCCAATTTTGCAGAAAGTGCCGCGCATGCTGACCGCTACGGCCAGCTTGATAGTCGAAGACGATGATACGCGGCCCGGGTTCAAGGTCATTGCTGCGGTAGGCCCACAGGTAAGCTTTACGGGTTTTGCCACGACCGGGTTCCAATTGTGCAACTGGTGTCAACACAACTGGTGTTTCATCGGCATGCAGCGTGTTGCCCTGCAGTAGATGCCAGGTTAGGCGATCGACCAATGGTTGCAGGGCTACGCCGGTACGGCCTACCCATTCGGCCAGGGTGGAACGGGGCAGCGTGACCTGGTCACGGGCAGCAATCTGCTCCAGGCGATAAAGTGGCAGGTGATTCAGGTATTTGTTTGTCATCACCCAGGCAAGCAGGCCCGGGGCGGCCATGCCGCCATCGATGACTGCCGGTGGCACGGGTTCTGCCGTGATGGTTTCACAGGATTTGCAGGCGTACTGTGGGCGAATGTGGCGATGAACGAAGAATCTGGCGGGTTCCACGTCAAGCTGCTCGGTGATGTCTTCTCTGATATTAGTCAGATCGCAACCGCATCGGTCACATTGGCAGGATGCGGGTTCATGCCGGTGTTCGATGCGCGGCAGGTGATCTGGCAGCGGCTGACGACCGGCGCGGGTACGCGGCACTTTGGTGGCATTGGGGGTTGGTGTGCTGTTGATCTGTTCGATTTCAGCCTCAATGGCCGTGATATCGGTCAGCGCCGATTCTTCAAACAAAGAAAGCTGCCTGGGTGACAAGGCAGACAACGCTTCATTTTTCCTGCCAAATCGGATACGGCGCAGATGCGCCAATTCCAGGGTGAGCGCCTGAATCTTGAGTTCCAGCGCATAAACTGTCTGCTGTGTTTGCTGGGTCAGATCAAGCTGAAATGCCTGAACCAGATTGACCACCTGTTGTTTGGTGGCCGTATCGAGGTTGAGTTGATCCAGTTGCGCCAGTGAATTCATGAGATGAATTATACCACGAAATCGCAATCAACCGCCTGTTAATAAACAACTATTACATATTTTCTACACCTGAAAATGCCATTGTGGCCGCGCCGATAAACGCCGCCAGTCTACGCCGGCAATCAACCATTCCCACTGCGATAGCGCTAACTCGACACACGCCGCATCCTGCCTCGGCCAGACAAACCGCCCCTGATGCAGGCGGCGCTGACATAACCACACCCCCCGTGCCATCCCACAGCAAGACCTTGATGCGATTGCCCGCGCGATTGCAGAATATGAACGCCGAACCCGCGCAGGGCGGGTGACCCAATACCTGCTGCACAATCATCGATAAGCCATCCATGCCGCGACGCATATCCACCGGATCGACCGCCAGCCAGATCTTACCCGCGTGCGCAATCAACCCAGACATGACAGCAATTCTCCCAGCCATCGCGGGGAAACGCTCAGTGGTAATTCCAGCACATGCGTACCGCGACAGCGAAGCTGCAATACTTCCACTGACGCCGCTGTCGGCTTGATCGTAACCGGAATCAAGGCTGGCAGCTTGATATCATCGCGCCCACGCCGGTGAGCGCGCAACCAATTCCCAAACGTCTTCGCATTCAACCCGAGCGCCCGGCAATAGGCTGCCTGCGACAAACCGCTCGTTTGCCAGTTGCTGATATGCTTTTGCTTATCATCCTGTAATGCCATGGCTTATCCTCCTGTAAGGTAATGCAGAGGAGAATAATCCAGAAAATTGTGATTGCGTAGATGGGAGCGTTGGACGGTTACGCTACTTCATGATTTTTTCTGGTTTTTCCTCCTATAACTTTCACTGTCGATTTCGATGATGGTTGCGTGATGGATGATCCGGTCGATGGCGGCAACAGTCATCATGGTGTCAGGGAAGATTTGATCCCACTGGCTAAAAGGCTGGTTTGAAGTAATGATGAGACTTCCGCTTTCATAGCGATGGGCAATGAAGTCAAACAATACTTGTGTTTCCGAATCGGTCTTTTTGACATAGCCGATATCATCAACGATCAGTACACGGTATTTATCCAGCCGCGTCATGGCGGACATCAAGTCCAGTTCTTTCCTGGCTTGCTGCAGGAGTTGAACCAGTGCGGTAGCTGATATCCATTTGACGCGAATGCCTTGTTCAATCAAATGCAACCCTAATGCTGCCGCCACATGTGATTTGCCGACACCGGATGGGCCGATCAGCAACACATTGTCTGCCTGGCTCGCCCAGTAGGTATTGTCGCGCAGCGTGATGATTTTTTCTGAGCGGCTTGAGGCAGTTCGGTCAGAGCCAGAGTGGCAAAGCTTTTGCCGCGCGGTAGTCTGGCTTCATGCGTCCAGTTGCTGATTCTGCTTTGGAAGCGCTGGGCGACTTCCTGTTCGCACAGGGCGGCGAGATATTGGCTGTAGCTCCAGGCGTGTTCTGCGGCTTGATCCTGGAAGTGCCGGTAATGCTGGCCAAAGGCAGGGAGTCTGAGTTCCTTGAGCATCAGTGGGAGCGATTCAGACATGAGCTGCCTCCTTGCGTTGCCCAGTTTCCGCTGAGGAGTTGATCGTAGGTATCCGCAGTGTGTTGTTTGATTGGGATGTCCGGCTGCGGCACATGCTGTCGCAGAAATCGCTTTTGCAGTGTTTGCAGTTCAGGTAGCGGATGTTGTTGCAACAATTCAGCGGCCAACTGGCTCTCGCAATCATAGTCGTAGGCAAAACGCAGCACCGATACCATCCATTTGCAAGCGAGTCCGGGATCAAATTGTTGTTGTACCCGCGCCCACAGCTGGTGATACTGTGGCGTTGGCAACAGATCATCCCGCAGCCGGGAAAAGCGAAAGGCTTGTGGCTTTGCCGCCAATGCATGAATCACATGACGGTAATCGATGCGCCGGGCGCGTCCTTCTGGCGTTTTCGGATACGCGCGCGGTAAGGTAATGACCGGTGTTTGGCCAACAAAGCATTCCAGACGATCGTGATAGAGATGGACCCGGATGTTCTCGCCAATGAGTCTGGATGGCACACTGTAGAGTCCCCGTTTGACCGCTATGGTGCTACTGGTGGTCACTTTGACGGTCAGTTCACTGAAGTCCATGAAGCGGTAGCGTGGCAGTGGCTGGAGATGCGATTGCTCTTCCGCCAATCGCCCCCTGCAGCGCAGATTGAGCTTATCGACGATCCGTTCAAGAAAACGGCGGTAGGCGCCCACACTTTCGAAATCCGCAGATCCCCGCAGTTTGATCGTAACCGACCAACGCTCCCATCTACGCAATCACAATTTTCTGGATTATTCTCCTCTGCATTACCTTACAGGAGGATAAGCCATGGCATTACAGGATGATAAGCAAAAGCATATCAGCAACTGGCAAACGAGCGGTTTGTCGCAGGCAGCCTATTGCCGGGCGCTCGGGTTGAATGCGAAGACGTTTGGGAATTGGTTGCGCGCTCACCGGCGTGGGCGCGATGATATCAAGCTGCCAGCCTTGATTCCGGTTACGATCAAGCCGACAGCGGCGTCAGTGGAAGTATTGCAGCTTCGCTGTCGCGGTACGCATGTGCTGGAATTACCACTGAGCGTTTCCCCGCGATGGCTGGGAGAATTGTAACCGTCCAACGCTCCCATCTACGCAATCACAATTTTCTGGATTATTCTCCTCTGCATTACCTTACAGGAGGATAAGCCATGGCATTACAGGATGATAAGCAAAAGCATATCAGCAACTGGCAAACGAGCGGTTTGTCGCAGGCAGCCTATTGCCGGGCGCTCGGGTTGAATGCGAAGACGTTTGGGAATTGGTTGCGCGCTCACCGGCGTGGGCGCGATGATATCAAGCTGCCAGCCTTGATTCCGGTTACGATCAAGCCGACAGCGGCGTCAGTGGAAGTATTGCAGCTTCGCTGTCGCGGTACGCATGTTCTGGAATTACCACTGAGCGTTTCCCCGCGATGGTTGGGAGAGTTGCTGTCATGTCTGGGTTGATTGCGCACGCGGGTAAGATCTGGCTGGCGGTCGATCCGGTGGATATGCGTCGCGGCATGGATGGCTTATCGATGATTGTGCGGCAGGTATTGGGTCACCCGCCCTGCGCGGGTTCGGCGTTCATATTCTGCAATCGCGCGGGCAATCGCATCAAGGTCTTGCTGTGGGATGGCACGGGGGTGTGGTTATGTCAGCGCCGCCTGCATCAGGGGCGGTTTGTCTGGCCGAGGCAGGATGCGGCGTGTGTCGAGTTAGCGCTATCGCAGTGGGAATGGCTGATTGCCGGCGTAGACTGGCAGCGTTTATCGGCGCTGCCACAATGGCATTTTCAGGTGTAGAAAATATGTAATAGTTGTTTATTAACAGTCGGTTGATTGCGAATTCATGGTATAATTCACCTCATGAATTCACTGGCGCAACTAGATCAACTTAACCTCGATACGGCCACCAAACAACAGGTGGTCAACCTGGTTCAGGCATTTCAGTTTGATCTGACCCAGCAAACACAGCAGATGGTTTATGCGCTGGAACTCAAGATTCAGGCGCTCACCCTGGAATTGGCGCATCTGCGCCGTATCCGATTTGGCAGGAAAAATGAAGCGTTGTCTGCCTTGTCACCCAGGCAGCTTTCTTTGTTTGAAGAATCGGCGCTGACCGATATCACGGCCATTGAGGCTGAAATCGAGCAGGTCAACAGCACACCAACCCCAATGCCACCAAAGTGCCGCGTACCCGCGCCGGTCGTCAGCCGCTGCCAGATCACCTGCCGCGCATCGAACACCGGCATGAACCCGCATCCTGCCAATGTGACCGATGCGGCTGCGATCTGACGAACATCAGAGAAGACATCACCGAGCAGCTTGACGTGGAACCCGCCAGATTCTTCGTTCATCGCCACATTCGCCCACAGTACGCCTGCAAATCCTGTGAAACCATCACGGCAGAACCCGTGCCACCGGCAGTCATCGATGGCGGCATGGCCGCTCCGGGCCTGCTTGCCTGGGTAATGACAAACAAATACCTGAATCACCTGCCACTTTATCGCCTGGAGCAGATTGCTGCCCGTGACCAGGTCACGCTGCCCCGTTCCACCCTGGCCGAATGGGTAGGCCGTACCGGCGTAGCCCTGCAACCATTGGTCGATCGCCTAACCTGGCATCTACTGCAGGGCAACACGCTGCATGCCGATGAAACACCAGTTTCACAATTGGAACCCGGTCGTGGCAAAACCCGTAAAGCCTACCTGTGGGCCTACCGCAGCAATGACCTTGAACCCGGGCCGCGTATCATCGTCTTCGACTATCAAGCTGGCCGTAGCGGTCAGCATGCACGGCACTTTCTGCAGAATTGGCAAGGACACCTGATGGTTGATGACTATGCTGGGTATAAAGCACTTTTTTCCACAGCCACATCGCCTTGCGTCGAATTGGCCTGCTGGGCGCATGCGCGACGCAAATTCTTTGACCTGCACCAGGCCAATGCCAGCACGATGGCATTGGCAGCGATACAGCGCATCAGCGTCTTATACGCAATCGAAGCAGAAGGCAAAGACCTGAGCATCGAAGATCGCCTGCAACTGCGGGCAGACAGAAGCCTGCCCGCACTGCATGCATTGCATGACTGGCTGATGCAAACCCGTAGCCAGACCGCAAATGGCGGCGGCTCCGCCAAAGCACTCGACTATACCCTCAGACGCTGGCCCGGTCTCATCCGCTACGCACAAACCGGCTTTCTTCCGATCGACAACAACCCGGTGGAGAACACCATCCGCCCGATCGCAATCGGTAAAAAGAATTGGCTATTCACCGGATCGGAACGCGCCGGTCAACGCGCCGCTGCCATTCAAACCTTGTTCGGTACCGCGCAACTCAACAAACTCGATCCCGCCGCATGGCTTGCAGACACCCTCGCCAGACTACCCACCTGGCCCAATAACCGCATCGATGAATTGCTGCCGCTCACACCAGCGTTCATTCAATCACTTAAACAGCAGGAAAGATAGATGGGAGCGTTGGACGGTTACGGAGAATTGCTGTCATGTCTGGGTTGATTGCGCACGCGGGTAAGATCTGGCTGGCGGTCGATCCGGTGGATATGCGTCGCGGCATGGATGGCTTATCGATGATTGTGCAGCAGGTATTGGGTCACCCGCCCTGCGCGGGTTCGGCGTTCATATTCTGCAATCGCGCGGGCAATCGCATCAAGGTCTTGCTGTGGGATGGCACGGGGGTGTGGTTATGTCAGCGCCGCCTGCATCAGGGGCGGTTTGTCTGGCCGAGGCAGGATGCGGCGTGTGTCGAGTTAGCGCTATCGCAGTGGGAATGGTTGATTGCCGGCGTAGACTGGCGGCGTTTATCGGCGCGGCCACAATGGCATTTTCAGGTGTAGAAAATATGTAATAGTTGTTTATTAACAGGCGGTTGATTGCGATTTCGTGGTATAATTCATCTCATGAATTCACTGGCGCAACTAGATCAACTTAACCTCGATACGGCCACCAAACAACAGGTGGTCAATCTGGTTCAGGCATTTCAGCTTGATCTGACCCAGCAAACACAGCAGACAGTTTATGCGCTGGAACTCAAGATTCAGGCGCTCACCCTGGAATTGGCGCATCTGCGCCGTATCCGATTTGGCAGGAAAAATGAAGCGTTGTCTGCCTTGTCACCCAGGCAGCTTTCTTTGTTTGAAGAATCGGCGCTGACCGATATCACGGCCATTGAGGCTGAAATCGAACAGATCAACAGCACACCAACCCCCAATGCCACCAAAGTGCCGCGTACCCGCGCCGGTCGTCAGCCGCTGCCAGATCACCTGCCGCGCATCGAACACCGGCATGAACCCGCATCCTGCCAATGTGACCGATGCGGTTGCGATCTGACTAATATCAGAGAAGACATCACCGAGCAGCTTGACGTGGAACCCGCCAGATTCTTCGTTCATCGCCACATTCGCCCACAGTACGCCTGCAAATCCTGTGAAACCATCACGGCAGAACCCGTGCCACCGGCAGTCATCGATGGCGGCATGGCCGCCCCGGGCCTGCTTGCCTGGGTGATGACAAACAAATACCTGAATCACCTGCCACTTTATCGCCTGGAGCAGATTGCTGCCCGTGACCAGGTCACGCTGCCCCGTTCCACCCTGGCCGAATGGGTAGGCCGTACCGGCGTAGCCCTGCAACCATTGGTCGATCGCCTAACCTGGCATCTACTGCAGGGCAACACGCTGCATGCCGATGAAACACCAGTTGCACAATTGGAACCCGGTCGCGGCAAAACCCGTAAAGCCTACCTGTGGGCCTACCGCAGCAATGATCTTGAACCCGGGCCGCGTATCATCGTCTTCGACTATCAAGCTGGCCGTAGCGGTCAGCATGCGCGGCACTTTCTGCAAAATTGGCAAGGACACCTGATGGTCGATGACTATGCTGGGTATAAAGCACTTTTTTCCACAGCCACATCGCCTTGCGTCGAATTGGCGTGCTGGGCGCATGCGCGACGCAAATTCTTTGACCTGTACCAGGCCAATGCCAGCACGATGGCATTGGCAGCGATACAGCGCATCAGCGTCTTATACGCAATCGAAGCAGAAGGCAAAGACCTGAGCATCGAAGATCGTCTGCAACTGCGGGCAGACAGAAGCCTGCCCGCACTGCATGCATTGCATGACTGGCTGATGCAAACCCGTAGCCAGACCGCAAATGGCGGCGGCTCCGCCAAAGCACTCGACTATACCCTCAGACGCTGGCCAGGTCTCATCCGCTACGCACAAACCGGCTCTCTTCCGATCGACAACAACCCGGTGGAGAACACCATCCGCCCGATCGCAATCGGCAAAAAGAATTGGCTATTCACCGGATCGGAACGTGCCGGTCAACGCGCCGCTGCCATTCAAACCTTGTTCGGTACCGCGCAACTCAACAAACTCGATCCCGCCGCATGGCTTGCAGACACCCTCGCCAGACTACCGACCTGGCCCAATAACCGCATCGATGAATTGCTGCCACTTACACCAGCGTTCATTCAATCACTTAAACAGCAGGAAAGATAGATGGGAGCGCTGGACGGTTACGTTCATTCAATCACTTAAACAGCAGGAAAGATAGATGGGAGCGTTGGACGGTTACGATCTACCGGCAGCATCTCTGACTGTTTGCGCAAAACAGGCAGAATATGGGGACTTGCGTACAGGGAGATCTGGATACCGGTGCCCGCCGGACAAGACAGAAACAAACTGCTCAATACCCGCTCCATTTCTTCGTTGGAACCGGTCTGCGGAGGAGTCTCGATACAAAAACCGAGATTTTGCATCGGTTTCTCACTGAATGCGCCATGATCCAGCACAAACAATTTTTCTTCCGGTAGCCAGGATGAATACGGCATAATTCCTGCCAGTCGAGGAATCGAAGCGATTTCTTTAAGCAGCTTGCGCGGCACCAGATCAGAGGGATCGAGCCGTTCACCCATGAAAATCGTTTTAAGATCGGCCAGTACACTCAAAATTGTTCCTCCGGATAGATGTCATCTTGTGGTAAGGGAGCATGCTGTTGTCGCATAGGTGATGGCGGTGCTGAATACTGCGATGGCTGAGGTGGCTGCGGCAGGGGTGAGAACTGCCGGAAATCTGCCTTTTTTGCAGATTGTTCGCTGGCTATGTCCTTGAGATTGTCACCAATTGTTACAAGAGAGGTTGGACGGTATTCATCGACGATGCGCTGGCGATGGTGTTCGATAACCCAACGGCCATAGTCGGCGAGCATGTAGATATATGACTGATCATGCAGGTCGCCGTCAGCATCTTCCCAGGGTGCAATCCAGACCCGAAGCAGTTTGGGTTTGATGAGGATTGGCTCACCCGATTGGGGGGGTCTGCCGGTGATGTGATATGCGGTGCGCTCCTCTATACCCGTTGGCTGTTGTGTTGTATCCGATTTGCCAACTTTTTCCGTTCTGGACGCAGACTGATTGTCTGTGCCGCTGCTCCGGCGCAAGCCAGGAAGATTGTCCTGGACAGCATTCGCGTAAACACCAGACATCGAGGAGCAGGAAACGCCATTGGGTGCCTTGCAGGAGAATTTACTTTTGCTGTCATATCCGGAGATTGTGGTACATCCACCAAATATCAGCAGCAGTGGAATCAGGAAGACAGGTTTAATCATTCTTGCGCTCCTTTGGCTAGTAATGCTTCGATTTCTGATGCGGCCATTGCGCCTTGCACTACGCTGCCATCACCTAGAATCAACGTGGGTGTGGCATCTATTCCAAGGCTACGGGCAAGCGCCACGTTATTGTTAATGGGGTTCTGGCAATCATCCGTGCCAGTCTGTGGTATCTGCCCTTTAATCATTAAATCATTCCAGGCGGTGGATCTGTCCTGGGCACACCACACAAGACGCGCCTTGTGCGCTGCCTGGGGATGTAATTCCTTGATGGGATACGGGTATGTGTAAATGGTTACGTCATCCAGCATGGATAGCTCGGATTCCAGCTTGCGGCAGTAAGGGCAATCGGGATCGGAAAACACGAACAAACTGCGCTTGCCCCGGCCCCGGATAACTTTGATGGCATCATCGAGCGGTAGCGACGACACATCGATCCGGTTCAGAGTTTCCAGGACTTCTGCGGTTAAATCCCGTTGCTCGGCCATATCGAACAGATGTCCAAAAATCAGGTAGCGGGCGCTTGGGTCGGTATAGGCAATATTTTTGCCCATGACCACCTCATAAACACCTTCGATGTGGCTTGGCTGGACACGGGTGAACTCGGTTGCAGGATAGAGCGTTTGCAGACGCTGCTTCACTTCGGCGGTAACATCATTGGCTTTTACGGAAAAAGCCATCAGCAATACTGCAATGGCAGAAATCATCCTTTGCGATGTCATGTCTAGCCCCTTCTTCCTGCCGTGCGGCGCAGCTTGTTGCGCGGTTCTCCAAGACCGATCATTTCCTGCTCATCTCCTATTTCAAATTCGATGCCTTTGGTCAGCACTACCTCTACAACTCGACCCGCATCGACCTCGATGACCGGAAAGAGCTGTTCAGCAAGGCGAATGTAATATTGCGATACGCGATCAAGCGAGCGACCGATGCCCGCACCCATTCCTGCGCGGAACTGATTGCCCGCGCCGTTGATAGTGCCGACCGTCCCCAGTGCGCTGGTTGAAAATGAGGTGGCACTTTGTTGCAATCCCTGACCGATACCAGCAATAATGCCCGTCATGAGCGCATTGGCGATTATCTGACCCTGCTTGCTGATCAGTCTCCCGCGCAATCCGGCTTTGCCGTCTTCGCTCACGATATAGCCCTTGGCAGGCACATCGACGACCTTGCCGTCTTTGAGTGTGCAGGAAAGCGATTCAAGTCTTATGTGGGCACGCTCCGAGCTGATGTCGCCATGGCCGGAACCCAGAACGAAGCATTCCCTGAGTTTCGCCCGGTAGCGGTTTGGCAGGAAAGCATTGTCCTGCACTCGAAGCAATGCAGGCATCGGGTTGTTCTGTGCCTGGCCACCGGTTGGCGCATCCATTCCGCCTAGCAGGACTGATCGCATGAATGTGCCTGAAGGAATGTAGGTTTTGGGTGGCTCCGGTTTAGCTTCGGGCGTAGCCTGTGGGTTGGTTGCCGCCATCTGGAATACCGCGATACCTGGCACGGGCGGTGGTGCAGCTTCAACAGCAGTACCTGGTTCCGGCATGGGAGGTGGAAGATATGGCTGCGGTGGCGGTATTTCCGTCTTGAAGGAATCGGCCTGGGCGGTTAGCTCCTGGACGGGCGGTGGTAATGGGGCAAAGAAATTTCCGGGTTGTGGTTCCTGTTCCTGCTTGCGCTCCAGATCTGTTATCTGTTGTTTCATGGCGCGAATGATTTCATCCATCTGCAACAACTGTTGTGCCGATTGCGACATCCAGACCTCGCGTGGATCAACCTGGGCACCGGGCGCGGAAATGTTGCGCGTATCCGGTTTCTGTTCCATGGCAGGAATCAGCATCGGTTCCTGGTTGTCCCATAGATAAACTCCACCAAATACCAGCGCAAAAAAAACAACTGCCAGTCCGGAAAGCAGCAAATTTTGCCTGGCTTTTACCGACAGATTCTTGAGGGATTCAGCAAAGCTTGTGGCAGAATCATTACTCATGTGAATTCTCCAGAATAATGAATACATCCGATGCTTCTCCTGGATTCAGAACGGGACGCTCGACTGATACGGCGACGACTCCTGGCCGGTAAAGCTCACGCTCATCGATTACCAGTTGATGGCTGGATGTGTTCTTCATCCGGTACTTTTCCCCTGTGTAGCGTCCATCTACCGTGGCGGTGAGAACAAACATCACATCGTTCCATAGTGGCACCACACGGTTGACTGAGCGTGATTCCATCTGTGGCGATTCCAGTGCAAGGATCATGTGCTTGATGGCGCGATTGCGCTCCATGTCATGATCTGCCTCAACTGTTCTGACAGACTTTTTTCTCCCATGGATTACGATGGTGTCGGCTGGCTTGTCGATGATAGCCAGCAGAAGTTTCCAGGTATGCTTCGATTCATCGGTGATGAATATGCTTATATGCGATTTGTCTGCCATCGGCTTGATATAGGCGGCACCGGTTTCGCTGTCTGGCACTGCGGTAAAGTCTCCTTCTGCGCCGTATACCCGTGTGATACGGCTGCCTTCCACCCGCACGAGCGTCGGTTCCGAGCGAGAAACCGTGGCATGCAGGGTTTCATCTGGTTCCCCCTGTAAAAGCTGCGCTGCCGTCGTATTAAGACTTAGCAGCGTCAGCATCATCCAGAGGATTCTGTCGGGTCGTCTCACGAAAATCCGAAACATAGAGTTTTCCATTTAGATAGTTGAATCCGATCATGAAGGTCGCATCGCGCTCACCAGCCCTTTTATCGGCTACCCACGTATGCAACTTGCCGGAGAGTGCTACTCGAAGATATTTTTCATCGATGGTGATGTCCTGTACCGAAAATTGTGAGGAAGTCTGGTTTCTTCTCAGAAAATCGGAACGGGAAGCCATTTCCTGCGATAGCCTGCCAAATTCGGATGGCAGTGCATATTTGAGAAAAAGTTCGTTCTGATAAGCAATACCTGCTGGCGTAACGTTGAGTGCCAGTCCGGCATACCAGTACGCCATTTCCTCAAGGTATTCCCTGGATACTGCGTTGTTCGATATCCAGAAACCCTGCTTGATCTGTGGCGGCACCAGTACTGTGCGGGCATCTCCCTGTAAATTGAGTATTGCCATACTTTCCAGCATGATGATCAGCACGAGTGCTGCCAGCAGGAGGCGCATGAAACGGATTTCCAGTGCGGCGTTGGCCCGTTCATCGGTGTATTTTTTGAATAACATGATCAACCCAGAAAATAGCGCAGACTGGAAGATGACAGGGTTTTAGGTTTTATGAACAGACTGCCTGGAAGCCACCAGTAGAGGACATGAATGGCGAAACGCGAATGTTTCCCAGCCTTCATCCGACCATAAAGCCACGCTGCTGAAGTACCACAGACCAGACCAATCATGGCCATACCAAGGGCAAGGCCGATGCCAATCAGCATGATTGCCAGAACAAGCTGATCGATCTCCCACCAGAGAAATCGCTCCCGCGCATCGAGGAAGGTTGGTATAAATCCGCTTTCATCGCCATTCATTTGTCACCTCCTACCTAGATGGTTGCAGACATGATGGCCTCGATGATGCCTGGTGTGAATTGCATGAAAATCGCAAAGCCAACTCCTGCTAGTACTGGAATCGGATTGACTCGTGCGATGGAGATAATGCCGCCCAAAGCAACAGCGGCAATCGATATGGCCTTACCACCAAAACCCAGAACCAGATCCTTGAAAAAAGTGTACAGGGCGGTGAACGAAGCGCCGGTCGTGCCGGACACCGCATCACCCACAATGACCAGCGATAGGGCCATAAGTAATGCTAAAAAGATTAAAGATTTCTTGTTAATTTCAAACATGGTTTACTCCTGGTTTAGTTTTATGGCAAATGATTGATTTGACCAGCCAGCCGAAGCCCATGCCCAGGGCAATCCCGCCTATATGCACCTGAAAGGCGTTGTCGAGCATGCCGCCCGGCATCAACACCCCCATGGCAATAAAGGCACCGGCAATGACCATATCCTTGATTGCCTCCCTCGAACGAGGGAGCTTCTCAATGGTTACAGTTTGGTTCATAGTGTCTCCTTTTTGATTAAGCTCACTTCAACGCGGCGGTTAAGCGCGCGCCCCCTATCCGTCTGGTTATCCGCCAGATAGCAACAATTGCCCATGGCTCTGATTTCCAGTGGATTCCTGATACCGCGTGATTTGATCCACGCAGCTACCCATTCAGCCCGCCGCCCGGCGAGCTTCTGGTTGTATTCTTTTTCTCCGGTGCTGTCGGTATAACCCTCGATGCGTATATGATCCGTATCCGAGATTGCTGCCAGGAGTGTTTCGAGGGCGTGGATGTCGTGGCTGTCAGCCTGATCGAAATCAAAACGCAAATGTGCGAAAGGCTTGGTTACATTGCCGCTCACGGAGGAAATAGAAATAGTATGAATCAGTGATTTCCTCGTTGGCCTGATGCAATTGATACCCACTTCGCAGATGCGCCAGTCTTCATCGAACCAGGCAATCTCATAGAATCTTTTGGGTGGTTGTTCAATTAGTATCCTGGGCATGGGCTTCGGCTGGCCAGCACAGGCAATCAGCATTAATCCGAGCATGATGATGAAAAACTTTTGCATTACTGCTGATTCCTGATACGGTTGAATGCTGTCTCGACCTTGCGTGCATAGATGATCCGCTTGTCAGGAGATTTGGTGTCTCGCGTCAATTATCTTGGCCGCTTTGACGACAATTATGATGGCCGGTTGAGTTTATTAGCTACTTCATGATTTTTTCTGGTTTTTCCTCCTATAACTTTCACTGTCGATTTCGATGATGGTTGCGTGATGGATGATCCGGTCGATGGCGGCAACGGTCATCATGGTGTCAGGGAAGATTTGATCCCACTGGCTAAAAGGCTGGTTTGAAGTAATGATGAGACTTCCGCTTTCATAGCGATGGGCAATGAAGTCAAACAATACCTGTGTTTCCGAATCGGTCTTTTTGACATAGCCGATATCATCAACGATCAGTACACGGTATTTATCCAGCCGCGTCATGGCGGACATCAAGTCCAGTTCTTTCCTGGCTTGCTGCAGGAGTTGAACCAGTGCGGTAGCTGATATCCATTTGACGCGAATGCCTTGTTCAATCAAATGCAACCCTAATGCTGCCGCCACATGTGATTTGCCGACACCGGAGGGGCCGATCAGCAACACATTGTCTGCCTGGCTCGCCCAGTAGGTATTGTCGCGCAGCGTGATGATTTTTTTCTGAGCGGCTTGAGGCAGTTCGGTCAGCGCCAGAGTGGCAAAGCTTTTGCCGCACGGTAGTTTGGCTTCATGCGTCCAGTTGCTGATTCTGCTTTGGAAGCGCTGGGCGACTTCCTGTTCGCACAGGGCGGCGAGATATTGGCTGTAGCTCCAGGCGTGTTCTGCGGCTTGATCCTGGAAGTGCCGGTAATGCTGGCCAAAGGCAGGGAGTCTGAGTTCCTTGAGCATCAGTGGGAGCGATTCAGACATGAGCTGCCTCCTTGCGTTGCCCAGTTTCCGCTGAGGAGTTGATCGTAGGTATCCGCAGTGTGTTGTTTAATTGGGATGTCCGGCTGCGGCGCATGCTGCCGCAGAAATCACTTTTGCAGTGTTTGCAGTTCAGGTAGCGGATGTTGTTGCAACAATTCAGCGGCCAACTGGCTCTCGCAATCATAGTCGTAGGCAAAACGCAGCACCGATACCATCCATTTGCAAGCGAGTCCGGGATCAAATTGTTGTTGTACCCGCGCCCACAGCTGGTGATACTGTGGCGTTGGCAACAGATCATCCCGCAGCCGGGAAAAGCGAAAGGCTTGTGGCTTTGCCGCCAATGCATGAATCACATGACGGTAATCGATGCGCCGGGCGCGTCCTTCTGGCGCTTTCGGATACGCGCGCGGTAAGGTAATGACCGGTGTTTGGCCGACAAAGCATTCCAGACGATCGTGATAGAGATGAACCCGGATGTTCTCGCCAATGAGTCTGGATGGCACACTGTAGAGTCCCCGTTTGACCGCTATGGTGCTACTGGTGGTCACTTTGACGGTCAGTTCACTGAAGTCCATGAAGCGGTAGCGTGGCAGTGGCTGGAGATGCGATTGCTCTTCCGCCAATCGCCCCCTGCAGCGCAGATTGAGCTTATCGACGATCCGTTCAAGAAAACGGCGGTAGGCGCCCACACTTTCGAAATCCGCAGATCCCCGCAGTTTGATCGCCTGCTCAATCCGGTGTTTGAGCGAACCATGGGCATTTTCTACGGCGCCATTTTCATGGCTGACGCCCAGGTTATTGACCGTAGGCTTCATGCCATAGTGTTGACACAGCGCCGCATAAGATTGCGTGAGTTCTTGTTTTTGGCTCGCATTGACGTATGCGGCACTCAGGCTGTCGGTGCGATGTTCCCTGGGCACGCCGCCCAGTTTATGCAAGGCGGTCTGCAATCCATCGGCCAACGCACTATAACTTTCCCCGCCCCGGATGATATGAACAGCACGCCAATGACTATAAGCCAGACGAAACTGATACAGCAGGTGATCAAATGGTTTGCCTGCAATCGTAATTGCCGTACGCGGCCAGGTAAAATCGGACAACCCCTGGTGCCCGGCAGGTACCGACTGGCAAAACATGACCGCCTTACCGGGACCTTGCGTTGCCCGCCAGTGTTTTACACGGCGCTGCAAGCTTCTGAGCAATTTCTCCGGGTATTGGCCGGGATATCGATCATCCAGGTACTCCCAAAGCGTAGTCCCGGTCAGTTCAGGTTCCCTGTGCAGCAATGGAATCAATTCGGTCTCCCAAACCAGCTCAAAAGGATCCTGGCGCGTGCGCCATTGCCGTTGCGACTTCTCCACCCGCACACCCTTCTCAATCCTGCGGCCACTGCGGATACTTACCCCCGCTTTCGCAGCCGCTGTCTCCTGACCATGCCCTATCTGACGATTCTTCATATAAATAGCTTCCTGTTGATGAGTGATATGTTTTCCAGGCAAGTTCTTTCTCCTTATATAGAAAAGAACTCATACTGATACTTTCACTCAACCGGTCAAGATAATTGTCGTCAGACCGGACAGGTTAATTGTCGTCTAATAATACGGTATGGCTGACTGCTATACCGGGCTGAAACAGCAGAATGTGCCAGATATGATTGCTAGTCTTGATGCATCGGACAAGATTCTGCACCAACTACTCCAAGCCGAATCAACTGAGCGCAGCATCCGCTCTATCCGCTATCAAACCAATGCCGCCAGATTTCCTGTGCTGCGTCATTTACAGGGATTTGACTTCAGTCAGTCCAAAGTAGATCAACAATTGATTAACCAGTTGGCAACCATGCAATTTACTGAAGCAATACAGAATCTGGTGTTGGTTGGTGGTACCGGAACTGGTAAAACGCATCTGGCCATCGCAATTGGTGTTTCAGGCATACAGCACCACCATAAGAAAGTGCGTTTCTACAGTGCCATTGATCTGGCCAATAGGTTGGAGCAAGAGAAGATTGCTGGCAAACAGGGAAGAATAGCGATGAATCTATTACAAGTAAACCTGGTTATTCTAGATGAACTGGGTTACCTGCCATTCTCACAAACAGGCGGTGCCTTGCTGTTTCATTTGCTGTCCAGGCTTTATGAACGTACCAGCGTCATCATCACCACCAATCTAACGTTTGCTGAATGGAGCAATGTATTTATCGACGCCAAAATGACAACCGCGCTACTGGATCGACTGACGCATCACTGCCACATTATCGAAACCGGCAATGAGTCTTTCCGTTACAAACAAAGCGCTGCCAGTGCAAAAACCAGAATACAGGAAAGAGAAAAAGAAAGATCTTCTTCAGAAGAAAATCTTACAGATTTGTAACGAATCCAATTATTTCAAACCATTAACAGGGGGGCAAAAACCAAACTCAGTCTGGTCGACTTATCCACAGATGCGTAGTACCCTACGCACTGATTTCCCCTGGTCAAATTTCAACCGGCACAGGTGGTCAATTTTATACCGGTATCAACAGCTTGATATCATCGCGCCCACGCCGGTGAGCGCGCAACCAATTCCCAAACGTCTTCGCATTCAACCCGAGCGCCCGGCAATAGGCTGCCTGCGACAAACCGCTCGTTTGCCAGTTGCTGATATGCTTTTGCTTATCATCCTGTAATGCCATGGCTTATCCTCCTGTAAGGTAATGCAGAGGAGAATAATCCAGAAAATTGTGATTGCGTAGATGGGAGCGTTGGACGGTTACGGATAATCTCGGTGGGGATGCCCATGAAGCCCGACGCTCGAGCTTGCTTGATCTTCTCAAGCATCATGCTGTCGCGTAGTCGTGAGAAAGCATCATGAGGATCTTGTGCTGCCATGTGCCTGAAGCAATCAAAGTTGATTCGAAGTTCAAACAGAATGCGTATTAGAGCTTGCGCAGGCTCCGCAAGATTGTGGGCGTAGAGGACGTTCACCGCTGAAAGCGTTTCTGTGGCCTTGGTCATAAACGCGCCACAGACATGCCGAGTGGCATCATTTCCTTCCTGCGTCAGTAGCGCGTCGAGGACTGACCGACAAACCTTGCGCGCATCTCGGTTAAGTTGAACCCATGCGTTCACAACGCGGGACATGTGTCAGTGGCCTAACGTAAAGTTGAATCGCCCCGGTTTTTCCGGAGACTATTTACCTTGAGTCAAACCGCAACGGCTGACTCTCTTGGTTGGTGATAATAGGCCATTTCAAATTCTGCCGGCGGAATATTTCCAATCGGTTCCAACAATCGGCGATTATTGAACCAATCTACCCATTCCAAGGTTGCAAACTCAACATCGTCGATATTGCGCCAGGGGCCGCGGTGCCGTATGACTTCGGCGAGTGCATTGTCATAAGAATCACCAACACTGCCAACAGAAGCATCAATATTGGCTTGTATCAAGCGTTCCGTATAGCGGATCGACAAGTATTGGCTACCGTGGTCGCTATGATGGACTAATCCCTTAATTTCGTGCCGTGCACACAATGCCTGTTCCAATGCGTCAAGCACCAGATCGGTATGTAATGACCGGCTGACTCGCCAACCAACAATATACCGGGCAAAAACATCGGTAATAAAAGCTACATAAACAAATCCCATCCACGTTGCAACAAAGGTAATATCCGCTACCCACAATTGATTGGGCCGGGTCGCCACAAATTGTCGGTTAACCTTATCTGTTGGGCAGGCAAGTAAGTTATCTGCAATCGTTGTCCGGCACTTTTTACCACGCCTGGTGCCTTGTATCCCAAGTGTCTTCATCAATCGCTCGACGGTGCAACGCGCAGCGCTAATGCCTTCTCGCAACAATTGCCGCCATACTTTACGAACACCGTAAACCCGGAAGTTACTTTCCCAAACCTGCTGTATTTCGAGTGCCAGCTTCGTGTCCCGCTTGACGCGACCGGGCAATCGATCCGGATCTCTCTCCCGCCTTTTGTGCTCATAATAAGTCGACGGGGCAATCTGTATTTGCTTACAGATCGGCTCGACCCCATATTCCACCTTGTTTCTATGTAACCGTCCAACGCTCCCATCTACGCAATCACAATTTTCTGGATTATTCTCCTCTGCATTACCTTACAGGAGGATAAGCCATGGCATTACAGGATGATAAGCAAAAGCATATCAGCAACTGGCAAACGAGCGGTTTGTCGCAGGCGGCCTATTGCCGGGCGCGGGGGTTGAATGCGAAGACGTTTGGGAACTGGTTGCGCGCTCACCGGCGTGGGCGCGATGATATCAAGCTGCCAGCCTTGATTCCGGTTACGATCAAGCCGACAGCAGCGTCAGTGGAAGTATTGCAGCTTCGCTGTCACGGTACGCATGTGTTGGAATTACCACTGAGCGTTTCCCCGCGATGGCTGGGAGAATTGCTGTCATGTCTGGGTTGATTGCGCACGCGGGTAAGATCTGGCTGGCGGTCGATCCGGTGGATATGCGTCGCGGCATGGATGGCTTATCGATGATTGTGCAGCAGGTATTGGGTCACCCGCCCTGCGCGGGTTCGGCGTTCATATTCTGCAATCGCGCGGGCAATCGCATCAAGGTCTTGCTGTGGGATGGCACGGGGGTGTGGTTATGTCAGCGCCGCCTGCATCAGGGGCGGTTTGTCTGGCCGAGGCAGGATGCGGCGTGTGTCGAGTTAGCGCTATCGCAGTGGGAATGGTTGATTGCCGGCGTAGACTGGCGGCGTTTATCGGCGCTGCCACAATGGCATTTTCAGGTGTAGAAAATATGTAATAGTTGTTTATTAACAGTCGGTTGATTAAGAATTCATGGTATAATTCATCCCATGAATTCACTGGCACAACTGGATCAACTCAACCTCGATACGGCCACCAAACAACAGGTGGTCAACCTGGTTCAGGCATTTCAGCTTGATCTGACCCAGCAAACACAGCAGACAGTTTATGCGCTGGAACTCAAGATTCAGGCGCTCACCCTGGAATTGGCGCATCTGCGCCGTATCCGATTTGGCAGGAAAAATGAAGCGTTGTCTGCCTTGTCACCCAGGCAGCTTTCTTTGTTTGAAGAATCGGCGCTGACCGATATCACGGCCATTGAGGCTGAAATCGAGCAGGTCAACAGCACACCAACCCCCAATGCCACCAAAGTGCCGCGTACCCGCGCCGGTCGTCAGCCGCTGCCAGATCACCTGCCGCGCATCGAACACCGGCATGAACCCGCATCCTGCCAACGTGACCGATGCGGCTGCGATCTGACTAACATCAGAGAAGACATCACCGAGCAGCTCGACGTGGAACCCGCCAGATTCTTCGTTCATCGCCACATTCGCCCACAGTACGCCTGCAAATCCTGTGAAACCATCACGGCAGAACCCGTGCCACCGGCAGTCATCGATGGCGGCATGGCCGCCCCGGGCCTGCTTGCCTGGGTGATGACAAACAAATACCTGAATCACCTGCCACTTTATCGCCTGGAGCAGATTGCTGCCCGTGACCAGGTCACGCTGCCCCGTTCCACCCTGGCCGAATGGGTAGGCCGTACCGGCGTAGCCCTGCAACCATTGGTCGATCGCCTAACCTGGCATCTACTGCAGGGCAACACGCTGCATGCCGATGAAACACCAGTTGCACAATTGGAACCCGGTCGCGGCAAAACCCGTAAAGCCTACCTGTGGGCCTACCGCAGCAATGATCTTGAGCCCGGGCCGCGTATCATCGTCTTCGACTATCAAGCTGGCCGTAGCGGTCAGCATGCACGGCACTTTCTGCAAAATTGGCAAGGACACCTGATGGTCGATGACTATGCTGGGTATAAAGCACTTTTTTCCGCAGCCACATCGCCTTGTGTCGAATTGGCGTGCTGGGCGCATGCGCGACGCAAATTCTTCGACCTGCACCAGGCCAATGCCAGCACGATGGCATTGGCAGCGATACAGCGCATCAGCGTCTTATACGCAATCGAAGCAGAAGGCAAAGACCTGAGCATCGAAGATCGCCTGCAACTGCGGGCAGACAGAAGCCTGCCCGCACTGCATGCATTGCATGACTGGCTGATGCAAACCCGTAGTCAGACCGCAAATGGCGGCGGCTCCGCCAAAGCACTCGACTATACCCTCAGACGCTGGCCAGGTCTCATCCGCTACGCACAAACCGGCTCTCTTCCGATCGACAACAACCCAGTGGAGAACACCATCCGCCCGATCGCAATCGGTAAAAAGAATTGGCTATTCACCGGATCGGAACGTGCCGGTCAACGCGCCGCTGCCATTCAAACCTTGTTCGGTACCGCGCAACTCAACAAACTCGATCCCGCCGCATGGCTTGCAGACACCCTCGCCAAACTACCCACCTGGCCCAATAACCGCATCGATGAATTGCTGCCGCTTACACCAGCGTTCATTCAATCACTTAAACAACAGGAAAGATAGATGGGAGCGCTGGACGGTTACGTTTCTATCAACAAATAACATCATCATTTCGGTCGGTGGTCGAGCTCCGCCTGGGCAAAATAAGCGGATGCCTTCCGTAATATCTCGTTGGCCCGCTTTAATTCACGATTCTCCCGTTCCAATTCCTTGAGCCGCTCACGATCCGATGTCGACAACCCGCCTCGAATTCCTCGATCCGTCTCCGCTCTTCTTACCCATGCCCGCAATGTTTCCGCTGTGCAGCCAATCTTCGATGCGATCGATTTGATCGATGACCATTGCGATTCATGCTCTTTTTGCTGCTCGAATACCAACCTTACTGCTCGCTCCCGGACTTCCGGTGAATAACTAATTTGATTTTTCATATCCTCCTCCTCTCAAATCATTTTATCTCCGGAAAACCCGGGGCGATTCAAGTTGAGAGGCGCGCCGCTTTTTGCGCGTCCCTCTCGAACGGCATGTTAGAAGTGCATGGCACTACTCACCGGGTGCCGCCTCCTCTGACTGAGGCAAATGGTCGGTGATTTCAAACCAAGGCGCTTTTGAACCAATCATAACGTGGCGCATGGGCTTGCAACCCGGGTCACCGTCTACTATTAGACGACAATTAACCTGTCCGGTCTGACGACAATTATCTTGACCGGTTGAGTGAAAGTATCAGTATGAGTTCTTTTCTATATAAGGAGAAAGAACTTGCCTGGAAAACATATCACTCATCAACAGGAAGCTATTTATATGAAGAATCGTCAGATAGGGCATGGTCAGGAGACAGCGGCTGCGAAAGCGGGGGGTAAGTATCCGCAGTGGCCGCAGGATTGAGAAGGGTGTGCGGGTGGAGAAGTCGCAACGGCAGTGGCGCACGCGCCAGGATCCTTTTGAGCTGGTTTGGGAGACCGAATTGGTTCCATTGCTGTACGGGGAACCTGAACTGACCGGGACTACGCTTTGGGAGTACCTGGATGACCGATATCCCGGCCAATACCCGGAGAAATTGCTCAGAAGCTTGCAGCGCCGTGTAAAACACTGGCGGGCAACGCAAGGTCCCGGTAAGGCGGTCATGTTTTGCCAGTCGGTGCCTACCGGGCACCAGGGGTTGTCCGATTTTACCTGGCCGCGCACGGCAATTACGATTGCAGGCAAACCATTTGATCACCTGCTGTATCAGTTTCGTCTGGCTTATAGTCATTGGCGCGCGGTTCATATCATCCGGGGCGGGGAAAGTTATAGTGCGTTGGCCGATGGTTTGCAGACCGCCTTGCATAAATTGGGCGGCGTGCCCAGGGAACATCGCACCGACAGCCTGAGTGCCGCATACGTCAATGCGAGCCAAAAACAAGAACTCACGCAATCTTATGCGGCGCTGTGTCAACACTATGGCATGAAGCCTACGGTCAATAACCTGGGCGTCAGCCATGAAAATGGCGCCGTAGAAAATGCCCATGGTTCGCTCAAACACCGGATTGAGCAGGCGATCAAACTGCGGGGATCTGCGGATTTCGAAAGTGTGGGCGCCTACCGCCTTTTTCTTGAACGGATCGTCGATAAGCTCAATCTGCGCTGCAGGGGGCGATTGGCGGAAGAGCAATCGCATCTCCAGCCACTGCCACGCTACCGCTTCATGGACTTCAGTGAACTGACCGTCAAAGTGACCACCAGTAGCACCATAGCGGTCAAACGGGGACTCTACAGTGTGCCATCCAGACTCATTGGCGAGAACATCCGGGTTCATCTCTATCACGATCGTCTGGAATGCTTTGTCGGCCAAACACCGGTCATTACCTTACCGCGCGCGTATCCGAAAGCGCCAGAAGGACGCGCCCGGCGCATCGATTACCGTCATGTGATTCATGCATTGGCGGCAAAGCCACAAGCCTTTCGCTTTTCCCGGCTGCGGGATGATCTGTTGCCAACGCCACAGTATCACCAGCTGTGGGCGCGGGTACAACAACAATTTGATCCCGGACTCGCTTGCAAATGGATGGTATCGGTGCTGCGTTTTGCCTACGACTATGATTGCGAGAGCCAGTTGGCCGCTGAATTGTTGCAACAACATCCGCTACCTGAACTGCAAACACTGCAAAAGCGATTTCTGCGGCAGCATGCGCCACAGCCGGACATCCCAATTAAACAACACACTGCGGATACCTACGATCAACTCCTCAGCGGAAACTGGGCAACGCAAGGAGGCAGCTCATGTCTGAATCGCTCCCACTGATGCTCAAGGAACTCAGACTCCCTGCCTTTGGCCAGCATTACCGGCACTTCCAGGATCAAGCCGCAGAACACGCCTGGAGCTACAGCCAATATCTCGCCGCCCTGTGCGAACAGGAAGTCGCCCAGCGCTTCCAAAGCAGAATCAGCAACTGGACGCATGAAGCCAGACTACCGCGCGGCAAAAGCTTTGCCACTCTGGCTCTGACCGAACTGCCTCAAGCCGCTCAGAAAAAATCATCACGCTGCGCGACAATACCTACTGGGCAAGCCAGGCAGACAATGTGTTGCTGATCGGTCCCTCCGGTGTCGGCAAATCACATGTGGCGGCAGCATTGGGGTTGCATTTGATTGAACAAGGCATCCGCGTCAAGTGGATATCAGCTACCGCACTCGTTCAACTTCTGCAGCAAGCCAGGAAAGAACTGGACTTGATGTCCGCCATGACGCGGCTGGATAAATACCGTGTACTGATCGTTGATGATATCGGCTATGTCAAAAAGACCGATTCGAAACACAAGTATTGTTTGACTTCATTGCCCATCGCTATGAAAGCGGAAGTCTCATCATTACTTCAAACCAGCCTTTTAGCCAGTGGGATCAAATCTTCCCCGACACCATGATGACTGTTGCCGCCATCGACCGGATCATCCATCACGCAACCATCATCGAAATCGACAGTGAAAGTTATAGGAGGAAAAACCAGAAAAAATCATGAAGTAGCTAATAAACTCAACCGGCCATCATAATTGTCGTCAAAGCGGCCAAGATAATTGACGCGAGACACCGTATAACTTAAGTGCCTTGAATTGTTGTGCGAGAATGTCAGACATGCGGCACCTCCAGCTTATTCAGGCGGTCATAGCGTGCAGTATCGGCCTGCGGTTCTTCTTTGAGTTTAAGCGTCGTTTCCACTTGCGCCGGTGAATCAGTTTGTTTCAAGCGTGCGAGCACATTGGTGACATGCTCGGCATTAAGAACACCTGATTCCAACACCAATTCAACAGCAACCAGTACAGCTTCCAGTCCATGTGTCGGCACTAAACTTAATACCTTGGCCATGATTCGGTCAGCTTGTTGGCGCTCTCTGCGCCGCAATGCTGTTTGTAGTTGTATCAAGGGTGCCGGTAGTTCGGCAAATGGTGCGCCGTTGCGCAGGGCCCCCGGTTTCTTCTCGATGACCGGAATATAATGCTGCCAGCTATAGCTGACTTGGTCACAATCCAGCAAGCGGGAATGATTAGCGACCACAGCATTGTCACAAACGATCTCTATGCGGTTCGCGTATAAGTGAACCGCCGCCATCTGATTGGCCAGAAGACAAGGAACAGAATAACGGTTACGTTGCAGTGTGACCAGACAAGTGCTGGAAACACGCGCTAGTACCTCAACATAACCATCGAAGGGCGCCGACATTGGCATCAAATAAAGCTGTTCTTGTTCCAACGCATCGGCAAGCGTAATGCCGGTATAGTCTGGATGCTGTATTTCTAACCACAAGGTGCGGCAACGCGCTTCAAGCCAACCGTTAAGTTCTTCGAATGAACTGAACTGCTGCTGTTTGGCTTCATGCCAGATATGGCGGCGCATATCCTGAACATTCTTCTCGACAACGCCTTTCTCCCAGCCGGAAGCCACATTGCAGAAATCTGGATCAAACAGGTAATGTGCGGTCATGGCAAAGAAACGCGTGTTCACCACGCGCCCATTGCCTTTGGAGACCTTATCCACGGCGGTCTTCATGTTATCGTAAATGCCGCGTTTCGGGATGCCGTCAAAAGCTGTGAACGCACGGGTATGCGCATCAAACAACATTTCGTGGCTTTGTGATGGGTAACCTGACAGCATGAATGCACGGCTGGCGCATAGTTTGGTGTGTGCAGCTAACACTTTACGATGAATACCGCCAATCACTAGCCACTCTTCACTCCAGTCAAACTGAAATGCTTCACCAAATGCAAACTTGAGCGGCACATACGCAGTGCCTTTATTGCCCTGATTGCGCCAGTTCTGAATAAAGTCGCAAACAATCGTATAGCCACCAGTATAGCCCTCGTTCGATATCGCTTTGAACAACATTAATGCCGTGCGCCGATCCTTCTTTGGACGGCGCACATCTGCTTCCAGCGCCATTAATAACCGGGGTTCAAACGGCGTCAGTTTGCCAGGCCTCTTTGCCCTTCGGTATTGGACGGCACTACCATCTGGCGCTCGCAACCACTTCTTTATCGTGTTTCGGGACAGACTTGTACGTCGTTGAATTTCATTTATCGACAAATGTTCACGGTAAAACATCCGACGGATCTTTGCATACATAACCATGGTAATCACCTCTAGTTTCTCCTGCCTAAAACTTAAGCAGAATACGTGAATTACCTGGTCAATTTTCAACCGGTATTAGTGCCCTTTTCTGGTCAATTTTCGACCGGTGTCAACAATATTCATTCTTTTCTCAATGCATCCACTGGATCCAGCCTGGCTGCACGTATCGCAGGGATAATCCCGGCGGTGAGGCCGATAAATCCAGATAGAGTTAATGCGATTAGTACATATTGCCAGTGAATGGTGACTGGCAGGCCACTTACCAGCCACTTTATCAGGGAGGCCAGCAGCGTACCAAAGCTTAAGCCAATTGCGCCGCCAACGGTGGCGAGTAGGGTGGATTCCAGCAGGAATATCAGTCGAATGCGCATAGGGGGGGCGCCGAGGGCATTGAGCAGACCGATTTCGGCAACTCGTTCTGTCACCGCAATATGCATTAGTGTAATCATGCCGACTGCGCCAACCAGCAGGGAGATTCCACCCAAAGCTGCCACGGCAAAGGTCAGAACATTCAGTACAGTGGAGAGGGTGCTTAACATCTGCTGTTGTGGCGTCAATGTAAAATCTTCCCGCCCGTGACGTTTAATCAGGATTTGCCTGATGTCGGAGATAACGTTGTCCAGTTTAACGTCCGGCAGGTAAACTACCTGGATTTCCATCACACCGTCGCGGTTGAATACCTCCAGTGCGCGAGCAGTAGGGATATAAACCGTATCATCGAGATCAAAACCCAGCACTTGGCCCTTTGGCGCCATCACACCGATCACGCGGAAACGTGCGCCGCCGACCTGTAACACTGAGCCGAGTGGATTGATCGTGCCATAAAGTTCCTCGTGAACTTTTGCCCCCAGCACGGCGAAAGCGCGCGGCGTGCGCGGGTCATCCTCTGGCAGGAATTCCCCGATGGCAATCTGCATGTTGAATGCCTTGTCGAAATCTGGCCCTTGTCCATAAACCGTCACTCGTCGACTGTGGCCGTTGGCTCGTACTTCTGCATTACCCGTTACGGTGGCGTTGGTGTAGACCGCATATTGTGATGTCTTTAGCGCCAGGGAGTCCTCAATCGTTAGTGGGCGCGCACTGCTGATTGCCCCTGCCGGTGTACCCCTGGTGCCGGTTTTTCCGGGATTGATATTCAGGATATGGGTACCAAACTGGGTGAATTCGGCCAGGACAAACTGTTGAATACCTTCTCCAATCGCGGTCAATAAAATGACTGCGGCTATTCCGATGGCTATGCCAGAGGTGGATAGCAGGGTACGCAGTGGATTGCTGCTCAGGGCATACCAGGCATAGCGAAAGGTATCGAGCAGGCTCATCGTTTATTGAGCGCCTGGACTGGATCCAGTCTGGCTGCCCGCGCTGCGGGCAGCAGCCCGGCGAACGTGCCGACCAGAATGGCAACGGCAATCCCGGCAAAATTTGCCCAGATCGGTGGCCATGCAGGTAATTGCGGGTACGCAATGCGCAGCAACAGGCTGCCGACCTGTCCCAGCATAAAACCCATAATCGCCCCCGCAGCCGATAACAGGATAGCTTCGGTCAGAAAAATCAGCCTGATGATCAAAGCAGGCGTACCGATTGCCTTGAGCAGGCCAATTTCCCCCGTGCGCTGACTGACGGCTATCAGCATGACGTTCATCACCAGTATTCCTGCCACCAGCAGGCTGATGATGGCAATACCGGCCACGCCCAGTGTCAGTACATGCAAAATCCGGTCAAACGTGGCCAGTACAGCATCCTGAGTGATGACGGTCACGTCGTCTTCACCATTGTGGCGGTGAATGATGGTTTCGCGGATGGCCGTTTTGGTTATTTCGATTTCACTGCGATGCCTGGCCTCAACCAATAACCTGAAAAGTGAACGGATATTGAATAAGGCTTGTGCATGCTGTATCGGAATAATGACGATTTCATCACTGTTGAATCCCATGGATTCTCCTTGTGGCGCGAGAATGCCTGCCACCAGAAAGCGGCGATCACCCAGTCGTACACGTTGCCCCAAGGCATGACCATCCGGAAAAAAATCCCGTGCCAGCTGGTCACCCAATATAATTTGTGCGCTATTTTCAAAAACGCTCTCGATGATATTGCCCTGCGCCAGCCGCATATGCCGGATCGGCAGTATTTCAGCGGTGCTACCCAGTACGGTGACTTCGCGTAATGCACCAGCAGCAGAAAGCTCCGCGACACCAACATTAAGCGGCGCATACCGTCTTACTTGTGGTAATCGCCCAACCCAGCGGGCATCATCCAGCGTGAGGTCGCGCGGTGTCTGGCCAAGCGCCGTACCAGGGAAACCACCCGCAGTTTCAGCGCGTCCCGGCAATACAATGATCAGATTGGTTCCAATCGATGAAAATTGATTAATGATATAGCGGCGCGCGCCCTCTCCCAGTGCGGTTAATACGATCACGGCAGCAACACCTAACGCCATGGCCAGTACGATCAGGAGGGAGCGAGCTGAGTGGCTGATGAGGGTTTTTGCAGCGAATAGCAGGGTGTCTTGCGTTCTCATTGCTTAGAAGTCGTTCATAAATAACGGCAGCACTTATTTCTTCACGGCTCCTTGCCCTGTTGCGTGTCACTTTCGATCTGGCCGTCACGCATGCAGATTTTGCGCCGTGCGCGCAGGCCGAGTTCACGATCATGAGTGACAATGAGGAGCGTGGTACCGCCTTGATTTAACGCCTCCAGCAAGGCCATCACTTCCGCGCCAATTCTATGGTCGAGATTGCCGGTGGGCTCATCTGCGAGAATAGCGGTCGGACGCATAATGGTTGCCCGGGCAATCGCCACGCGCTGACGTTGTCCGCCTGATAGCTCGGCTGGACGATGTTGCGCACGGTCACTGAGATTAAACGCCTGCAGCGTCTCCAGGACGCGGGATTTGCGCTCACTGGGCGGCATGCCGTTCAGCATCAGGGGCAACTCAATATTTTCAGCGGCAGTCAGGCGTGGTACCAGATGAAATGACTGAAAGACAAAGCCGATTTTTTCCCGGCGTACTTTCGCCTGCTCGGATTCACTCAAATCCGTTACATTTTTACCATCCAGCAGATATTGTCCGCTATCTGGGCGGTCCAGCAGGCCAATAACGTTTAACAGTGTGGATTTTCCCGAGCCGGATGGCCCCATGATGGAAACATATTCCCCCGGCAGAATAGTCAGGTCGATCTGATTGAGTGCGCGGACCGCCTGTTCTCCCATATAAAAAATTCGGCTGATATCTACTAATTGAATCATGGCTGGAGAGGTCTGGCGATGACCCGAGTGCCGACGGTAACAGTCTCGTTATCCGCTCCAAGTAAGACCTGATCGCCTTCGCTGAGTCCTTCCAGAATCTCGGTGTATACCCAATTGGCCAGTCCTGTTATCAGCCTGCGTTCCTCCAGCCGGTTATTTTCTCCTACTACCAGCACCTGGTTGCCTTGACGAATGACTCGGGTAGGAATGCGTAACACCGCTTCATGGCGTTGCGTGATGACTTCGACATCAGCACTATAACCAACCAGCAGCATAATGTCAGAATCCAGGTTGTCGAATTCGGCTTCGATTTCTACGGTGCGTGCCTGTTTTTCGATTTCAGTGACATAGGGAGCAATTCGACGCACTTTTCCTGAGAAGGTTTTTTGCGTAACGGCATCGAGCGTGATACGCGCGGGTTGTCCTACTTGTATTTTGGGCGCATCGACCTCATCCATCGGAGCACTGACATACAAACAGGAATCATCAATCAGATCGACAGCCGGAGGGGTGGGGATGCCTTGCGGTGATGGCGTAACGTATTCACCAAGTTCCCCCGTCACTTGGGCGACAATCCCTGCAAATGGGGCAACCAACACCGTGCGCTCCAGATTGGCGGTTATCACCGCCATTTGTGCCTGCGCACGCTTGATATCTGCGGCGGCTGCTGCACAGGCTGCCTGGCGTGATTCGGCTGCTGCTCGGGCATCGTCAGCACGCTGTGAGCTGACAAATCCTTTTGCAACCAGTTGTTGGGTTCGCCTGGATTCCCGCGCGGCATTCTTCGCCAGAATGCAGGCTTCCAGCTGCCTGCTCCTGGCAGTGATATGCTGCTGTTTTGCCAGTTCATATTGCGCATTCAGATCGGTATTCCACAGTTTCAGCAGAACCTGCCCGGGTACAACCCGGTCACCCTCCCTGACTGGTAAATCAACAATTTGTCCACCTGCTGCTGGAGATAATCGTGACCGTCGGCAAGGTTTTACCGTACCAGCACGCGTATTAACCACGGTAGCTTCGACAATACCGCGTTCCACTGCGACCAGTTCCACTTCTTGCTGATCTTCTTGCCACATTGCCCTGCCGGCGTAGGCCAGTGCGATGATAAACAGCAGTATGATTGCCGCGCGTACTGTTTTGTTAATATCAATCATGAAAAATCCGTGTATTTTGCAGTTTCATTTCTGTTGCCGGGCGCGTTTATGCCACGCATGAACAATATAGATACGCCATGCCACCCTGACCAGCATATAACCACACACTGCCAGCAAGGATGCGAGCAGCACCAGGCCAGTAATCAGGGGTTTGCCATAGGTTGTCAGATATTCCGCGAGAATGGGTAGCCATTCGGAAAGGTTTTTATCCAGCAGGGACGGCTCAAGCATTTGCAGATCGTGAAGCTCGCTGCCGGTTACCCATCTTCCCAGCGTGAAGGCCAGCAGATACAGCGGTACGATAGTGAAGGGATTGGAATACAGGGTGATAAAAACAGCAAGTGGCAGGTTAACCTTAAACAACACAGAAAACAGCGTTGCAAAAAAAAATTGTACTGGATTGCTGCCTGGAATCAGGCCGGCAAATAACCCGGCAGCCACGCCACCCGCAACCGAGCGGCGGTGCAAGTGCCAGAGGTTAGGATGATGCAGCAACGTGCCAAAGAAACTGACAAAACGATTTTGTCGAATACTGTCGTGAGAGGGCAGGTATTTTTTAAGAAATTTGCGCGGCACGGAGAAATAGCTGGCGTTGTGTCCAGGAAAAATACGAGGGAAGATTTCTGCTATTGCGCAGTTACCCAATAAAAACCGGTAAAATCAGTACAAGTTGGCGTACCGGTGTCAACCAAACCAATCCAGGACACCTATTATCATGGCTTTCTGCAAACCAAGGCAATATCCTCCATCCCGCAATGATACACAACCACCCAATGAAATACTTATCTGGCGGGCAAGTTTCATTTTGTCTTCGCACAAGCGCCCTGCGCAAGTGCGCGATACGCAACCTACTCTGAAAGATTATGATGTCGTAGATGCGCGAACCTTTGCGGCTATTGAAGTGGATGCCTTGTTTGCGGAGATCAACCACGCCAGAACACATCTCGGGCAATGCGTGCTTTATCGATCCCTGGCCAGGCCAGTTATCGATGCTGGCCTGCTGCAAATTAAGCAGGAGGCATTGCGGGAAATTGCGGGAAATTCAGATTTACTCCAACAGCTGGAACGTTTCATGACTTCCATGGCAGCACATGAAGCCTCACTTTATCATTTTCTTTATGGTGAATTTGCGGGTGGGCTGACCACGGATAATCCTAAGGAGAGTACGGATAAATTGGAATTTGGCGGTTATGGTTACCATCAATTTATCGATGCAACCCGGTTTGCGGTGGATATGGTGGAAGATGCAAAGGAGCTGCCAATACCGGAGAGCAGGTATTTACGCAAATTAATGCAGGCCATACAGGAATTTGGAGAATCTCGAACTTTTTCCCTGATGCGCGGACCGGTATATGTCTCTGATGGTAAATTTTTAACTCGGGATGAAAAACCAAATTTACAACCCGTTGCGCGTTTTCGTCCTTCCATATTCAAGTGGTTGCCGATTTCGATTACGCTTGTCATCGTGCTGATACTGCTCTATTTCTTTCAGACCATGTTGGTTGAGCTGGGCGCCAGTTATATTGGTTATGGGCTTCTGGTGCTTGCTGTCCCTATTGTGCCTATTATTGCGCAGGCCGTAAGCGCATCCGACCGCGATAGTATTCTTTATCCATTACAAAAAATATTCCGCAAAAGCAGTGAACTGGCAAAATCGATGGAGGCGCTGGGGATGCTCGATGAGTTGCTGGCTATACATAAGCATGCTCAAGCTTCAACAGGCAACATGGTTCTGCCGGATATAAAGGTGGATAGTCATCATCAATTGACTGCCAGCAATGCGCGCAATCCCTTGCTGGCGCACACCCACCCTGACTATGTGCCCAACGATATCCGGCTGGATGCAGTCCATCGCCTGCTGATCGTAACCGGCCCCAATAGTGGCGGAAAAACCGCTTATTGCAAAACCGTGGCACAGATTCAGTTGCTGGGTCAGGCGGGTGCTTATGTGCCTGCTACCGAGGCGAGTCTGGTGCCAGCCGAACATATTTACTATCAGATTCCCGATCCTGGTCAGCTGGATGAGGGGATGGGGCGATTTGCGCATGAACTGAAACAAACCCGTGAGATTTTTTTCAACTCAACACCGTGCAGCCTGGCGATACTGGATGAGCTGGCGGAAGGAACCACTTTTGAGGAAAAAATGACACTATCGGAATATGTGCTGAAAGGGTTTCATCAATTGGGAGCCACTACTATTCTGGTCACCCATAATCACGAGCTGTGTGAGCGTCTGCAGAAAGACAATATGGGGGATTACCTGCAGGTTGAGTTCGGTGAGCATGGGCCGACTCATCGGCTGATACCGGGCGTATCGCGTGTCAGCCATGCTGATCGGATCGCCAGTGCATTGGGATTCAGCAGGGAAGATGTTGAAAAACACCTGGCTTCAATAGAGGGGGATGCCGGGAAGTGATCGGGAATTATTGTCCGTTAGGACTGCCTGAAGTGGAAAGATAACGGTAAAATCAAACCTTACCAAACGATCAACGACAAGCTTCAATTGTAGTCACGCCTGCTGTTTTTAAAAACTGCAGGTAATCAAAAAATCAAGGAATTGCCGTGAAATATCAGACCGAAGATCTGCGCATCATTGGTATGCACGAATTGACGCCGCCAGTCGAATTGCACCGTGAGTATCCATTGAGCGAACAGGCAACAGAAGTTGTTTTTCAGGCACGACAGGCGTGCCACCATATTTTACATGGCAAGGATGATCGGCTGCTGGTCGTCTGCGGCCCCTGCTCGATCCATGATGTGGATGCTGCGCTGGAATATGCCTCACGCCTGAATCATCTGCGCCATGAACTCAAGGATCACCTGGAAATCATCATGCGCGTTTATTTTGAAAAACCGCGCACTACCATCGGCTGGAAAGGGTTGATCAATGATCCTGATCTTGACAATAGTTTTCATATCAACAAGGGATTGCGGCTTGCCCGCAAACTGCTGCTGGATTTGAACAATATTGGTGTGCCGGCTGCCACCGAATTTTTGGACCTGATCAGTCCACAATATATTGCTGATTTGATCAGCTGGGCAGCAATCGGCGCACGCACCACCGAAAGCCAGGGACATCGTGAGCTGGCATCCGGGGTCTCCTGTCCGGTTGGGTTCAAGAACGGTACTTTTGGTAATTTGAATATTGCCATTGACGCTATCCAGGCAGCATCTCATCCGCATAATTTTCTATCCGTAACCAAAGCAGGGCACACCGCAATTTTTGCAACACGGGGAAATGAAGATTGTCATATTATTTTACGCGGGGGACAGGCGCCCAATTATGATGCTGATAGCGTGGCCATGGCGATGGAATCCTTGGCTGATGCGCATCTTCCGCCTTATTTAATGGTGGATTGCAGTCACGCTAATAGTTATAAGGACTATCAGCGTCAGCCAGAAGTAGCCGCTGATATTGCCCGCCAGATCGGGCAGGGTAATCCAGCCATTGTCGGTATGATGATCGAAAGTCATTTGCAGTCAGGCAGACAGGATATCGCCGGTAAAAAACTGGAGGAACTCGTCTATGGGCAGAGTATTACCGATGGTTGCATTGGTTTCGATACTACCGAGAAAATACTGTTTCAGCTGGCCGAAGCCGTGATGCAACGCCGACAATATTCTGGTAGCACTCATAGCGCACCTGCCAGTAATTTTGTTGTACTGCCGTAGCTCTGGCAATTACACACATAGGAATGACCACGCATGACAGAGAATAAAACCATCTGGTTCAAGGATTACACGCTGGAATATCTGGAAGGATTGCGCAACGCCAACATGGGCGTGCACATCGGTATTCACTTTAGTGAAATCGGCCCGGATTTTCTAACGGCGCATATGCCAGTTGATCATCGTACTACGCAGCCATTTGGCATTCTGCACGGTGGTGCCAGCTGTGTCTTGTCGGAAACACTGGGTAGTGTCGCTGCATGGATGACGATTGATCCCGAGATTCATCGAGCGGTCGGTATTGAGATCAATGCCAATCATATTCGTGCTGTCACCCAGGGTAATGTCATCGGAATCTGCAAACCTATGCATGTCGGTAAGCGCACTCAAGTCTGGCAAACCGAGATTAGCGAAGTTGCTACCGGCAAGCGTGTTGCTGTGTCCCGATTGACTGTAGCCATTATCGAACAAGGCTCGCTGAGCACTCAGAAAGAAGCAGTGCACTTAAAAAAACAGTGATAGGGCCGACAGGTTTTCTGGCCACCCGGATTTGAATATTTTGCTGCAGCCCTCTCCCGCATTGCATTATCCCCCGGAATTACCCGTTGCAGCCCGGCGCGAAGAAATCAGCCGCACGATCCGGAATCATCAGGTCGTCATTGTTTGCGGTGAAACCGGTTCTGGAAAAACGACACAGCTTCCCAAGATTTGTCTGGAGCTGGGGTTAGGTCAGAACAAGCTGATTGGCCACACCCAGCCACGCCGTATTGCCGCCAGAACCGTGGCTGCCCGTATTGCTTCCGAGCTGAATAGTCCATTGGGCACACTGGTGGGTTACAAAGTCCGTTTTTCCGATCAGACCAGCCCGCAGACCCGTATCAAACTGATGACCGATGGCATCCTGCTGGCAGAAACGCAGCAGGATCCCACGCTGCGGGCCTACGATACCCTCATCATCGATGAGGCGCATGAGCGCAGCCTTAATATTGATTTTCTGCTGGGCTATCTGCGGCAATTGCTGCCGCAGCGTCCGGATATGAAAGTGATCATTACTTCGGCAACCATTGATGCGCAACGTTTTTCCGAACACTTTCATCAGGCGCCGGTCATCGAAGTTTCCGGCAGGCTTTACCCGGTGGAAATCGTTTATCGCCCGTTCAATATCGTACCTGAGGATGAGCGCGATTTACCGGAGGCAATACGGGATGGAGTCGATGAAGCCTGCAGAATGGGGGAGGGAGATATTCTTGTTTTTCTGCCTGGCGAGCGGGAAATTCGTGACACTGCCGAGTGTCTGCGCAAGCACCATTTTGGTTCATCAGGTATCCGCCACGGCATTGAAATACTGCCGCTTTTCTCCCGGCTTTCCCACGGTGAGCAGGTACGAATTTTTTCAACCGGTGGACAGCGGCGGGTTGTGCTTGCCACCAATGTGGCCGAGACATCGCTGACTGTACCCGGTATTCGTTTTGTGATTGATTCTGGACTCGCGCGCCTCAATCGTTACAGCTACCGCAACAAGGTTGAGCAGCTGCTGGTTGAGAAAATATCGCAGGCTTCCGCCAGCCAGCGTGCCGGTCGCTGTGGACGGGTGATGAATGGCACCTGTTTTCGCCTGTATTCAGCGGAAGAGTTTGCGGCTCGCCCACCGTTTACCGATCCGGAGATTCTGCGTTCTTCACTGGCAGGTGTAATTTTGCGCATGCAATCTCTGAAAATTGGTGATGTGGAGAGCTTTCCGTTTATTCAGCCCCCGGCACCGCGCATGATTGCCGATGGCTATCAGTTATTGGCTGAGCTGGGCGCAATTGATAAGGACAAAAAGCTGACGCCTGTCGGCCAGCAACTGGCCAGATTGCCGCTTGATCCCAAAATCGGACGTATGATCATCGCCGCCCGGCAGGAAAACTGCTTGAGCGAAATGCTCATTATTACTTCGGCGCTGAGTGTGCAGGATCCGCGCGACCGCCCTTTTGATCAGCAGGAAGCGGCCGATCGGGCGCATTTGCCATTTCGGGATGAGCGCTCTGATTTTATGGGGTTACTGAAATTATGGGAATACTTTGATGCGCTGCTCAAGCACAAAAAATCCAATAAAAAACTGATTGCGCAGTGCCAGGCCAGCTTTATTTCCCACAGAAGAATGCGCGAATGGCGTGAAATTCATGGTCAACTTGCTACTTCATTGCGTGAAATGGGGTGGCGACCAAATCAGATGCCAGCTGGTTATGATGAAATACACCGCGCGTTGCTGGCGGGGCTGCTCGGCAATATCGGGTTCAAATCTGAGACAAACACCGATTATTTGGGTGCGCGCAGTATCAGATTCTCAATTTTTCCAGGTTCTGTTCTCCGTAAAAACAAGGCCAAGTGGGTTGTCGCCGCCGAGTTGACTGAAACCACACGGCTGTATGCACGCTGCGTCGCCACGATCGACCCCTCGTGGCTGGAGAGAATTGCGGGGCTATTGTGTAAAAAACATCACTTTGATCCCCACTGGGAGAAAAAGCGCGCGCAGGTCATGGTGTTCGAGCGTGTTTCACTTTATGGTCTTACCATCGTGACACAACGCCGCGTCGCCTATGGCGCAATCGATCCCGAACACGCCCGGGAAATCTTTATCCGTGAAGCATTGGTGGCAGGGGAATTCAATGGGTATGCGCCATTTCTGCAGCACAATCAGGAATTGATCGAGGAAATCAAGCGTCTGGAAAGTAAAGCCCGGCGGCAGGATATATTGGTCGATGAGGCTCAGATCGCTGATTTCTATGCAGAGCGAATTCCGGCCGGAATTTATAGTGGGCAGTTGTTTGATAAATGGTACAAACAGGCCGAAAAAGTTTCGCCTTCATTATTACTGCTTACCCGTGAAATACTGATGCGCGCAGCAATGGATACCGAAACGGAAGTGCAATTTCCCGAGTCGCTGCTAATCGAATCGCATGAATTGCCCCTGCGTTACCGGTTTGACCCAGGGCATCCCCTCGATGGCATCACGGTAAGCATTCCGCTCGCCTTGTTGAATACATTTTCTGGTGATCAATTTGACTGGCTGGTGCCGGGCATGATTCGTGAAAAAATTACCTGGTATCTTAAATTGCTGCCAAAAGCGGTTCGTCGTCACGTGATTCCATTGCCGGATTTTGTGACACAATTTTTGCTGGTAAGTGACAAACGCCATACTAAAATTGCCCTGGCAGCAAGCCTCGTTGATTTTGTTCAAGTCAAAACATCCATCCGGCTTTCACGGGATACCTGGGAAAACAAACCCCTGCCGGCACACCTGCAGATGACTTTCAGTGTGGTTGATGACGCCGGGAATGAATTGGCTGCCGGAAAAGACCTGGGTAGATTGCAGGATCAGTTTGGACAAACCGCGCAGCAAGTCTTCACACAGGCCGCGAGGGCAGGGGAAAATCAGATTGAGCGGGATGGCATCACTAAATGGGATTTTGAATCATTACCCGTCACGGTTAACTTCGAGCGTGATGGGGTATCAGTCACCGCTTATCCGGCATTGCTCGACCAACAGCAGCAGGTTGCCATCCGATTATTCGATACACGGGAAGCAGCCCAGGGCAGCATGCGGGCAGGCGTATTCCGGTTATTGCAGATGACGCTGCAGGAACGGGTTAAGTTGCTGGAGAAACAGTTCACAGCCAGACAGCAAACCTTATTGCTGCAACTCGGCAGTCTGGTAACGAGGGAAACCCTGCGGCAGGACATACTGGATGCCGTATTAACACGCGCATTGCTGGGAGAAGACAGCTTGCCCTACACCCGGGAAGATTTTTTGATGCAGGTGGAGCGGGCAAGATCAAGGCTGGGAAACGTCTTCAATGAATTCCTGGAATTGTTGGATGTCATTGCCGCCACTTATCAAGCCTGCAAAAAAAATCTTTCCACGGCGGATGCCGTTTTTCAGGAGAACCTGCTCGCGCAGCTGCGGCAGCTTATCTATCCAGGGTTCGTAAGTAAAACCCCCTGGCACTACCTGCAACACTATCCCCGTTATCTGAAAGCAATGGGAATTCGCATCGACAAATACCTTAAAAATCCTGTGAGAGACCAGGAGAACGAGGCGATCGTCAACGGATTGTGGCAACAATATAGCCAGTATTTGCAGAAACACCCTAAAACCGGTGCCCTTAATCCCAATCTGGAAAAATTTCGCTGGCAAATTGAAGAACTGCGCGTTTCCCTGTTTGCGCAGGAATTAAAAACACCCGCACCGGTTTCGGTTAAGCGGTTACAAAAATTGTGGGAAATGGTGCAGGTATAAATAAACCGTGAGCGCTATGCGGTTTGAATCTGCTGATAACGATTACGCACCATGCGTAACACGTACGCCCATTCTTTTCGGTCCCAGGGGGTAAAACGCGGTAGTTGAAACAGGTCATCATCGTGACATGCCGCTCCCCACGCGGTGGAGACGGCCGCTTCAAAACCCAGCTGACGGATTATATCCACATGTATCGGCAGGTAATCTCTGCCCGGTTTGCCATTGGGGTACGCAAAGAAACGTACAGGCGCACCCGTAATCGTTTCCAGATGCGCTTTCCCTTGAGCAATTTCCGTGCGGGCAGTGGTTTCATCTGTCGAAGCAAGAATCGGGTGGTTGACGGTGTGGCCTCCGATCTCCATGCCATGATCGTGCAATAATTTAACCTGATCACTTGTCATCATGAGGTCATCCGGCAACTTTGCTGCAATGATCTGTGCCAGCTTGTCTACCTGTGACTGCCGGATGACGGGTTCCAGATACTTGAGTTTGTCAATTACGCTGAAAAGCGCCTCACGACGCTGCTCAAGGGTGGCGACGGTATAGCATTCCAGTCCGATTTCCCGCAAATCAATGGTGTTTCCCTGGGCGCGGCGAAAAGATTCAATCACCGTATCGTTCCACATCCTGCCGCCATTAAGAAAACCGGTGGCGACAAAGAACGTGGCGGCTACACCATGTTTTTCCAGTATAGGCAGTGCGATGTCTGCATTATCCGCGTAGCCATCGTCAAAGGTGATGCAGACGGCGCGCGCGGGCAGGGTGGCTGCGCGTAAATGTTCAACAGCTTCGGAAAGCGAAAGCACGTTGAAGTTGCGGGTTAAGTAGCATAACTGCCGGTTAAAGCTGTTAATGTTACTCCCGTCACCCAGGAAATGATCTGCCTCAGGCAGTACCCGATGGTAAATAACGATGGAAAGTTTTGCGCGCTTGCCAGCTGGCAAACAGAACGAGGCGATAGTTTTCATGAAGTCAGGAGAAAGGGGAGCGGTGGCAAATTATGCCTGACTGCGCCGGGCGCGAAGTATCAGGGCATGGCTAAACAATACCCCGACTACAGGGATATGTTGGAAAATCCATCTGCTTCCTGTTGTCTCAAGTAGATATTGATATCGGCCCCAGCGGGCAGGTAGCATGGGCAGCCAGAACAAGGTGATATCCGTGAGCTGACAGGTTTGCATAATCTGTTTAAGATTGCCGGATGATTCGTAACGTAGATGATGAGGACGCTTGCCAAGCCAGAGAACAAAACGCTCCCAGGCGTGAGGAAGGCATTTGCCATTTAACGCATCAATCCAGATTTCTCCCCCGGGTTTGACGCAAGCGACCAGCTGCGCAATCGCATCGTTGGATTGACTAAGCGCCTGGGTTACGCCAAAGCACAGTGCGCCGTCAAATTTTTCTGATTTAACCGGTAATTTGGTGACATCAGCTGCGCACCAGTGGATCGTATCACCAGCATTTTTCGCACTGGCTTTTTGTAATGCCGGCAAGGAATAATCCATTCCGATCACCTCCATTCCCTGATCAGTCAAATATCTGGCATAAGTGCCTGCACCACAGCCTGCATCAAGCCATAATCTGTTTTTGTCATCTGAATTTTGCTTCCATAAGCGCACGAAACACCGCAGCCTGGTCTCCAGCCCTGTCGGCGACCAGCCGGCTACGCCTGCATCATCGTCTGATTTGGCAGCGAATTTCTCGAATCGTTTACGCCAGGATTCTTCGAATGGTGATCTGGAGGAGGGATTAACCATTTTTTAATATCATTAAATATATGTTTGCCAGGCAGTGATAATACCAGTCGAGAGAATCCTGCAACCAGTAGAGGCTGGAATTTTGCCGATCCGGTTAATTAAGTCGAGTGTGTAATGGTTTGTGCATGAATTTCAAGATACCAGATTGACGGCAAAATGATGGCTAATGCTAAGCCAATTTTATTTTTAGAGATGCCCTTTATTAGGCATTGCCTGCAAAGATAGGCTATGCGTTTGTTGCTGAGCATGGGCCAGACTCATTATTAATCTTCGCATAAAATTTGCTGCGTTATGTTGATAGCACATTGAATAATAGATTAATTGTTAATATTTCAAGCGCTTTTCGGTGAAAAACTACAAAGTTACGCTATAATCCGGGGCTGCAAATTGTGTGCTGCAATAATCTGGTTGACAGCGTAGCTGCTGGGTAATCGGAACAACCGCGCATTGGTGACAGAAGCAGAAGCTAAGCACGGCGAGGCAGTACAACAGCCGCAATTTAAACCGGTTCCGGGTTCTCAGCCTGAATCTGCCCTCATAGTTAAGTGGTATAACAGATCACTCGTAATGATCAGTCCCGTGTTCGATTCACGGCGAGGGCACCACAGTAGTTCAGGGATGGGAGCAGGTGCAGATTGTGTTAGATCCGTGTTTCCAGGTGATGGCGTATATGATCCTCAATAAACGTGTGGATAAAATAGTAGCTGTGGTCATAACCTGGGTGGCGACGCAGTGTCAATGGCTGGTTCATTTTTTGGCAGGCAGTTTCGAAATAATCCGGATGGAGCTGTTCGGTCAGAAACGGATCATTCATACCCTGATCGATCAGGGGAGCAGGCAAGTGGTGACCAGATTCAATCAATTCGGTACTATCGTGTTTCTTCCATAATTCAGTGGATTCTCCCAGATAACGGCTGAAAGCCTTCTGTCCCCACAGGCAGTTGACGGGTGCGGCGACTGGTGCGAAAGCGGAAACCGAGCGAAAGATTTGTGGGTGACGCATGGCCAGCGTGAGTGCACCATGCCCGCCCATCGAATGGCCAGAAATGCCGATCCGCTCGGGGTCAGCTGGAAACTTTTGGACAATGATCTCCAGCAGCTCCTGAGTCAGATAGCTTTCCATACGGAAATATCGTGACCAGGGCGCTTCGATGGCGTCAAGATAAAAACTGGCTCCGGTTCCCACTTCCCAGTCTTCTGCTTCTCCAGCTATACCGGTATGACGCGGGCTGGTGTCCGGGCTGACCAGTAATATTCCCCGTTCGGCAGCATAACGCTGTGCGCCAGCCTTGATCATGAATGTTTCCTCGGTACAGGTGAGTCCGGCGAGAAAAAACAATACTGGTCGCCTGGAATGCTGAGTTTGCGGGGGTTCATATACTGAAAAGCGCATCGGCAAATCGATGATCTGCGAATGATGCTCGTAGAAACCCTGTATTCCGCCGAAACAGAGATGCTGGCTTCTGACTTTTAGTTTGCTGGGCATGTATCTTCTCCGTAATCAGTAAACAATAACGGAACGGATCGATTGGCCAGTTTTCATCAGCTGGAAACCTTCATTGATATCTTCCAGTTTCAGCGTATGCGTAATCAGAGGGTCGATTTTAATCTTGCCCTGCATGTACCAGTCTACAATCCTGGGAACATCCGAGCGTCCCCTGGCGCCGCCAAAGGCCGAACCTTCCCATTTTCTGCCGGTCACCAGCTGGAACGGGCGTGTGCTGATTTCCGCACCTGCTGCGGCAACACCGATGATGATGCTGCGCCCCCAGCCCTTATGGGTACATTCCAGCGCCTGCCGCATGACATCGGTACGACCAATACATTCGAAACTGTAATCGACTCCACCCCCCGTTATTTGTACGATAGCGTCAACAATATCCACCCCCTCATGGGGATTGAGAAAATCGGTCATACCAAATTCCCGCGCCAGTTGCTCACGTTCTGGATTGATATCAATCCCGATGATGCGGTCTGCGCCAACCATGCGCGCACCCTGGATGACATTCAGGCCGATACCGCCCAATCCAAAAACAGCCACATTCGCGCCAGCCTCCACCTTGGCTGTGAAAACCACCGCACCGATACCGGTAGTTACCCCGCAGCCGATATAGCAAACCTTGTCAAACGGCGCATCGTTACGAATTTTGGCAAGAGCGATTTCAGGAACGACAATAAAATTGGAAAACGTCGATGTTCCCATGTAATGCAGGATGGGTTTGCCATGCAGCGAAAAACGCGATGTACTGTCCGGCATCAACCCGCGTCCCTGAGTGGCGCGTATCGCCTGGCACAAGTTGGTTTTGCGCGACAGGCAGAACTTGCATTCCCGGCATTCCGGCGTATACAGCGGAATAACATGATCGCCCGCTTTGAGTGATCGGACATTGGCGCCCGTTTCAACCACGACCCCCGCACCTTCATGACCGAGAATAGCGGGAAACAATCCCTCGGGATCCGCCCCGGACAAGGTGTAATAATCGGTATGGCAAATACCGGTCGCCTTGATTTCAACCAGCACCTCGCCTGCTTCAGGTCCGGCGAGATCAACTTCTTCGATCGTCAGTGGCTGACCCGCTTGCCAGGCGACTGCGGCGCGTGTTTTCATGGTGAATTATCCTTAATTGTGAATGGCAAACTGATGTCACTCAGAGCGTAAATAGAGAGAGGGGGGTAATGGTAACAAGGATTCAGGTAAAATTTGCCGGTCCGCTCCTCTTTTTTTGAGAAACTGCCTTGTCTGAATTAAATGTTCAACTTTATCCGTCCCGGCAGGTTGTCTGGATAATGGTAATGGCACACAGTTTTGCTGCGGTGGCGATTTTACCCGCAATCCAGAATTATCCGGTGGTGATCACCATCGCCACCATCGTACTGTTAGTGAGCAGTCTTGGTCATACCTTATGGCGTCATGCCTGGTTGCGGTCAGCGCAATCCGTGGTTGCCCTGCGCCTGACAGGTAAACACGTCTGTCAGGCGCGTCTCCTGTCAGATGATTGCCTGGATTACGTGATTGATAACGGTACGTTTGTGGCACCTTATCTGACGGTGCTCTGTCTGAAAACCAATCGTTACCTTCAGCGTCGCACGGTCGTGATTCTGCCGGATGGTATCGATCCTGAATCGTTCAGGCAGTTACGCGTGTGGTTACGCTGGAAGTAATGCGTTATCCTGTCAGCCAGATTAAATACCAGGAATGGATTCCATCATGAAATTTGATGTTGTCGTAATCGGAGGAGGGCTGGTGGGGGCGAGCCTGCTGGCGGCGTTGAGACATACCGGCCTGAAACTTGCCATTATCGAAGCGAAACCGCCGATACCGCTCCCGGGTGATGATAATTGGGATAGCAGAATCTACGCCATCAGCCCCGGCAGTGCCGAATTTCTACAAAAAATAGGGGTATGGCAGCAACTGCCGCACAAGCGGCTTGCCCCGGTTTATAAAATGCAGGTACATGGAGATGATCAGACATCCAGGCTGGAATTCAGCGCCTACGAGAGTGGTGTGCCCGAGCTTGCCTTCATTGCCGAGAACCGTGAGCTGCAGCATGCCATTTGGGATAGATTGACTGCTGCAGACCGGCATGTACACATTTTTTGTCCCGCACAATGTGCGGCGATCGAGTGGCATCATTCCCATGCGGAAATCACGCTGACAGATGGCGTCTGTCTGCAGGCTTCGCTGGTGGTCGGTGCGGATGGCGTCAATTCCTGGGTACGGGAGCAGGCGGGTATTCGTAGTGAGCGGCAACCCTATTTTCAAACGGGTGTCGTCGCCAATTTTGAAACTGAGTATTCCCACCATCACACCGCATATCAATGGTTCCGGCGAGATGGCATTCTGGCCCTGCTACCGTTACCTGACAAACGGGTGTCAATAGTCTGGTCGGCCAATCAGCTCAAGGCGGAGGCGTTGCTTGGTTTGTCCGATGATGCATTGGCCGAACAGGTTGCTCTTGCATCCAACCATACGCTGGGAAAATTATCGCTCATCACGAAAGCAACGGGTTTTCCGCTGAGTGCCGTGCGAGTGAAATCATTGGTCAAACCTGGAGTGGTATTGATCGGCGATGCGGCGCATGGCATCCATCCGCTGGCAGGGCAGGGCGTGAATCTGGGATTGCGTGATGCACGAGAACTGGCTTTGCTCCTCGAACAATTTGCCGGGCTCGGTAGTGGGGGTGGATATCGAATCCTCCAGCACTACGCGCGTCATCGCAAACAGGATATTGCCGCGATGCAATGGGTAACAGATGGCCTGCAGAAGCTTTTTGACAGTGAACAGGCCACCCTGATCCGGTTAAGAAATCTGGGTTTCGAAATGACCAATCGAATACCATTATTAAAAAATACGCTCATGCAGCATGCGTTGAACTAAGCACTAACCAGCAATATTTCGCATCACACTAAGTTACCCGTTACTTTATTCGTTTTACTCGACATTACCTGGAGAATTTTTATGTCATTATCGTTGCGTTTATTTGCCCTGTTTGTGCTCTTTGGTTTGCTGATGAGTGGATCTGCCATTGCGAATGAAGCAAATCTGAGGAAAGCGCTGCAGGCGCACTTCCCGGGCAGTGAAATTGAAAGCCTGACCCAAACGCCCTATCAGGGGTTGTACGAAGTGGTCATCGGTGGCGAGGTTTTTTATACCGATGAAAAAGCTGATTATTTTTTCATGGGGCACATGGTTGATACCAAAACCCGCAACAGCCTGACCAGTGAGCGCATGCAGCAAATCCGCGACGCACGCCGTATCGCCATCGATTCCCTGCCGCTGCAGCATGCCCTCAAAACTGTCAAGGGCAAAGGGGAGCGTAGTTTGGTCGTCTATTCCGACCCGAATTGTCCTTATTGCAAAAAACTGGAGGCAGAGCTGGCCCAGGCTGAGAACATCACCATTCACACTTTGGTATACCCGATTCTGAATGGTTCGATGGATACCGCTACGGCGATCTGGTGTGCACCGGATCGCGTCAAGGCATGGGATGATTTCATGCTCAGAGCGGTCAAGCCTAAAGCCGGGGAATGCGAAACTCCGTTGAAAACCATTCTCGAATCCGGTCAACAGCATCGCGTCACCGGCACGCCCACCCTGATTTTTGCAGATGGCTCGATTGTCTCTGGAATGATTCCACTGGCGGAAATTGAAAAGCGGCTTGATCAGCAGCCAGCCAAGACCAAATAAAAGACCGGAAATTACGCCTGGTTGTTTTTGTGTTTCCCGCCGGATGATGACGGCGGGCTGAAGGATTCCACTGAGATTGTGCGGTAACGGACAGACAGGATGTCCCGTTCCTCAATGTCGTTGGATGGTCATGCCAGCATCTGCAGCACACAGGTTTATACCCATCTGGATTTTCAGTATTTGGCTAAAACCTATGATCTGGCGCGCCCACGCGCCAGAAAAAAGTAACGAGCAGGCTGCTCTACCGCCCCTGAAACTGAACCCGCCCGTTCAAGGCGCGGGCTGTGCTGCCTGGCTGGCAAAGTTGGCCAGGGCACGGGCGATATTCGCAAGTATTTCATCAAGTCCCTGAATATTATGACGGCTGCCAATAAACTGTGGATCGTTGTAAGTGATGAAGACTTTGCCCTGCCGGTCTTCCCAGATCAGAAACTTGAGCGGCAGATCAATGCCGATGGTCTGCCGGTTTTGCATCAGCCGGGTACCGACAGTTGGATTACCGAATATCAGGAGTTGCGTCGGACGCAGACGTCGTTGATGCGCGGTCTGGGCAATCGCCTGATGGTCGATGGTCGGCAAGACGCCAAATCCGGATTCCGCGAGCAAAGTACGCAACGTGACGACTGTAGCTTCGACCGATTGGCGACTCTCAACGCTCACCAGGCCATCTTCGACCGGACCGAATTGGCTCAATCGCTCAGTCACCCGGCGCAGGAGTTGATCGCGCGGCACGATCCGATGCCGATCGGCGAGATATCCCGACGGGTTATAGCTCAATTGAATCTCCCCGGACGCGGCCTCCCAGACAAGAATCTTCTGTGGCAGATCGATGGCGGTGGTCTGACTGCGCTGAATAAGGCGTGTATCGACCTTTGGATCGGTGAACAGGATAACGGTGGTCGGGCGTAGCGGCAAAGACAGCTCCGCCGCTGCGGCTGCGTGATCGATGACACGGACAATCTGCATTCCCTGGGCTTTAAGTGCAGCGGTAATCTGCGCAACCCCCTCCGTTACTGTTGCTGCATCTTGAAAATTGAAGGATGAATCAGCCGTATCGCTCGCCATGGCCATGGGCATTGGCCCATAAAAAACCGACAATACAAAAGCGATGAGTAATCTACGAGCGTTATTCATGGTCATTCTCCTAAAAAAGCTTCGACAAGCTGGTGTTATATTCAGAAAGCATCTGCCATGTCAACTGTTTTCTGGCTTGCTGCCTGATGAAGAAGGCGGGCTGAAGGGTTCCATCGGGATCGTGCGGTAATGGACGGACAGGATGTCCAGTTCCTCAACGCCGCCGGGCGTGCGTAGCGTGACTGTATCCCCTTCCTGCGCGGAGAGGAAGGCACGGGCGACCGGTGATATCCAGCTGATATAACCTTTGAACGGATCGATTTCATCCACCCCCACGATCGAAACCGTTTTTTCCTCACCGGCCTGATTGGCAAAACACACCGTTGCCCCAAAAAAGATGCGCTGACAGTCGTCGCGCGGCGCGGCCGGATCAACCACCTCCGCGCAATCCAGCCGTTTCGACAAAAAACGCAAGCGGCGATCGATCTCCCGCAGCCGCTTTTTGCCATAGATATAATCGCCATTTTCGGAGCGATCCCCATTACCGGCTGCCCAGGAGACGATTGCCGTCACCTCGGGACGCTCCTGGTCGAGCAGCCAGCGATATTCCGCCGCCAGGCGGGTGTACCCATTCGGCGTCATGTAATTTTTGCCACCAGGTGGTAGCGGTAATACTACATCCTCATCGCCGTCATCCGGCTGGTCGGATTCCCTGATAAAAGCTTTGTTCATGAAGAAAATGGGAGGCAGGTCATGATTTGTAAAGGACTCGTATTGTTTTAACCTAAAAGCAGTTTTCAGGTTTAATCGAATGTTAGCATTGATAGAGAGAGTGTGATGAGAAGGAGGTGAAGAGGTGGTGATGTAATAGCCGGGATTGACGGGATTGACGGGAATGGCAGAGTGGCAGAAATGGGATCGGGTTGGGGTGACGGGATTGCGCCCATCACCTCTCCCACACCACCAGACATGCGGTTTTCCGCATCCGGCGGTTGAACCTGGTGACTTACAATGTCACGAAATCTGATGGAACCCATGGTCCCCAACGTTTCAACCTGCTTTTGTTCAGTACCGTTTGCAACATAGGGCAACGGGCCAAACGCCAGACACCAACCGAATTACTGGCTTGCCTCAAATGATAAGATTTGGCATCAAGCCGCCGCAGTGCATTTTGTCGACCTTTACGGTTGTGCCAGCGTTGCCAGAAGTATTTACGCATATGCCTGCGCATCCAGTTTGCCAAATATATTCATCTCAACCCTTTTCCTTTCTTTTGGGCATGCGCTTCTTCGCTTTAGGCTCACGGCAAGTCATTACTGTTACTGTCACCGTAAATGCACCGTAAACGTGTCACCGTAAACTTTGCGTTCGCAGATTATTTCCTGATGCCACCGATGGCAATACCCAGCGCTTGGGCAACGCCTTCGCCATAAGCCGAATCAGCTTTCAGACAGTTGGCGATATGGCGTAGCTGGATTGCTTCGGGTACACCGTTCATTGCGCGGGCAGTGTTTTCGGAGAGAGTCTGTCGCTGTTCGGAATTCATCAGCCGGAACAGGTTGCCGGGCTGAGAATAGTAATCATCGTCATCTTCACGGTGATTCCAGTGATCAGCTGCACCATCGAGCCCAAGTGGCGGCTCTTTGGCGTTCGGCTGTTCCTGCCATTCTCCGTAACTATTGGGTTCGTAACCAATCGTTCCGGCATAATTGCCGTCGATCCGCATCTGACCGTCACGATGGAAAGCATGGTAAGGACACTGCGGATGATTGACCGGAATCTGATGATGGTTCACGCCGAGACGGTAACGCTGCGCATCGCCATAGGAAAAAAGGCGCCCCTGGAGCATCTTGTCCGGCGAGAAGCCAATCCCGGGAACGACATTTGCCGGATTAAATGCGGATTGCTCGACTTCGGCAAAATAATTTTCCGGATTACGATTCAGTTCCAGCGTACCTGCATCCATGAGCGGATAGTCCTTGTGCGGCCATACTTTAGTCAGGTCGAATGGATTGAATGGCGCATGTTGGGCTTGCTCCTCGGTCATGATTTGAATTTTCATGTCCCATTTAGGGAAATCACCTTTTTCGATGCTGTCGAACAGATCCCGCTGATGGCTTTCGCGATCCCTGCCAATGCGTTGCTCGGCTTCCAGATCAGTGAGGCAGCGGATGCCCTGCCGGGTCTTGAGATGAAATTTCACCCAGCTTCGTTTGCCCTCACCATTGATCAGGCTGAAGGTGTGGCTGCCAAAGCCATGCATGTGGCGATACGAAAATGGAATGCCTCGGTCACTCATGGTGATGGTGATCTGGTGTAACGCTTCGGGCAGGAGTGTCCAGAAATCCCAGTTGCTTTGCGCGCTGCGCAGATTGGTCTTCGGGTCGCGTTTCACGGCGTGATTGAGATCAGGAAACTTGAGCGGGTCGCGCAGAAAAAAAACGGGCGTATTATTGCCAACAAGATCCCAGTTGCCTTCCTCGGTATAGAATTTGATAGCGAATCCGCGAATGTCGCGTTCCGCATCGGCAGCGCCACGTTCTCCGGCGACTGTTGAGAATCGCACAAAAACTTCGGCTTTTTTGCCGATCTGCGAGAACAGTTTTGCTCTGGTGTGTTCTGTGATGTCATGCGTCACGGTGAACGTGCCATAGGCGCCGGAGCCTTTTGCGTGCATTCGGCGCTCCGGGATCACCTCACGGTCAAAGTGAGCAAGTTTTTCCAGAAACCAGATGTCCTGCAGCAACTGAGGGCCGCGTGGTCCAGCAGTCATCACATTTTGGTTATCCGCAACCGGTGCGCCAGCCGTGGTGGTCAGCTTTTTCTTTTCGCCATTCATCTTCATTCTCCTTGCATTCCGGGTTATAAATGCGTTGGTTCAGGTCACATCTTAGTAAACTTTATTGAATTTTAGCTGCGCCGGACTGAATATCCATAATGATAAATGGTTAGTATTTGACATAAATTCAGTTACGTCAAATCAGGTGGTATCAGTTATCTTGCTGCAAATACCGTCTATAGCAGACGACGAACAGAAACAATGGCGACTGGGTCAGCGCGTAAGCACTCACTATCAATCGATTACGGTCACAGTTTACTGGTTCTACTTCGTCAGGTTGCTCCAGAACCACTTTTCGTCGGGCGAAAGACTGTTCGGCACTGAGTCTCCTCTGATGCCGCTTATGAATAATTTCAGCCAGATCATTAATGGATGGCATCGGCCACTGGCGGCGCACTTGATAATTGGCCATGCCACATTTACTTTATGAAAGCTGCGTTCTATAAAAAATCATTGCACGCATACTTGCGCCCGTTTCTGCAACGGTGTTTCAAGTGGCGTGCCGGATAAACAGTAACCTGATCAATTACTTCTCTCGAAAATCTTGTAAAATCCAGATGCTGCGAAAAAACGTAGCAAGATCATGGAAGAATGACAATGGCGATGAATAAAATTCGGCTTCAGGCAGGTTTGTTTTTGCATGAATTTCTACGTTAATATGGCACAGAAGCACAATGTGAAGCGGCTTTGTTTGCTGCGAAGTGACCACATGGCTGGAGATGCTTGTATTGCGAAGGAGCGCGAGCGGGTTTTGCATATGAAGCACTCAAATAATGGTCGAAACTAATCAGGAAAACCTTTACCTAAAGGAGCGCTGTAATGACCGACAAAGAAATCAGTAAACTGGATGCTGCTCTTCTGGCGGCACGTCAACATGCGGAAAAACGTGCCAAGGGTTATCGGGAACAAGCCTTGAAATTATTTCCCTGGATATGTGGTCGCTGTGCGCGGGTGTTTGATCATAAAAACTTGCAACTACTGGAAGTTCATCACAAAAACAGCAATCATGACGATAACCCTCCGGATGGCAGTAATTGGGAATTGCTGTGTACTTACTGTCATGAGAATGAGCACTCAAAGATCAAGGACTCAATGGGGCGCGCTGATAATCACTCTACTTTGCCAGCATCCACTTTTAATCCGTTTGCCAATCTGAAGGATCTGCTCAAGCAGAAAAAATAGCTATAGCGGCAGTTGCGCACTTCTCCCAAAAAGCAATTTAAGAAATCGATGGGGGAGGTTGATAAGGTATGGAGCGGGTAGTCACGTTGGAAGAACAATCCATCAAATTTGTTTCTTGAAAGCTATGAACTTTGCCACTGCCAGTAATACACTCGATCCGGTCGGGGCACTGGCGCGGACAGGCGCGCAAAATAGGTTTTTTCGTGTAGCCGCCGAAATAGGGATGCATCAACTTCAGCCGCAGAACCGCTGCCGAAGCAACCTACCGCAGGAATCAGCTGTGGTGATGCACCGATTTCCAGCAACCAGGCGTTGCGCAGTTCGACGGGAACCGGGAAAATCAGTTTTTCCTGGTTAGCAAGGATCGATTCAATGTGTGGCACTTTGGCAGGTGGCAGACGCGTATTGAGTGCGTTGATCAGCTGAAAGCGTTTATCGCTGTGCAGGTGTTTTTGCTGATAAGCTGGCCAGCCTTGAGCGATCAGTTCATCTTTGGTGTGCGAATGCTCATAATAATGCAGACATCCCGCACCGGGTTCCAGATAAAGCCGGTAGCCGCGTTTCTTTAAACGGCGCATCAGATCAGTGTCTTCCCAGTACAGAAAAAAACGCGGGTCAAATAAACCACCGCTGCGCAGAATTGCTTCGCGGCGGATCAGCATATGCCCGCCGGATAATGCTTCAACTGGAATGGCGGTGGTGCACGTCCAGGCCCGCAATGCTTTTTTCCGGACGTGAAGTGATGGATATGCAGACAAACGCGGAATCGCTCTGGAAACGGCTTCCCGGAAAAAGCCGGATAGCGATGGGTAGATACTCGGCGGTATCAAAAACTGGCAGCCATCGTCCCAGTATACGCGCGGTCCGACCGCCCCGGCATCCGGGTGATTGGCCAGGCTGTCAGCGAGTTTGGACAGTGCGCCGGGCAGCAGGCGGGCATCTGGGTTGAGTAACAATATGAATTCGCCGCTGGACTGCGCGAAAGCCAGGTTGCAGGCGCTGGCGAAGCCGGTGTTTTCCGGATTACGGATATGCGTGACTTCACCGGGTAATTTCGCGTTCAACAGAGCATGTTCGGAGTCGTTCACGCTGTTGTCGACGACAATTATTTCGGGCTTGTCAATAACCTGTTGTGCGGCTACGGAAGCGACAGCGTCGAGTGTATGCCGGGCGGTCAGATAATTAACGAGAATGACAGAGATCATGGGTTTTCAGATTTGGCTGTGAGGTACAAAATTGAATTTTTCTCACCCAGAAGCCTGTCAGGTGTTTTTTTAAATATGGGAGGCGAGTAGTTACGAAAATTTAGCCTATTTGAGTGCAGCATGATCGCCAAGCATCTCCTTGGCGTGCTTGCGTGTGGTGGCAGTGAGTTTTTCACCTCCGAGCATTCGCGCAATCTCGTCGATTCTTCCAGCCTGATCAAGATGATGAATTCGACTGATCAGTGTCTGATCAGCCTGTTGCCCATTTTTTTTGGATACCTGCCAGTGATGATCACCCATTGCCGCTACCTGCGGCAGATGCGTGATGCACAGAACCTGTCGCGTTTCTCCCAAAACTTTGAGTAATTTTCCAATTTTTTCTGCAACGCTACCGCCTATACCGGCATCGACCTCATCAAAAATCAGCGTAGGTGCCATTCCAGCCTGGCTGGCGATAACCTGGATAGCCAGACCAATTCGTGATAATTCTCCACCGGAGGCTACCTTGTGCAATGGCCGCAATGGCATGTCTTTATGTGCGGATACCTGAAATTCAATTTGTTCCAGACCAGATTGATTGCCGGGTGTCACCGGGTGCAACGCCACCTGAAAACGGCCACCTTCCATCGCCAGCATTTGCATGTTTTCGGTTACCCGTCTGGCCAGACTGGTTGCAGCCTCGTGTCGTTTATCACTCAGTTGTTGCGCAAGCTGCGTATATTCCTGCTGGGCAACCTGTTCGGCATCTGCCAGCGCAGTCCCATCTGCCCGGATTTCCAGGTTAGTCAGCTGCTGCGTGGCGGCCGCCAGCAATTCCGGCAGTTCCTCCGGATGGACGCGATATTTTCTGCTGACGCCATGTATGGCCAGAAGGCGCGCTTCGATCGCTTCCAGGCGCTGCGGATCAAGATCCAGGTGCTGCTGATAATGTCTGAGTTCATAAATGACGTCCTGTAGCTGCGCTTCTATCGATTGCAGTTGTTCGCTGATCGGCGCAAGCGTGCTGTCAATCTCAATTACGGAATGCAGACGGGTACTGACGCGATCAATTTGCGTGAGAGCGGCCATTTCATTTTCCGACAGCGATTCGAGGGAAAACTGAGCGGCTTCCAGTAGTTTTGCCGTATGCGCCAGACGGTTATGATCTCCTTGCAGCCTCTGCCAGTCTTCAACTGAAAAATTGAGATCGGATAGTTCCTTGACCTGCCACGTCAACTGCTCCCGCTCCCCGGCGTCGCGGCTGCTGTTCCTCTCCCAGTCAAGCCGCTGCTGACGCACGATTTGCCAATGCTGATAAGCGCTGGCAACTTGCTTTACAAGCCTGGTTTCACCGGCCCAGCCATCCAGCAATTCTGCTTGTTGCGGGATGCGCAGCAAGGTTTGGTGTGCATGTTGACCGTGAATATCGATCAGCCACTCGCCTGCCGTGCGCAGTTGCTGCAAGGTGCCCGGCATGCCATTGATGAAATTACGGGAACGGCCGCTGGTATCGATGACTCTGCGCAGCAAGCAACTGCCTGCCTGATCATCCAGTGCATTTTCCTGCAACCATTGCTGCAAAGGAGGGAGGTTACGGATATCAAATTCCGCACTGATTTCCGCCCGCTCGCAGCCATGTCGAATACGCTGCACATCTGCACGTCCACCCAGCAGCAGTTCCAGCGCATCGATCAGGATGGACTTTCCTGCACCGGTTTCACCGGTCAGTACCGTAAACCCGGATTGAAAGTCGAGCTTGATCTCGTCGATCAATACATAATCACGAATGGACAAGTGAAGCAACATGATAGCTATTCGATGTTATTGTGTTGCAGGATTCCACTCCAGCCCAGTTTTTCACGCAGCATCCGGTAATAGCTGTGATGGGTAGAGTGTAATATTCTGATGGTCTTTGGATGGCGCCGGATGACAATCTGATCCTGCTCACCGAGATCAAACCATGAGTGGCTATCGGCATAAATTTTGGTTTCAGTCGCGCCATGCAGTTTGATCTTGACCACGGCATCTCCGCCTACTACGATGGGACGATTACTTAGTGTGTGTGGACAAACCGGCACCAGCGCCATCAGATCCAGTTTAGGATGCAGGATTGGCCCGCCAGAAGACAGAGCATACGCTGTTGATCCGGTTGGGGTGGCCACGATCAGCCCGTCGGAACGCAAAGCATATCCATACTCATTGTCGATCAGTACCTCGAACTCAATCATGCCGCTGCTTATTCCTCGATGCAGCACCACATCGTTGAACGCCAGCTCCTTAAACACGATTTCCGTCTCGCGAGACACTTCTGCTGCCAGCAGCATACGGTTTTCCACAATGAATTGACCGGTTAGCATCGCGCTGAGCGTGGCCTGCATGGTATCAATCGTGAGATCAGTCAAAAATCCGAGCCGACCCTGATTGATGCCCACCAGTGGTACATTGTAGTCAACCAGTGTGCGTGCAATATTCAGCATGGTGCCGTCGCCCCCCAGCACAATGGCCAGGTCTGCCTGCTGGCCAATTTCATTCAGTGTCAAAACGGGAAATTCAACTTTTTCTATCTCGATGACTGTCAATGCATCCAGCACTATATTGAATCCCTGTCCGGCAAGCTGCCGCGCGAGACCGAGAAGCGGCGCGGTAATATCACGGTTTTTATATTTACCGATTAATGCGATAGTCTTGAAAAATGCGGTCATCTTCCGGAGTGATCCGTCAGTTAATATTAAAAAAAACGAACACGGACACGATAGCTTAAAACTGTTTCTTGATTGGCAGGGACATCAATCCGCCATTGTGCCAGATTGGCAGCCGGTTGAGTGTGGGGCAGGGAGGTTTCGATCATGGTCCAGTCACCCGGGATCGGTTCCTGTACCTGTATGGCGACCGCTTCATCGAGGGCATTGCGAATCCGAATCTGATAGGCTGTTTCAATGTGGCTTTGTGGCGCCGAGGCCAGCTGACGGAATTCAGTTTGAATTTTGTCGGCGGTAATATCGAATGCATTACCCAGGTGCAGACTAACCCGTTCATTTTTTGCAGTATGCCCGATGCGATCCTCGCCGACAAATTGTGCGTGACCTCGTGAATCCCGTTTGTATGTACGGATGATGCCCTTAGGGAGCGGAATACCCAATCCTTTTCCCTTGTTATCAAAATTGATCGAGACAGCCGGGTGCAATTTACGCCCGATCTCACCATATTTTCCAGAAAAATAATACTCCTCGCCTCGAAGCCAGTATTCCTTGTCAATCGCAATACCATTGGCTGACAGCAAACCCACCTGCTTGGTTTGATTGTCTGCAAGCGTGGTTGCGCTCGGCAGACTATAGAGGTGATAGGCAAACAGGGATTCTCGCTCCATCGCAGGTGCCATTTCCATCATGCTGGCAATTGCCATGGATTTTGCTCGATGCGGTGGATCAGGCTGAACCTGATTAATCTCCCCGGCAACCAGCTGCAGCTGTGCATTCTCATAGGCAATCCCGCTGTGATTGACCAAAGTCACCAGACCGTTTATTGCCAGAAGACTGTCATCGGCATTGAGTTCAGCCACATAATCCGCCCGCCAGGACAGACCCGAGGTCAGATATGACAATTCCAGATCATGACTGCCTGCCAGTGAAGTAGTGAGTAGTAGTGATAGTGTGGGTTGATCGCGCAAATGGCTCGGCACATCCGGAAAGGCAATCCGCCCCGGCAGGCCGGTTTCGATGCGATCAGCGAATTTGAGTACGACTCCCTGGCTGGTGGCAAGCACCGTCGCATCTTCGCGTGTTTCTTCACCCGTAGCGGCATTGGTACGAATAATAGCAACGCTTTTGCCCAGATATTTTTCTAGCAGCTTTTGCGGCGTTAACAGATCAAAATCAAAATTTTGCTCTGTTAAGCTTAAATTTGCTGAAGACGTTAGATTGCGCAGCAACGCAGTTTCCGGGCGCATTTGCGCCGATACTTCCCGCCATGCCAGCCGATTTTCACCCTGATCGAGCTGGATTGTGCGTTTCTCTTTGATCAGTGCGAGATTCTCATTGTAAATCGTTAGCATCACCTTGCCTTGATCCCGGTGTGTACTTGTCTTTTCTGCTAAATTTGTGGCAAAACACAGATTTGCCACAGTAAAAAAAACGGTAGCAAAAAAAGCAAGTTGCAAATATTTCATCATAGATATCTCCAGTATGATGGATGTTTCCAGAAATTCCTCATGCGGTTTCGTGTGGAAAATTGACTGCCCAGCATCATCCTGATTACTTCATGGCAGGTTTGCCAAAAAATGATGTTGAAGTTATTTATCATACCGTGGTATTTCTACAGTTGGCAGGATAACCGGCAATGCTTATCGATATAAGGTGGAAGTAACTTCATTCTGACCGAGGGGAAACCGGGTTAGTCAAATCCATGGATTACGACGTAGCAGGGGGCGGGTTGTCTGAGATGATAAAGCCAAAACGAGTCAGCGACCTGATCCAGCGAAGCGTATGCGTTGTCGCGGATGTGCTGGGTAATCAACGGAGTAATCCGGGTAATACTTATTGCTGCAACGGAATAATAAATTGGCTCCCCGACCAGGGCTCGAACCTGGGACCTGCGGATTAACAGTCCGTCGCTCTACCAACTGAGCTATCGGGGAATAGGAAGGAGGCAATTTGAATGAGTCGGGATATTAGCTTGTTAACCTGTTTTGGTCAACTCAATTTAATATTTAGCACATTTCATGCCATATTTTTAGATATATTAATTTAACCTGTTTGTTTGATTTGAAGTGCTGATGAAAATTCGTAGACAATGTGAGATGTGTAAAAAATTCCGACATTTTTGTCAGCTCGAATTGGAAGCTTTGCTCTTGATGAGAGTCAGGAATGGCTCTTGAATATGAAGGAAAATATCGGATATAAAGGCTTTCAGTAGAAGACCCGAGGAATCCGTAGAAGTGTTAAATAAATCGACAAACGGTCGGGAATTTACAAAACTTGAGTCTGAGCGGTAGAAAAGCATGCGGATTCGGAATGTACTTCTGCAAATCAAATGTTATCTTCCTGACTTCCTGTTGTCATTCTGTTCGTTTCATCTAAAATCCTTCCCGGATTCCATAGCAAGAATGGTAAGATCATCCCGAATTCCGTGACTAAAATTGTAACGCAACTTGAAAACCTTAACTTTATTGGAGAATTAGAATGGCAACTATTCATATATTCGATCCTGCTTCATGCTGTAGTTCAGGAGGGTGTGGCTCCGATGTTGATCAGGCGTCGACCGGTTTTTCCGCTGATGTGGATTGGGTCAGACAACATGATGTGGCAATCGAACGTTTTGATCTGGGACAACACCCCATGGTTTTTGAAGATAATTCAACCGTGAAGGCTTTTCTGCAACGCTCTGGTGCGGAAGCCCTGCCATTAATACTGGTGGACGGTGAAGTGGCACTGGCGGGTCGTTACCCGCAGCGTGGTGAACTTGCCCGTTGGGCAGGAATTCCTCTGGAAGAGGCCGTGGAAGAATCGAGCTGTTGCGGTGGCTGCTGCTAAAGCAGATTGGGCTTATACATAATCAGGCCGCTGATGAGCGGTGGCTCAGCCTTGCTGTAAGTGCATGGCCGGTTGGTGTATTCCGCTAGCCGGCTCACTCCTCCAGATTGCGTAACTGTTTGTTTTAAGGAGTCGTTTTAATGAAATCGGTAACTGTTTGCGGATCACGTGTCCGTTTCATTGGCGGCAGGCTTTGCCAGATTCGTCTTCCGTAAGGTCTGGATATTAAACGTGGATCGCAGATCATCAATACGCCCCGGTCAGTTTCATCGCGGATCAAACGCCCTGCTCCCTGCTTCAGACTGATAATTGCGTGGGGTAACTGATATTCCATGAAGGCATTTCTCCCTGTTTTCCGGTACTGATCGATACGCGCGGATAATACCGGATCCTCGAGTGAGGCAAAGGGGAGTCGATCGATGATGACCAGAGACAGGGCGCGTCCGCGAACATCCACTCCTTCCCAGAATGACTGACTGCCAATCAGGACTGCGTTTCCCAATTGACGAAAACGTTCCAGCATCGCGGATCGGGTTTCCTGCCCCTGCAACAACAGGGGCAGTTCAAGCTGCTTGTCTGTGAACGCTGCCTGTAGTAACTCATAAACCTGCTGCATGGCGCGCAGACTGGTACATAAAAAGAAGGTGCGCCCCTGGTTGGCTTCGATGACTGGCAAGGCGGCGGTAATCATGCTTGCAGTATAGGTGCTGTCATTAGGATCGGGTAACTGGGTAGGTACATACAGTAGAGCTTGGTTCGGGAAATCAAATGGACTTTCCCAAACCATGGTTTCAGCTTTACTTAATCCCATAACCTGCTGGTAGTGAGAAAAATTACCTTTAACCGATAGTGTGGCTGAGGTAAATATCCAGGCACGGTTTGCGCTTTCAAGCTGCTTGCTGAACATTTCCGCAATCGATACCGGTGTGGTATTTAATTGCAGACTTTGACTATAGGATTCGATCCAGCTGACATGATCCTGATTATTTTCCTGTTTCAGCCAATGTTCGATTTTGCCGGTCAGCGTCAGCGCGCGTTGCCAGCAGCCTTCCAGTCCTTTTGATCGGGCTGCCTGGGTTTCCAGTAATGTATTCAGTTGCAACAGGGCAGATTTAAGTTTATCCAGAGCCGGATTGAATCCCTGATGCTGTTTTGCCAGAGCAGAAGATAGCCGCGTGTTTTTCTCGCCTATAGTCAAATGAAGATCAAGTGCGGCCTTTTCCACTTCACTGGCCGCATCCGGTAGCGGTGTAAAATCCTGAGCAGATAACGCCGCTTCGATGATCGTATCCCGAACCAGCGCTGATAATTGACCCGTGCTGACTGATTCACCAAAAAACAGACTGGCGATTTCAGGTAATTGATGCGCCTCATCGAATATGACTGTATCGCAGGCAGGCAGCAGCTCAGATAAACCTTCATCCTTGAGCATAATGTCCGCAAAAAACAGGTGATGGTTGACCACAATGAGATCTGCGGACAAGGCACGTTTGCGTGCCTCCATGACAAAGCATTGTTTAAATTGGGGGCAATCCGATCCCAGGCAGTTTTCACGGGTGGAGGTGACGTGCTGCCAGATCGATGCATGCTCCGGTACTTTATCCAGACCACTTTTGTCGCCATGACTGCTGTTGGCGGCATAGCGTTCGATCTGCGTCAGATAGTATGCATCCTGACGGCTGGAAAAGAAAACCTGATCGGATGTGAGCGTGTGTTCGAGATGGTAATGACAGATATAATTCGCTCGACCTTTCAGCAACGCAAGTGATGCCGGAATTTTTAACGCTGCGCGCATTGCGGGAATGTCACGGTAAAAAAGCTGCTCCTGCAGTGTTTTGGTTCCGGTGGATAAAATGGTTTTGCCACCGGATAACAGTGCGGGCACCAGGTAAGCAAACGTTTTTCCGGTTCCCGTTCCTGCCTCGGCAATCAGGGTCTTGCGGTTGGCCATAGCGCTGGAAATGGCTTGCGCCATTTCCCGTTGTTGTTCACGAGGACGATAATCCGCCACACTTTGTGCCAGCAAGCCATGTGCCGAGAAAATAGCAGAGAGATCAGACATCAGATCAGGAATTTATTGGATAATGGCAGCCATTCAGCAAAACAATCGAAGCCAGTTTGAAGAAGTGTTGTAATCAGCCCGGCATCATAACGCACTATGTGGCTGAACCAAACCCGATCGGCAGGCCAGTCATCTCTGAAAAGTTGAATTCCCATAAAAGTTCGATGATCCAATACAAATTCCTTTTTCTCTGGTGTGTGTTGTTATTAATGGCACCAGTTGCCGCCATGGGAGCAGACCGGTTGTTCAAGTCAGGAGACAAGCTGCCGGTTTATATTGAGGCAGATCGGTTTGATGGCTATGCGGGTCGTGAAATCGAGGCAAGCGGTCATGTCAAAATGCGCCAGAATGATCTGGAGTTGAAGGCGGATCGTGTCAAATATTTTCAGGATAGTGAGGCGGTGGAGGTGCAGGGTAACGCAACACTGAATCGTTCTGACGATATTCTGAGGGGGAGCTTGCTGCAATTGAATCTGCAGACCGGTACAGGTGAATTGAGTGATCCGCTTTATTTCATCAAGGATGGCAGTGGACGAGGGGGGGGCAAAATATTGTTCCTGGAGGGGGACGATCATTATCGTCTGAAGCAGGCGCGCTATACGACTTGTCAGGTGGGCGATGACGATTGGTACATTCATTCGTCTGATCTGGCAATTGACAAGACAAAAAAGGTAGGAACGGCGCGCAATGTGACAGTCCGTTTCAAGGATGTGCCTTTTCTTTATTTACCGTGGATGAATTTTTCTTTTGGGGGACAGCGTAAAACGGGGTTGCTGGCACCTATCTTTGGCAATACGGTCAGAAGTGGCGCAGAGGTATCGGTGCCCTTTTACTGGAATATTGCGCCAAACTATGATGCCACCATCACGCCGCGTTATATGAGTAAACGTGGTCTGATGTTCAATAATGAGTTTCGCTATCTGGGGCAAGCCCATGGCGGGCAATTATTGTTCGATATTCTGCCGGATGATTTGCTTACCAATGAAACCCGGTATGGCGTTGCTTTTGACCATACCCAATTGCTGGGCAATGGCTGGACAGGGTCGCTGCATTACGAGCGGGCATCCGATAGCAATTATTTTCGTGATCTGGCAACGAATGTGGCCTTTACTGCACGTACCAATTTGCCTCAGCAGGCAACAGCCTCCTATCTGGGTGAGCTGGGGCGTGATGGCTCTCTGGCGTTCAATATTCTGATGCAACAATTTCAGACCTTGCAGGATCCGCGCGCAACGATTGTTGCGCCACACAAGCGGTTGCCGCAACTCACGTTGAATGCCGTGAAGCGCAATGTGCACGGACTGGATCTCGATTTAACCGGTAACTGGACGCATTTTTCTCATCCAACCCTGCAAGATGGATCACGCCTGGCCCTGTATCCCAGTATCAGTGCTCCTTTGCAGAATTCATGGGGATACATCAAACCGCGTATCGGTGTGCACCACACGCGATACAACCTGAATGCACCAACCGGAACAGAGACGAAAGCATTGAATCGCACTCTGCCCATACTCAGTCTTGACAGTGGCCTGGTATTTGAACGTGATGTCAATTTATGGCAAGGAAAATATATACAAACACTCGAACCGAGATTGTTCTATGTTTACATTCCTTTTAAGGAACAAAACAACTTACCAAATTTTGATTCGGCCGAGATGGATTTTAGTTTTGCGCAAATTTTTTCAGAAAGAAGATTCAGTGGCGAGGATCGTATCAATGACGCCAATGAAATTACCATGGCGGTAACATCACGCCTGATTGAATCTTCAACCGGGAATGAGCGTATTCGCGCCACTATTGGGCAGAAAGTCCGTCTTGATGAACGCCGGTTAACGTTGACTTCCCCTCAGACAACGGCAGCTGGCGCGGATTTTATTGCTGAGCTGTCAGGCAGGATTACTCGGCATATCCTCACGGATGCAGGTGTGCAGCTCAATCAGAATAATTTTCTTACTGAAAAAATACGTGCCGGTATCAGTTATCATCCGCAACCGGGCAAGGTACTGAATATGGGTTATCGCTTCTCGCGTGATATTTTCGAGCAAGTGGATATTTCCACGCAATGGCCAATAACGAAAAGATGGCAAGCGCTGGCAAGTGCCAATTATTCGCTCAAGGATGACAAACTACTTGCCGGATTACTGGGCATTGAATATAACGCCTGTTGCTGGTCCCTGCGGCTGGTTGCCAATCGTTTTACCACCGCCACCCAAAGAACCTCCACCACCATTTTTGTGCAACTGGAATTGAACGATCTGATGAGTATCGGCACCAATCCCATACGTGTTTTACAGCAGGGTATCCCCGGCTATGTCCGAACAAGCATGCAGTAGCCATTCCTGAAATCTACCGACACCTTCGTAATTCCTGAAAGAATGAATATCCAATACTTTTACAAACCCTTTCTTGTCATAATCAGCTTGCTGGCGTCCACCAGTTTTGCCCAGTCATCGTTGGATCCTGCCGGATATCAATCTATTGATCGCATCGTGGTCGTGGTGGATGATGAGGTGATTACCCAGCAGGAGGCTGATGAGGTTTTACAAAATGCCCTCCGGCAACTGGAAAAACAGGGCACACAGTTGCCACGCCGGGATGTTTTGGAAAAACAGATACTGGAGCGCTTGATTCTCAAACGAATACGGTTGAATCGTGCGCGTGAACTGGGACTGGTTGTCAGTGATGATGCGGTGGAGCAAACCCTGCACCGTATTGCCCAGGACAATAATCTTTCAATGGAAGCATTTCGCGAGACACTGCAAAATGAAGGCACCGATATCCAGTTATTCCGTGAGGAAATCCGTGAAGAGATTTTGATGGTGCGCTTAAAAGAGCAGGAGGTGAACAGTCGGGTCAACGTTACCGAAAGTGAAATTAATAATTTCATGCAAACGCAGGAGAATTCGTCAATTGGCAATGATGATTATCGACTGGCGCACATATTGATTCAACTATCTGAAAAAATGGATACAAAACAGATTGAAGCCAGGGAGCAGCGTGCGCAGAGCGCGCTGGAACGCCTTAAGCAAGGTGCTGATTTTGCCCAGGTGGCTGCTGAGTTCTCGGATGCGCCCGATGCCATGCAGGGTGGAGTACTTGATTGGCGCCCCATTGGTCAAATGGGGCCCTTATTCACCAATTTGCTGGTGACCATGCAGATTGGCGAGTTGACACCTGTTGTTCGCAGTCCGATTGGATTTCATATTCTCAAACTATTGGATAGACGCAAGCAGGAAACGCCGGTGGTCATCATTGAGCAAACCCATGCTCAGCATATTCTGATCAAGATCAATGAACTGATGTCAGAGGATGATGCCTACCGACAAATCATGCAGATCAAGCGGCGTGTCGATAAGGGAGAAAGTTTTGCAGAATTGGCCAAGGCTCTTTCCGAAGATAACAGTGCGTCATCGGGAGGAGACTTAGGCTGGATTTCCCCTCGTGATACCGTGCCGGAGTTTGAACAAGCCATGAATGATTTGCTGCCAGACCAGGTAAGCCAGCCCGTGCGCACGACCTTTGGTTGGCATCTGATCAAGGTGATTGAACGTCGTAAACAGGATGTCAGCGAACAGCAGCAGCGCGAAGCCGCCCGTCAGGCGATTCATGCTCGTAAAGCGGAGGGTGTGGTGCAGGAGTGGATGCAACAACTTAGGGATCAGGCCTATGTTGAGTATATTGCTGAAGACAATTGATGCAAGTATTTTTACTTAAAGCTGTCAATCGTTCATTTACGTCACCAGGAAAATAATCATGGTAACTCATGTTCTACCTAGACTGATATTAACAGCCGGTGAGCCAGCCGGTATCGGCCCGGATCTTTGCGTACAGGTCGCGCAAACCTTGCAGCCTTGCCAATTGATTGTTATCGCTGATCGCGATCTGATCCGGGAGCGCGCACGTTGTTTGAAATTGCCGATCGAAATTCACGAATACGATGTTGCCGTGGATCGGCCGCATCAGGCAGGGCATCTGTCGGTCTGGCATGTGCCAACCCGTCAACCGGTAGTAACCGGCAAGCTTGATTCCCGTAATGCCACCTATGTACTTGAGACATTAAAGCGGGCCGTTCACGCCTGCCTTGGTGGTGATGCAGATGCGATGGTAACCGCACCTGTCCATAAAGGCATCATCAGTGAAAGTGGTGTCAAATTTTCAGGACATACCGAGTTTTTGTCTGAACTGACGAATAGTCGAGCAGTGATGATGCTGGTGGGCGGGGGGATGCGAGTGACGCTCGCCACCACCCATCTACCACTGAAAGAAGTGTCGGCGGCCATTACATCCGAATTACTGGAACAAAAATTACATACCATTCACCACGATCTAGTCACTCGTTTCAAAATCGGGCATCCCTGTATTGCCGTAGCCGGGTTGAATCCACATGCCGGAGAGTCTGGCCATCTGGGCCGGGAGGAAATTGATATCATCATTCCCGTTCTGGAGAGATTGCGCGCAGCGGGCATGAATGTGCTGGGACCGCTGCCGGCGGATACCCTGTTTGTACCGCACAAGCTCAAACAATATGATTGTATTCTGACCATGTATCACGACCAGGGGCTGCCAGTACTGAAACACGCAAGTTTTGGTGGTGGCGTCAATGTTAGTCTCGGTTTGCCGATCATCCGTACTTCGGTTGATCATGGTACCGCACTGGAACTGGCTGGCACCGGGCAGGCTGATCTTGGCAGTATGCAGGCTGCCATCGATATGGCGCTGGATCTTGCAGGCAAGGCAAAACTGCTCTCGATACCCGATGCGGCACATTCCGCGTAAACGATTCGGGCAGAATTTCCTGATCGATCAGGGTGTTATTCTTGAGATTATCAATCAGATCCATCCGACCAGAGAGGACCGGCTGATAGAAATCGGCCCGGGACTTGGTGCGCTCACTCGGCCCTTACTGGCGAGACTGAATGAATTACAGGTCATCGAAATCGACCGGGATATCGTCGCTCGGCTCGAACGTGATTTTTCTGGCAGTAACCTGGTTATTCATCATGCTGACGCCTTGAAATTTGATTTTTCCCGGGTGGGAGAAAAGCTGCGCATTGTTGGCAATCTGCCCTACAACATATCTACTCCACTATTGTTCCATCTGGCGAGTTTTGCGAGGCATATCCAGGATATGCACTTTATGTTGCAGCAGGAAGTTGTCGATCGCATGGTGGCAAAACCTTCTACAAGTGAATATGGACGTCTGTCCTTGATGTTGCAATACCGCTATGAGATGGAACGACTCCTGCAGGTTTCGGCGGAGTGTTTCCATCCTGTGCCCAAGGTTCAGTCCGCAGTGATCAGCTTGCGTCCACGCACGCGCCTGCTGATTTCCCCGGAACACGAATCCTTGTTCGCGGATATTGTCAGTGCAGCCTTCTCACAGCGACGTAAAACCCTGAGGAATACCATGAGAAATTATCTGGGTGACGCTGATTATGATTCCCTGCAAATTGATCCGGGATTGCGTGCCGAGAATCTTACGCTGGAGAATTTTTCAGCGATTACTTGCTATCTGGCTGACAGAAAGTGATCGTTTCCGGGTAGATTCAGGCTTAACAGTCTAAGAGAAGCTCACCGCCTGATATAGTGAAAGTCAGCCATCAGGCTCATTCCATACTCTAATCAAAAGGGAAAATCATGAAAAATAATCCGGTGGGCTGGTTTGAAATTTATGTTCAGGACATGCCCCGTGCAAAAGTATTCTATGAGGCTGTATTTCAGGGAACACTCACGCCGTTGGAAAATCCGGATCCAGAGAGTTTTCCGGGAATGGAAATGTGGGTATTTCCTTCTTTGATGGGAGGCTGTGGTGCGCCAGGAGCACTGGTACGTATGGCAGGCTATCCTTCTGGTGGCAGCGGTACAATGGTGTATTTCTCATGTGATGATTGCGCAATGGAAGCCGCGCGAGCGGCGTCAAGCGGTGGCAAAGTTCTCTACGAGAAAATGTCGATTGGCGAACATGGTTTTATCGCAATGGTGACGGATACGGAAGGCAATGTCATCGGCCTTCATTCAATGCATTGATGATCGGATGAGCGGGCTGGCATGTTGTACATCGAAACTGAATCCACCTGCCAAAATCGCAGCGGCTGAATGTGTTGCGTCATAACCCTATTGGGGAGATATGGCATACTTCGCGCTTGATTGATTTTTCCGGAAAACATAGTGACCGCATACGAATTCATGATCGGCCTGCGTTATACACGCGCCAAACGCCGTAATCATTTTATTTCCTTCATCTCGCTGATTTCACTCTTGGGCATTACGCTGGGAATGACGGCGCTGATCACCGTTATGTCGGTAATGAATGGTTTCCACAAGGAAGTGCGCGCGCGCATTCTGGGGGTAGCCTCGCATGTGCAGATTGGCAGTTTCCAAGGCAGCGTGACGGATTGGCAGGATCTTGCGGCAGTGGCCATGAAGCAGCCACAGGTTGCCGCAGCCGCTCCCTATGTTGATGCACAGGGAATGCTTTCCTACCAGCAAGTGGTGCGTGGCGTCAGCGTGCGCGGTATTTTGCCGGATACCGAAAACAAGGTAGCGGATTTTGCCAACAGGATGGTGATGGGTGAATTCAGCCAGTTGCAGGCAGGCGAATTTGGCATGGTAATTGGCCTGGAACTGGCCCGCAGCCTCGGCGCCTACCCTGGAGATAAAATCACGCTGATCTCCCCGCAGGGGCAGGTGACGCCAGCCGGTATTCTGCCGCGCATGAAGCAGTTTACGGTGGTGGGCGTATTTGAAGCGGGACATTTTGAATACGACTCCGGCCTGGCGCTGATTCATCTGGCGGATGCGCAAAAACTCTACCGGATGGCACCCAATGAGGTATCCGGGGTGCGACTTAAGTTGCATGATCTTTTCCAGGCGCCGCAAGTGGTACGGAATCTCGTGAATCAATTGACTGCAAACTATTATTTGACCGACTGGACGCAGCAGCACGCCAATTATTTCCGGGCAATTCAGATTGAAAAGCGCATGTTATCGCTGATTCTTGCGTTAATTATTGCGGTGGCGGCGTTTAATATCGTATCAACCCTGGTGATGGCGGTGACGGACAAGCAATCGGATATTGCGATTCTCCGCACGCTGGGGGCGAGTCCCGGCAGCATCATGAAGATTTTTATCGTGCAGGGCACGATGATTGGTCTGCTGGGCACGCTACTCGGCCTGCTGGGTGGAATTTTGCTGGCGGTTAACGTCGGCGATCTGGTGGCGTGGATCGAGGGGCTATTCAATATTCAGTTTTTATCCCAGGAAGTCTATTACATCAGCAAGATTCCTTCTGAGCCGCAGCTGGCGGATATCGTTACAGTTGCGCTCGTTTCGTTCGTGTTGACGCTGCTGGCCACGCTCTATCCAAGCTATCGCGCATCCAAAGTGAATCCAGCCGAGGCGCTGCGCTATGAGTAAAACCGTCATTGCCTGTCGCGATCTGCATAAAAGTTATTTCCAGGGAAAGCATGAAGTGCCGGTACTGCATGGCGTTAATCTGCAGCTGCATGAAGGCGAACTGGTTGCAATTGTTGGTGCCTCCGGTTCAGGAAAAAGCACCCTGCTGCATCTGCTTGGCGGGCTGGACAATCCAACCCAGGGCAAAGTGCTGCTGCAGGATCAGGATCTGGCCGGGGTTGGTGAACAGCAGCGCGGACATTTACGTAACCAGTTTCTCGGTTTTGTTTATCAGTTTCATCATTTGCTGGCAGAATTTACCGCGCAGGAAAATGTGGCGATGCCGCTACTGATCCGGCGTGTCGATAAAAAGACAGCAATGGAACAAGCGGCGCAAATGTTATGCAACGTTGGTCTTGAGCATCGCTTGACCCATACGCCAGGCGAATTATCCGGAGGCGAGCGTCAACGTGCCGCCGTCGCGCGTGCATTGGTGACGTTGCCAGCCTGTGTGCTGGCGGATGAACCAACCGGCAATCTTGACCGGCATACTGCGGAGGGTGTGTTCGATCTGATGTTGCGTCTGAATCGCAAGGTGAATGCCGGTATGATCATCGTAACCCACGATACCCAGCTTGCCAGCCGGGCAGATCGAGTGTTGCAACTGGTGGATGGCGTGTTGACAGATCAAACACCATCCTGATTTTTATTTTCGCGGTATTGACGGCAAATTTTTGCGACAGTTTGCACATAAACCGTGCAGCTCCAGCTGCTGACCGGTGAGTGTAAAGCCGGTATGTTCAATACTGTGCGTAAGCTCCGCCATGATGCGTTTTTGAATACCGACTTCCTGCACTCTTTTGCAGTGGTCGCAGATCAGGAATTGAGGGATTTCATGGGGATGGTCGCACGCGATGTGAGCGCAGGCGATGAAACGATTGGCTGTTTCCAGCTTGTGCACCAGCTTTTCATGAATCAGAAAATGCATGATTCGGTACACCGACATGACGGGCAGCGTTTCGTTAAATTGCCTCTTGTATTGTTCGGCGATTTCATACGCTGACAGTGGAACGGAGGTGGAGAGCAATACCAGTAACACATGCTGGCGTTTGGTTGTCAGTTTTGCGCCGGTGGATGCACATAGCATCATGGTTTTCTGGATGATTTGTTCTATGCTGGCTGACATTCGGTAAATTCTCTGTTTAACCTGTATTCCGACTATATTCGTGCATGATACGCGTAAAAATATGTGGTTTATTGAGTTCAGCGCGATTGCCAGTCAATTGCAACAACATTGTGCAGGCAATAGTAATTTATCGATGCTGATTCATTAACCCATTCACGTAGCCAGAGTAAGCGCAATTAATTTACTTTTTCAGCAGGGTTGATGGTGTGGTGATTTGCCAATATTTTCATCCGATCAATGCGGGTATCCGATAGCAATTCTGCCTGCCCATCGGCCAGAATAAACACTCTGTCGGCGGCATTGATGACTGCAGGCTGATGAGAAACTGTAACGATTGTGAAGTCACGCGACAAGCGTTGCAGGGTGTCGCAAATGATGCGCTCACTTTCAGGGTCAAGGGCGCTGGTGGGTTCATCGAGCAGCAGCAGTTTGGGTTGATGGACAAGCGCTCTGGCAATGGCGATACGTTGTCGTTGACCACCTGATAGCATACCGCCACGCTCACCGACGATGGTATCGATGCCATCGGTAAGCTGACTGACAAACTCCCAGGCGCCGGCCTGCTGGAGCGCCCGCTCGATATCCTCGACCTGGATATCCGGTTCACCAACCAGAATATTGTTGCGAATGCTGTCATGCAGCAGGACTGTATCTTGAGATACATAACCAATCAGATGCCGCCACTTTCGTAAATCAACATGATGTAATGCCGCGCCATCGATCAGAATTTCTCCTGATCTGGGTTCCGCCAGTCCGCACAGCAGATCCAGCAAGGTACTCTTGCCTGCACCGGATGGACCCATGACCGCCGTAAATGATTTCACCGGAATGTCCATATCCAGGTTTCTGAAAACGGTTTTATTCTCATAGCTGAATGCGATCTGGCGTAAGTGTATTCCCAGTTCCAGAGTGGGTGTCAACGTGCCAGTCATTCTCTCCGCTTCCTGTCGCGCGTCCTCGGCTGCCTTGCGCAAGGCCCAGTATGCGCTTTCCTGAACAGCGAGTTGCTGGTAGCGGCGCTGCGCCTTGTTGAACAAGCCGAGTATGCGGGTCAGCAAAAATACCATTACCATTACTTCGGGCAAAGATAGATGCCAGACGGCTAGCGCGAGGTATAAACCACTGGCGGTCAATGCCGCCAGAATCGGTTCCTGCAGGGCAAGCATGGCTGCACGGTTGGTGACTTCCTTGCGGGTTGCTCTTTCCAGTTGCTGGGTTTGTTCGTGCAGGATAGCATCCGCGACTTTGTCCCGCGCCATGGCTTTCAGGGATTTTACGGAAGCAAGCGCATCTGTCAGATAAGTCAGTAAATGGCGCAATAATTGGGTTTGTTTGTTACCGGCGCGTTTGGTTGCCCGAACCAGGCTGTGTAATACAAAGAATAGAATTGAGCTGATCAGCAGAGATGCCAGCGTGGCTTCCCAGGAGATAAACCAGGCTACCAGACTGTAGACGATGACCTGAATGGCCAGCGCCAAGACATTGACACTATGTTCAAAACCATTGGCGGCACGATACGCTTCGGTAGCAACCGAATTGGCAAGCGCACCGATTGGCTGACGCAGGTAATATTGCCAGCGGCTTGCTAGCAAGGCTTCGATCAGATCCAGTCGTAACCGCGTTGCGACATGTGCAACGGTATAACCCACCTGGCGATTAGTCAGTAGCAGAATGATTCCTTTAAGAAACATACCGCCGACGATGACCAGCAGGATGGTCTCCAGTGAAGGATTGATGCCGATTTGTTGCAAAAACCCCATGACCATTTGGCCAATACTGGAATCCACCGACTCTCCCACGGCAATGGATAACAGTGGCAGCAGCGCTGTCAGACTGAGTGCTTCGGCTACGCCTGCAAGTAGCAGCGCAAACAGCACAAACGCGCTGCGCCTGGGGAAAACCATGATGTAAGTGACTAAGGTGCGCATGCTGTAGATAATAACTGTGATTGTTGAATGCTTGCTGATTAATGGGAGGGAATTTTACAGTCATCCCACCACAACAATAAGCGAACTGAAAGAATTTTGTAACCGGGCACAGGGCCACAAATTAATGATGTGGTAATTAGTTGTTCTTGAAAATCAAACTGGACACTGGCGTCGTTACCAAAATATACTGAACCGAGTCACAATAGTCGATAGGTTTGTAACACAGATAAAAAATCTCCTGGTTAAAAAATGGTGCAACCCCTTACTGATTCCATTCAGAATACGATACAGGCAGCGCTGCTCGCCGAGGCTGACCGGTGTGTGGCTTGCGGGTTGTGTTTGCCGCATTGTCCGACTTATCGCTTAACCCTGTCTGAAGCGGATTCGCCACGAGGTCGTATTGCGTTGATGAGTGGTGTGGCAACAGATCGTATTCCCATGAATGACCGATTTATACAGCATATGGACAGGTGTCTGACTTGCCGTGCTTGTGAATCTGTGTGTCCGAGTCAGGTGGCTTATGGCCAACTGATTGATTCCGCGCGTGTGATGATTCGGCACAAACAAATATCTCAAAGTGGGGATATTGTTGAAACACCTGCAGCAAGCCAGCCGATTCCAAGCAAGGCCAAGGACGGGCTGCGGTCTTTCATGGAGCGGCAATGGATTGCCAGGCCATCCCGTTTTGATGCTTTGCGCCCGTGGGTGCGCCTGCTGGTTAAAAGTGGTCTGCTAGCCAGATTATTGCGTTCAAAATTTTTTAGCCACCATGCACTGCTGCAAGCACAATGGTGTTTGACGGCTCGAAATTTGCCAGGGCATCGGTGGCAGCAGTACTATTCTGCTAAGGGAGCATGCCGTGGTGAGGTTGGATTGTTTCTGGGTTGTGTGGCGCGGATAAGCGATTCAGAAACGCTGCTTTCAGCGATAAAGCTGTTGACTCAATTGGGTTACGCCGTGCATGTGCCAAAGACGCAGACCTGCTGTGGTGCGTTACATCAACACAGTGGGCGTGTGGAGGAGGCTGCCAATTTTGCTGAGTGTAACCAGCAGGCTTTTTCCGGCCTGGATGTTCAGGCGATTGTTAGCACGGCTTCCGGCTGTGGTGTGCAATTGCTGGAGCACACGAAACCGGGCAGGGTGGACGGCTCGCCTGTGCCCGTGCTGGATATCAGTCAGTTTCTTGTGCAGCAGAATTGGGATGGCTTTAAGTTTGCCCCCCTGCGGAAAAAGGTTTGGGTGCATGAGCCTTGTACACTACGTAATGTATTGCGTGCGGCTGACCTGAATTATTCCTTGTTGGCACTGATTCCTGAGCTTGAGGTGCGGCCTCTGGAAGGCAATGATCAATGCTGTGGCGCGGCAGGCACCTATTTTCTGGATCAACCTGAATTTGCCGAGGCCTTGCTTGAGGACAAAGTGAGTGCTTTGCGCACAGCGGGAGCCGATTATCTGGTGACGGCAAATATCGGTTGTGCGTTACATATGGGTAATGGTCTGCTAAAAAAAGGGATAAATATGGAAGTCTTGCATCCAGTGACATTGCTTGCTCGTCAAATATGTTTACAATGATGAATCAGATAACGGGTATTCAGGTCAAAATGGATACTAAACAGGGGGAGCGGCTATGCTGCAGATAGACAAATTGATTGTGGGATTTGATAATGCGCTGCGCACACTGTTAGTGCCGGCGAACACATTGCGGCCGGTTCCAGGGGGGCATCTGCCAGAAAATGAATTAAGTGCATATGAGAAAAGGCAATCTGCAGCATTGATGCGGATCAATCATGTGGGCGAAATATGTGCTCAGGCACTTTACCAGGGGCAAGCCCTTACTGCCCGTAATGAACGCATTCAAGAGGCGTTAAATCATGCTGCGCGGGAAGAGACCGAGCACCTGGCGTGGACAGAGCGACGTATTGCCGAACTGGGTGGACGTAAGAGTTTGTTGAATCCTGTCTGGTATGGTGGATCATTCATGCTTGGGCTGATTGCAGGTGCGCTGGGTGATAAATGGAATTTGGGTTTTCTGGCGGAAACGGAGCGCCAGGTTGAGGCGCATCTGGCGGGTCATTTGGAGCGGCTGCCTTATCAGGATGAGCGCAGTCGCGCAATTGTCGCGCAAATGAAAATTGACGAGGCTAGCCATGCCAGCATGGCTGTTACGTATGGTGGAGGGGAGTTGCCTTTACCCGTCAAATTTACGATGAAGCTAAGTGCTAAAGTCATGACGCATACCGCCTATTGGGTCTAATGCGCGCTTTAATAAAACGTTTTTTCTGAAGGAAGGATTGCAATGGAAAACGTCAATCTAACTGATCATTTTCTGATAGCCATGCCAAGCCTTGAAAATTCATTCTTTGCCAAAACGCTGATCTACGTTTGTGAGCATGATGAGGAGGGTGCGCTGGGATTGGTTGTTAATCGCCCAACTGATATTTCAGTCGAGAAACTTTTGCAGCATTTGGGTATTTCCCCGGGAGAGTTAAGGGCAGGCTCACTGCCGGTTCTGGTAGGGGGGCCAGTGCAGGTCGATGGGGGCTTTGTGCTGCATCAGCCCGTAGGATTATGGCAATCTACCCTTACAACCAATGCAACGACCGGGTTGACTGCATCGATTGATATTTTGCAGGCGGCTGCCCATCATCAGGGACCGGATAAAATGCTGGTGACACTGGGTTATGCGGGCTGGGCTGCCGGACAGCTCGAACAGGAACTTGCACAAAATGCCTGGTTGACCGTACCCGCTTCAGCAGAAATTTTATTTGAGATGCCGTCCGAAAAAAGATTGCCAGCCGCAATGGAGCTCCTGGGTATCGATTATTGTCATTTATCCCATCAGGTGGGCCATGCATAATATTTCATATCTGAGTCAAAACAGGCAAGCGGACGGCTGGAGTATCTGAATAGCGTGTGTTCATCTGGTACTGTGCTGGCTTTTGATTTTGGTGAACGGCGTGTTGGGGTGGCAATTGGGGAAGATGAACTGCGGCTGGCGCATCCTTTGGCTACAATTGATGCAGTCGTGACCAAAGTGCGCTTTGATGCCATCGCCAGATTGATCGAGGAGTGGCGCCCCGTGTTGCTGGTTGTCGGATTGTCAGTACATGCGGATGGCACCGAACAATCATTAACGCTACTATGCGAACGTTTTTCCAGGCGGCTGCAAGGGCGTTTTAAACTGCCGGTTGTTATGGTCGATGAACGCTATACAACTGTTACAGCGCAATCTGCCTTAAGAGAGGCGGGTATAATAGGGCGTAAGCAGCGCACCATGATCGATCAGGTTGCGGCACAACATATTCTTCAATCCTTTTTTGACTCACTTGATGCTTCTACCTGACGCTGAACAACTGCTGGCCGGACTGATTGAGCGTTTACGACTCGTTATTGCGACTGATACTGTAATCGTTGGCATTCATACCGGAGGCGTCTGGCTTGCCCGGCGTATTCATGATGCATTACAGTTGTCTGCACCAATCGGGGTGCTGGATATTTCCTTTTATCGGGATGATTACAGCAAAATCGGCCTGCATCCGCAGGTCAGACCCTCCGAGCTTCCTTTTGATGTGGAAAACAGCAAAATTCTGCTGGTGGATGATGTACTTTTCACGGGCAGGACGGTGCGTGCTGCAGTAAACGAGTTATTCGACTACGGTCGTCCTGCCTGTATTCATCTGGCGGTACTGGTGGATCGCGGCGGGCGAGAGCTGCCGATTAATCCACAGTACACCGGAACAGAGTTGGTTCTGCCTGAAAACAGTATGCTGGAACTCAAACAGAATGAGAATGAGAGGTTGAGTCTGGAATTGCATCTGTCTGATATAGAAAGTGAAGCATGACTGGATGTCGCATCATAAATAACGCTGGCTTATGAGCAGACATCCACAGTTAAATTCCAATGGAGACTTGCAGCACCTGCTGACCATGGAAGGATTGTCTGCATCCATTTTGGAGCAGATACTCGATACCGCAGAATCGTTTGTGGGCGTTACTGAACGAGATGTCAAAAAAATTCCGCTGCTGCGTGGCAAATCAGTATTCAATCTGTTTTTTGAACCCAGCACGCGTACCCGTACCACCTTTGAAATTGCCGCTAAACGTCTTTCTGCCGATGTGATCAATCTGAATATGGCGGTCTCTTCGCAAACCAAAGGTGAGACACTGCTGGATACCGTCGATAATCTGGCCGCCATGCATGCCGATATTTTTGTGGTGCGTCACAATTTAAGTGGCGCCGCGCATCTGATCGCCCGGCATGTGCGGCCAGAAATTCATGTCATCAACGCCGGTGATGGCTGGCATGCCCATCCCACCCAGGCATTGCTGGATATGTTTACGATTCGTCGCTATAAACAGGACTTCCATACGCTGCGTGTTGCGATTGTGGGTGACGTACTGCACTCTCGGGTGGCGCGTTCCCAGATTCATGCATTAACTACCCTGGGCGTGCCCGAGATTCGCGTTATTGCACCCAAAACCCTGCTGCCGGCAAAAATTGAGCGTCTTGGAGTACATGTTTATCACGATATGTCGCAAGGACTGAAAGATGTGGATGTATTGATGATGCTGCGCTTGCAGCATGAACGCATGCAATCCGCACATTTGCCGAGCAGTGAAGAATATTTCAAATATTACGGCCTGACACCTCAAAAACTCGCGCTGGCAAAAGCTGATGCAATCGTTATGCATCCCGGACCCATGAACCGAGGTGTCGAAATTGATTCCGATGTTGCAGATGGTGCGCAATCTGTGATTCTGCCTCAGGTGAATTTTGGTATCGCGGTACGTATGGCGGTTATGTCAATGCTTGTCGGCTCTCAAAGTTGAGTACCATGAAAATCTGCATTCAAAATGGGCGATTGATTGATCCTCAAAGCCGAATGGATCAGGTGAGTGATCTTTTTCTGGCGGATGGCAGAATTGCGGCAATAGGTAGCCAGCCAGACGGATTTGGTGAATGCCAAAGAATCGATGCGACAGGTTTGATTGTGATTCCGGGACTGGTGGATCTGGCGGCACGCTTGCGCGAACCTGGCCTGGAATACATGGCCACCCTTGAATCGGAGCAGGAAGCTGCGGTTGCTGGGGGAGTGACCAGTCTTGCCTGCCCGCCGGATACCGATCCACCGCTGGATGAGCCTGGACTCGTGGAAATGCTCAAACATCGTGCCCGGAATCTTGACCGGGCACAGGTCTATCCGGTGGGCGCTCTGACGCAGGGACTCAAGGGTGAACGTCTAACCGAAATGGCGGAGTTGCACGATGCGGGTTGTGTCGCATTCAGCCAGGCGGATGCGCCAATTGCGAATCTGCATGTGTTGATGCGCGCGATGCAATACGCTGCCACCTTTGGCTTCAAGGTGTGGTTGCGCCCGCAAGATCACTATCTGGCTAATCATGGTGTGGCGCATGAAGGGGAAGTGGCAACCCGTTTGGGATTGCCGGCCATCCCGGTGACTGCGGAGACCATCGCACTGGCTAATATACTTGCACTGATGAAAGAGACGGACGCCAGTGTTCATTTTTGCCGTATTTCCAGTGCGGCAGGGGTAGCGATGCTGCGTGCCGCCAGGCAGCAGGGGCTTCCCCTGACTTGTGATGTCGCAATTCATCACGTTCACCTCATTGATATGGATATCGGATTTTTTGATGCCAATTGCCATCTGATTCCGCCACTCAGAAGTTTTGAGGATCGGGAAGCATTGCGTGCGGGTTTGCTGGATGGGACTATTGATGCGATCTGCTCGGATCATGCCCCGGTGGATGATGATGCCAAACTGGTTCCTTTCGCCCAGGCTGAACCGGGTGCAACCGGACTGGAACTGCTTCTACCCCTGACACTCAAGTGGGCACGTGAGGCACGCCTGCCCCTGGTTGAGGCGCTGGGACGTATCACGAGCCGTCCTGCCGGCATTCTAGGCATTGAGGGTGGATGCTTGATTCCGGGCGAACGTGCAGACTTGTGCGTGTTTGACCCTGAGTGTGACTGGGTAGTTACCCCACAGACGCTTAATAGTCTGGGAAAAAATACACCCTTCATAGGTACGGAGCTGTGTGGAAAAGTTAAGTTCACCTTTATTGCTGGACATCCCGTCTACCGTGCCTGAAATCGCAATATCCATGACATTTTTTTAATATTATTCTTAACTCAATACTGGACGATCTATGAGGAACCCGCTACTTGATTTTTCCGGCTTGCCCCGTTTCGAGGCTATCCGCAACGAAGATATCACACCGGCAATAGATGAACTGTTACGCGATTGTCGCTCGGTAATGGAAACAATCGGGAAGGCTGCTACTCCAGCAGATTGGCCGGACTTTATACAACCAATGGTCGATGTCAATGAACGCCTGGCCCGTGCCTGGGGACAAATAGCACATTTGAATGCCGTAGTGAATACTCCCGAGCTGCGTGAAACTTATAATGCTAATTTGCCGCGTATTACCCAGTACTATGCTGAGATATCCCAGGATCCGGTATTGTTTTCTAAATTCAAGCAAATACACGAGAGCGCGGAATTCAAAGGCCTGAGTCAGGCACGCAAAAAAATTATCGAAAACCAGCTGCGTGATTTTCGCCTCGGTGGTGCGGAATTACCGTCTGCTGATAAAACCAGATTGATGCAGATTCAGGAAGAATTATCGGCATTGAGTGCCAGATTCAGTGACCATCTGCTCGATGCAACCAACACTTTTTCTTTGTTTGTTGAATGCGAGGAGCAACTCGCTGGTATACCGGAGGATGTTCTGGAGGCAGCCAGACAAGCGGCGCAGAATGATCCGGAAATGACTACTTCCGGCTGGAAATTTACCCTTCATGCTCCTTCTTATTTGCCGGTCATGCAGTATGCGCACAATCGGGAGTTACGCGAACGGATGTATCGCGCTTATGCTACCCGCGCCAGTGAACTCGAAGCACTGGATGAAGGTGAAGCCAGTCGCGACAATATGCCATTGATTCAGCAGATTCTGCGACTCCGTCAAGAAGAAGCCCGGTTGCTGGGTTATGACTGTTACGCACAGGTTTCGCTTGCTCCTAAAATGGCGCAAACTCCACAACAGGTGCTGGACTTTCTCAATGAACTGGCCGCCAAGGCGAAACCTTATGCTGTCAAAGATTTCGCCCAACTCAAGCAGTTTGCTGCGGAGAAGCTCAAGCTCAATGAGCTGGAAGCCTGGGATATTGCCTATGTCAGTGAAAAGTTGCGTATCGAGTGCTATGCGTTTTCTGATCAGGAAGTCAAACAGTATTTTCCGGAAAACAAGGTGCTGCCAGGGATGTTTAAGCTGGTTGAGTCGCTTTATGGGATTTGTATTAAGGAAGCAGATCAGTCGGTGCAACGCTGGCATGAGACAGTCAAGTTTTTTGATATTGTTGGCAGTAAGGGAGAGATGATCGGGCAGTTTTATCTTGATCTTTATGCTCGTCCCGGAAAGCGCGGCGGCGCCTGGATGGACGATGCCATCACGCGCCGCTGTATTGAAGTACCAGAAATTGGCCGTTCTGAGATTCAAACACCCGTCGCCTATCTCACCTGTAATTTCTCCGCTCCGGTAACGATGGGTGGTCACTTGCGTCCGGCCTTGTTTACCCATGATGAAGTGATCACCCTTTTTCATGAATTTGGCCATGGGCTGCATCACTTGCTCACTCAGGTCGATGAGCTGGGCGTATCCGGTATCAATGGCGTGGAATGGGATGCCGTCGAACTACCCAGTCAATTCATGGAAAATTTTTGCTGGGAGTGGGATGTCTTGCAAGATATGACTGCGCATGTGGACAGTGGATTGCCACTACCGCGTGCGTTATTCGACAAAATGCTGGCCGCCAAAAATTTTCAGAGTGGGCTGCAGACCTTGCGCCAGATTGAATTTGCACTGTTTGATATGCATCTGCATACCGATTTCGATCCACAGGGCAGCCAGACGGTGTTGCAGCAACTGGATAAAATACGCCGCCATGTGGCGGTCATTATTCCCCCTGAATTTAACCGCTTTCCAAACAGTTTTGCGCACATTTTTGCAGGGGGGTATGCCGCTGGCTATTACAGCTATAAATGGGCGGAGGTTTTATCAGCAGATGCTTACAGTATGTTTGAGGAAAATGGTGCGGGTCAGGTCATTAACCGGCACACCGGCGCGCGTTTCTGGAATGAAATTCTCGCAGTAGGTGGCAGTCGCCCTGCGCTGGAATCTTTTGTTGCCTTCCGGGGGCGTGAACCGAATATTGAGGCATTACTGCGCCATCACGGAATGACAGCTTGAAATCTGCTTTCTTCACGGCTCCTGGGGGGGCTGTCCGAGAATAGCGAACCCCCCACCCTTGTCTTATAGTTCGATTTCGCCGGTAAATACCGTTTCTGCTGGTCCCGTCATCCACACGGGTTGATCTCCTTCCTGCCAGCGGATACGGAGATTGCCGCCTGATGTCCTGACTAGAACATCGTGATTCAGTTTTCCCAGCAGAATGCCACAAACAGTTGCAGCACAAGCACCCGTGCCGCAGGCGAGGGTTTCACCTGCGCCACGCTCAAAAACCCGTAGCTTAATATGTGAGCGATCAATGATTTGCATAAAACCGGCATTGACTCCTTTGGGAAAACAGGGGTGGGTAGCGATCAATGGCCCTTCACGGGTAACCGGTGCCTGTTCGATATCGGGTACGATCTGTACAGCATGGGGATTGCCCATGGATACCGCGCAGATCTCGATCTGCTTGCCGTTTAAAATCAATGGATAAGTGAGTGCGCGATGGCTTGCTTGAAAGGGGATATCCGCCGGTTCAAAGCAGGGAGTACCCATGTTGACCGATATATCACCATCTGTTCCCAGTGTGGGGGTAATGATTCCCTGAAGTGTCTCGACCCGGATAGTCTTTTTATCAGTTAACCCCTGTTCATGTACAAAACGGACAAAGCAGCGTGCGCCATTGCCGCATTGCTCAACTTCTTCGCCATTTGCGTTGAATATGCGATAACGAAAATCGGCATCTCCCCTGGCTTTTTCCACCAATAACAGCTGGTCAAAACCGATGCCAAAGTGACGGTCTGATAAGTGGCGAATTTGTCCTGCATCCGGTGCAAACGTCTGATGAATATTATCGATAATAATAAAATCATTGCCTAAACCCTGCATTTTCGTGAACTTTAGTCTCATAAATGTAATACTATCCTGATAGGCTTCAAGTTTGTCTGGTGACTTTAGGGGCAAGTAGGCTTGTGAATCAGGCCAAGAAGCGCGGTGGTGAGATACAGGTTTTGTTCGATATCCTTGAGTTCTAATTTCCGCTTGACCTGGATGGGGCGCAGCTCTACTATTTGCATCTGGTTAAACGTAAAAAAAATCTGTTACGATTGTTGTTGTCATTCACGCCAGCAAGATTTGTTGCTGTGATTCTTGCGTAGCACGATACCTAACTGTGTACGAGCCTGCAAAGAATTGTCCGGTTATTCAATTTCAAAATCAAAGGTCATTAAGATATGAAGCATGTTTGCGTATTGCCACGCATGACTAGTATACGTGGATTTACTTTGCTGGAATTACTGGTAGTGATGGTCATTATTGGGCTGTTGGCTGCTTATGTCGGCCCCAAATATTTTTCACAGGTGGGTAAGTCGGAAGTCAAAATGGCGCAGGCTCAGATTGATTCCCTGGAAAAAGCGCTGCATCAATACCGGTTGGATGTCGGGCATTACCCAAGTACCGAACAGGGCTTGAATGCCTTGCTCGCCAATCCCGGAAATGAACCCAGGTGGCAGGGGCCCTATTTGAGCAAGCGCCTGCCTGCGGATCCGTGGAACAATCCTTATCAATATAAATATCCGGGAGAACGGAGTGATTTTGATTTGTTCTCCTTTGGTAAGGATGGACAGCCGGGTGGAACGGAAGAGAATGCAGATATATCCAATTGGTAACGGTTAAATCTCATCACCAATAATTATGCGTTATCAGGTCAAGGCATTGCTGGTCAAACAGGGAACGGTATCGCTTGAGCTGGAAGCGGGCAGCGAAGCTGAGGTGCGTGAGAAGATCAGCGCTCAGGGCGGAATGGTGCTCAGTGTGCGGCGAAATTTCTCGGAATTATTGCCGCGTTTCTCCAATGCCCGTTTTCCCTTACCCAACTTCTCGCAGGAATTACTCGCGTTACTGAGCGCGGGATTGAGCCTGGTAGAAAGTATCGAGACACTGGCTGAAAAAGAAGAAGATAACGCGGTGCGCGAACTGCTGCGTAATCTGCTGACGCGCCTATACGAAGGGATGACATTTTCGCGTGTACTGGAATTTCATCCACAGGCATTTCCAGCGTTGTATGTTGCCACGGTGCGAGCAAGTGAGCGCACGGGTGATCTTGCCGAAGCGCTGACACGTTATCTGGTCTATCAGTCTCAAATGGATCTGGTGCGCAAAAAATTAGTGGGAGCATCGATTTATCCGGTACTGCTCCTGGTGCTGGGTTTACTGGTGGCCGTTTTTTTGCTGGTATTTGTCGTACCCAAATTCAGCGCAATCTATGAGGACATTGGTACGGATTTGCCCTGGATGTCGATGCTTTTGATTCAATGGGGACATCTTGTACAGGAAAATGGCTGGGTGCTGGCGGTTATCGCCATAGCAATACTGATGGCGATTGCCTACACGTTCTCCCAGCCGCAGGTTCGGGCAAGGCTGCTACAGGCGTTATGGCGAATTCCTGCTGTTGGTGAAAGAATGCGGGTATATCAACTTGCACGCTTCTACAAAACACTGGGTATGTTACTGCGTGGTGGTATTCCGGTTACGCAGGCGCTGGAAATGGTCAGCAATCTTTTACAGCCGCATTTTCGACCGAGGGTGAAGATTGCCGCGACCCTGATACGGGAAGGTAAAACCATTTCCGAGGCGATGCAAAGCGCCGAATTAACGACTGCGGTTGGCAGTCGCATGTTGCGTGTCGGGGAGCGCACCGGCATGATGGGCGACATGATGGAACGTATTGGCAATTTTCATGATGAAGAAATTAACCGTTGGGTCGAATGGACAACTAAACTGATCGAGCCATTGCTGATGGCGGTGATTGGAACCGTTATTGGTGGCATTATTATTCTGATGTATCTTCCTATTTTTGAGCTGGCAGGCAGTATCAATTGATTCAGACAGACACTATTCTCCCAGCCGCTCCGGTTATTAACTCTCATCAGATTACGCTGGCACGCGAACAATCTATTTCTCGTGGAATTTCGTTGGTCAAGGCGCTGGAAGAAGAGTTTTCCGGCACGCCCGAAGAGCTGACTGCCGCACTTGGCAAGATGTTGCATATGCCGGTGCTGGCAATGCAGGATTTGCACTCGGCAATACCGGCTTTTGACCTGCTGCCTTTTGCCCAGGCGGTTAAACAGGAATGCGTGTTACTACAAAAAGATTCGATCTGCTTGCTGGCAGTCAGTGATCCGTTTCGTCCGGGGCTGCGCGCGTGGGCAGAAGAATTCATCTCGGTGGACGCATTATGGTATCTGGTGCATCCAGCTGATCTGACCGCTTTTTTTACTCAGCAGGAAGCCAGCATGCGGGCAATGGACAACGTTCTGCCTGCTTCACAGGAAAACCTGCTGCATGCGGGTATTGAGGAGCTGTCCCTCAAAACCATCCATGAAGGAACCAGTCAGGTTGTACGGCTGGTGCAGTCCACCTTGTATGATGCGCATAAATCCCAGGCCAGTGATATTCATCTTGAAACCGCGCCGGGTGCGCTGTCGATCAAATATCGTATTGATGGTGTCCTGTCAACGATTGGCGTGATGCAGGGTGCGGACCTCGCTGAGCAGGTTATTTCGCGTATCAAGGTTATGTCCGATCTCGATATTGCCGAGCGCCGCATTCCCCAGGATGGTCGCTTCAAGGTCAAGATCCAGGGGCGGGAGATTGATTTTCGCGTCTCCATTATGCCCAGTATTTTTGGTGAAGATGCTGTGCTGCGGATACTCGACCGGCAAGCGTTGACTGATCATGTCGATGGCTTAACGCTCAATCAGCTTGGTTTCGATAGTGCGGCCATAGCCAGTATTCGCCGTCTTAGTTCCGAGCCCTACGGCATGCTGCTGGTGACGGGGCCGACTGGCAGTGGCAAGACGACATCACTTTACGCCGCGATTTCGGAAGTCAATCACGGCCATGACAAGATCATTACTATTGAAGATCCGATCGAATATCAATTGCCAGGTGTGCTGCAGATTCCCGTCAATGAAAAAAAAGGATTGACGTTTGCGCGTGGTCTGCGTTCCATTCTGCGGCATGATCCCGATAAAATTATGGTTGGTGAAATCCGGGATGCCGAGACAGCCCAGATCGCCATTCAGGCGGCACTTACCGGCCATCTGGTGTTTACCACCGTGCATGCCAATAATGTATTCGATGTTATTGGCCGCTTTGCACACATGGGCGTGGATCCCTACAGCTTTGTATCGGCACTGAATGGTATCGTTGCGCAACGTCTGGTGCGGGTGTTGTGTTCACATTGCACGGCAGCGGAGCAGCCTGATGATGAGCTGATTGAAACCTCAGGCATTTCACCCGAAGAAGCGAAGCAGTATAACTTCCAGACATCAAAAGGCTGTGGGCAGTGCCGGGGTAGCGGCTATCGGGGACGTAATGCCATTGCGGAGATTTTATTGCTGAATGATGAAATCCGGGAACTGATCGTTGCTCAGGCGCCGATTCGCCGCATCAAGGAGGCTGCGCGTAACAATGGTACGCATTTCTTGCGTGAAGCCGCCCTGAATATGGTCAAATCCGGGCAAACCAGCTTACAGGAGGCAAACCGTGTCACGATTGTGGCGTGATCAATTGCAGGTTTTTTTAGCGCCCGACCAGGTGATTATTGCTGGGCAATCACGTGGCTTCAAACCGTTGCCCTTATTCCGACAGCGTGCCGGATGTCCGTCATTGGCTGATCTGACTGTAAAACCATTGCCGTGGGAATGGCCGCTGAATCAGCTTGAACAGCTCATCGAACCACTCAATGCGCAGATTAAGACCGGTAGTGAATTACAGATAACGCTGGCAGATGATTTTGTGCGTTATGGAATGATCGCGCCACAACCAACTTTGGCCAATCCTGATGAAATGATGGCCTATGCGGGTTTTCAGATGCGCGAAATTTACGGAGAGCGTGTCGAAGAATGGGCGCTGAGCGTAAGTAATTGGGATCCCTTGAATGGGGGGCTATGTGCGGGAGTGTCATTGGGTTTGCTGGCGGCACTTGAGCATTTTGCCGTGCGCCACGAATGGAAACTTAGCTATACCGAACCCTATCTTGCTGCGGTATTGGACTATTGGTCCGGGAAACTGTCCAGTGAGCAGCTGTGGTTTGTACTGATCGAAAGTAACCGTTTCTGTCTGGTATCCACTCTGGCTGGACGTTGGCGGAGTATCCGCAATCAGCGGATTGTTGGTAATCTCGAGCAGGAGCTATTGTCTGCAATGGAGCAGGAAGCGATTCTGACGGATCAACCGGTTGATATTGCTCAGCCGCGACGGGTGCAGGTATTTGCCCCTGATACAATCGACTGGCAGTCACCGCAGGCGCAGGGATGGTATTTTGAACGACTGACACAATCAGAACAGCCGGTTCCTGCCCATTTCCCCTTTGCGATATCCCCAGAAAACCAAGCGAGTGCCTATGCGCAGCCTTAAATTAACTTTTCCTTACCGAAGCCAGCCCATAGGTCTGGTTGACTATCTATTGCTGTTGTTAGGAATACTCGCCCTGATTATGGTTTTTTTTCTGTTTAAAGTCACCATGGGCAAAATGGCAAAATGGGAAGCGCGTGAAATGCAATTGATTCAACAGCAAAAGCAGCGTGGCTCTCCCAGAACGACAACGACACGTGTCACTCAGGTTACGCAGCAGGAGGTGAAACAGGCTGGAGAAATTATCAGCTGGCTTAATCTGCCGTGGGAACCGGTGTTTGATTCGCTGGAGCTGGCAGCCAGCAAGGAAGTTGCGTTACTGTCGTTGCAACCTAACGTGGCCAGTCGCGCCATTCGTATTTCAGGTGAGGCAAAAAATCTGCAAGGGCTCGTTGAATATGTTGAAGCGCTGGAAAGGGAGCCTGTTTTTAAGAATGTGCACCTGGTCAATTACCGGATCAGGCAGGACCATCCCCAGCGCCCGGTTAACTTCCTGATTGCGTTTACCTGGGTGGATTCCATTTAACATGGCGAAATTCAGTTTGAGTCAATCGTTGATCAGGTTACGCTGGCGTCTGGCGTGTTTGAGTAATCCCGGCAAGCTGGGTGCGGGTATGCTGGTACTGGCGCTGGTTGTCTTGTTTGCAGCGGTTTTGCCGCAAGAGCACGCCAAGAATACATTAAAAAAGAAAGTCAAATCAGCGGAAAGCATACGGGCCGAATTCCCTGAGCAAATCCAGTTGAATGATGATCAGGCGCTACAGGTATTTTATGATTTTTTCCCGCGCAGTGATTCTTCTCCATTCTGGATCAATGAGCTGGACAAGATTGCCAAAAACCGGGGAGTGGAAGTCAGCCGAGGGGATTACCGTCTGATCCTTGAAAAAGAGGCCAAGCTGGCGCGCTATGAAATCCAGCTGCCTGTACGGGGAAGTTATCCACAAATCCGCGCTTTTATTGCTGATGCGCTGCAGGCGGTGCCTGCTCTGGCATTGGCCAGTGTTGTCATCAAGCGTGAGAATATTCAGACCGGCAGAATCGACGCTAATCTGGGCATGTATCTATATTTATATGATTACTGAATTTTTCTCTGTTCACGCTGCGTTACTGCACGGCATTATTTTCTGCTATCTGGAGTACAGGCATGATTAACCTGCCTGTGCGTAAAATCATTCTCTGGGGTGCGCTGGCTGCTACCTTGCTTGCGGTCATTGTACTAGACGAGGAGCCAGAAGAATTGTTGGTGGATAACGCGGCAGAGGCGGTATTGCCCACCCGTAATGTAGACAGGCGTACACAAACTTCTGACAATCGGGCTAACCAGGCACTTCCGGTTGATCAGCTGGGAAAACGTACCTTCAAGGCGGAAGCGGATGATATTTTTGCGGTGAATTCCTGGCAACCAGTGCCTGTAAATGCCGGAAGAAGAGCGGGTGGCGGGGCAGGGGGAGACGAAGATGATGAAGATGATCCCTTTCTTGCTGCCAGAAGGGGGCGACAAACGTCTCCTGTATCGGCACCCGCCATTGCTCCCCCGCTGCCGATCAAATATCTGGGCCGAGTTAGCGATGGTCGGGTTACGCGTGTGTTTTTGACGCATCAGGACAAAAATTATGCGACCAAAATTGGCGAGCGGATTGAAGGTCTGTACCGTCTGGACAGTATCCGCGATGACTTCCTCGAATGGACTTACCTGCCACTGGGGATCAAACAAAAACTTTTAATTAATGAGAAAACACCCGGAAAAACCTGATGAGTGCCAGTAAAAATATTTTGATGTGTTTTTTGCTTGTCTGGATGGCAGGCTGTGCCAGTTACACCACGAAGAACCCCGCTTTTCTGCAGGGCAAACAATTGATTACAGAAGGACAGTTTGAAGCCGGTTTGAGTAAACTGCAGCAAGCCGCTGATGAAGAACCCGAAAATAAAGAGATTCAGGTCGTCTTGGTACGGGAACAGGAATCGATAGCCGGGCAATTGCTGTTCCAGGCAGACAACGAACTGCTGACCGGTAACATCGATGCGGCTGAGCAAGTCTATTTACGGGTGCTGGGAATGGTGCCGAATAATGAGCGTGCCATTGCCGGGCTGGGTTTGGCTGCACTCGACAGAAAACATGCCAGACTGGCCAGTCAGGCAAGGGAACATCTGGCGAGCAATCAGATTGAAGCGGCAGAAAAAATTACCCGCAGTATCCTTGCTGAAAACCCGGCGCAGTCTGATGCCAGGCAGCTGGTCGACGAGCTGAGTGAACGTATCGCACGGGCCGAAATATCGCAATTGTCACTGGTGTCGGCTTTCCATAAGCCTATCACCATGGAATTTCGCGATGCACCGCTGAAAACTATTTTTGAACTGATTTCGCGCACAGCGGGCATCAATTTCATTTTTGACCGCACCGTGCAGCAGGAAGCCAAAACCTCGATTTTCGTCCGTGATAACCCGATCGAGGATGTGTTAAAGCTCATTCTCCTGACGAACCAGCTGGCGTATAAGGTGCTCAACGACAATTCCCTGCTGATTTATCCGGATACACCCGCCAAGCAGAAGGACTATCAGGAACTGGTCATACGCAGTTTTCATGTTAATAATACTGATGTCAAACAGATGGTGGCGATGGTACGCGGGCTGGTCAAGGCCCGTGATATTTATGTCAATGAGCGATTGAATCTGTTCATCATGCGTGACACCCTGGAGATGATTCGGTTGGTGGAGCGGCTGGTCACCATCAACGATTTTCCTGATCCGGAAGTCATGCTGGATGTTGAAGTGCTGGAAATTAACCGTATCAAGGTGCTTAATCTTGGCTTGAATACGCCGACCAGCGCTACTTTCAGCGGAACGCCGGGAGTGGGTAACGTTGCAGGCATTGCTGTCACCAAATTAAGTCAAATCAATGCGGATGGGCTGCGTAATTTTACGATTGGAAATAACGTTACGCTTGATTTAAGGAAGCAATTGACAGCGAATGAAATTCTGGCCAATCCGCGTATCCGCGTGAAAAGTCGCGAGAAGGCCAAAATATTAATTGGTGATAAAATTCCTATTTTCTCTTCAAATGCAACGGCAACCGGCGTTGTATCACAAAATGTTACTTTTCTTGACGTTGGTCTCAAACTGGAAGTTGAACCCATTATTTCGTTGAATAGCGAAGTTTCCATAAAAATTTTGCTGGAAGTCAGTACGTTGGGTGCAAGAGAACAATCTGGCACGACCACCGCTTTCAGGATAGGTACTCGAACAGCCGAGACACTGCTTTCCTCGCGTGACGGCGAAACCCAGGTACTGGCAGGGCTGATTCAGGATCAAGACAAAAGAGGGCTGGAGGGAATCGCTGGCCTGGTGGATATTCCTGTGTTGGGCAGGCTATTTGCCAGTCAAGAGCTTACACGCGACAAAACAGAAATTATTCTGCTGATTACGCCACGTATTGTTCGTAATGTTATCCAACCCAATAATTTTGAGAGCGAGTTCCACTCTGGTACCGCCAGTGCCGCTGGCAATATTCCGGTCAATATTCGTAAAACTGCACCGCAATCCTTGAGCGTGCTGCCCAGCGGAGGGGCAGGCGGTTTGGGAAGGGGCACTATTTTTGAGCAGGCATTGCGTTCTGAAGCGCGGGATAATGAGGAAACTACCAATCCTTTTGAAGCCGCTGCCGCACAAGCGCGCTCACCCGTGCCGACACTTAGCCTGCAAGCGCCCGCCAGTGTAGCCATGGGGCGGGAATTTACCGCTACGGTGCGTCTGGCTACGCAAAATACCCAATTGACTGGTGAGCTTGATCTGACCTATGACGGGGACACCCTGGAGTTGATGGATGGTGCCGAAAATTCTGGATCGCGTACGCTTAAACTGGGGCGTGAGCAACCGACAGGTATGACCAGTATTTTGCGTTTCAAAGTCATTGGCCCTAATACAGGCACCACCACTATTTCAGTGGATGGCGTGCGGGTACAGGATGAAAAGGGTGACGCCGTTGAAGTTCAGGCTCCTCCTGTGGCGAATATCACGTTGCAGTAACATGGGAATACTGTTTTTTTAACGCATTGATGTTGCCAAAATTTAATAACTGCGGATTCACATTAATCGAGTTGATGATTGTGGTCGCCATCATGGCTATTCTGGCGTCGGCTGCCATGCCATTGCAGGAAATGATGGTCAAACGGGAGAAGGAGCAAGCATTGCGTACCGCTTTGCGGCAAATCCGTACTGCAATTGATGCCTACAAACTGGCGGCTGATGAGGGTCGGGTGGAAAAGAAGGCGGATGAAATGGGTTATCCCCGTAAGCTGGAAGATTTGGAAATGGGAGTGGCGGATATCAAGACCCCCGACAAAAAAAAAATTTTTTTCATGCGTCGATTACCGCGTGATCCCCTGTTTGCTGATCCTGAAGTGCCTGCAGCAGAAACCTGGGGCAAGCGCAGTTATGAAAGTCCACCGGATAATCCCGATGAAGGGGATGACATATTTGACATTTACTCCTTATCGGAGCAAAAGGGTTTGAACGGTATCCCCTATAACCAATGGTAGCCATGCTCAAGCGTATCGTATTTCCCGTTACACGGGGTTTTACCCTGATCGAGCTGCTGGTGGTGATGGCAATCATCGCTACCTTGTTAAGTATTGTGGCGCCCCGTTATTTCACTTCGGTAGATCGCGCCAGGGAAACCGTTCTCAAGCAGAATCTCGCCATTATGCGTGATGCGATTGACAAATATTTCTCGGACACAGGTAAGTATCCACAGAGCTTGCAGCAGTTGGTTGATGAACGCTATATCCGCGCTATTCCGCTGGATCCCGTCATGGAACAGCCAGTGTGGGCTGAAATACCACCACCAGATGAAAGTATGGAAGGGGTGTATGACGTCCGAACGACTTCAGACAAGCAGGCACTCGATGGAACTTTCTACGAGAAGTGGTAGCGTGATGGGCGGCAGCAAAGTACAGGGTTATATCTACATCTGGACGTTATTCGCTACTATGCTGGCCGGGGTCATGCTGGGAGCTGTCGGAGAGGTTTGGCAAACCACTTCCCAGCGGGAAAAGGAGCGGGAGCTGCTTTTTATCGGTGATCAATTTCGTCTGGCCATCACGTCCTATCATGATGCCGCGCAGGCAGGGACGACCGCCAGCCGTTACCCTGAAAAACTGGAACAACTTCTTGAAGATAAGCGAGGACCCAAATCATTGCGGCATTTGAGAAAAATTTTTTATGATCCGATGACCAACAGTTTTGAATGGGGACTGATCGAACAGGAAAATGGGGGGATCACAGGAGTATATAGTCTGGCTACTGCGCAACCAATAAAACGGGCTGGATTCCCTCAGGAGTACTCTAAATTCGAAAAAGCTAAGGATTATCAGGACTGGCAGTTTGTGCATGCCGGGGCAGCGGCCAAAACTGCCGGCCGCGACGCTTCCTCACCAGACAAAACCAAGGAGGGGGCAGCCAATCCTTTTGGGCAATCGAGTGCTAAGCCCGTCGATAATCCATTCTCCCAATCTGCACCGACAGGAAAAGCCAATCCATTCGAATGAAAATGCCGTAAACCTGTCGGGATTATTTTGATATGCCGTAAAATAAGAACCGGGCGGGTGTATGTTCGGTCTTAGATTGGTGTTGAACGCTATTAAGGTTGAAATAAGGTTAACTAGATGAACATTAAAATAATGATGCTGTTGCTTGGGTGGTTGCTTGTTATGATGGGATGCGCACCGTTACCCAGAGTTGACAGTCAGGCCGGGTCTGATTCGGCGATTCAGCATAGTCCAGGCAAAACGGTCGCCGATTTGACCGCAACCAGCGGTCTGACGTTTGATTCCACCCTGACTGAAGAAACACTGTTCGATTTTTTGCTGGCGGAAACGGCGCTGCAGCGAGATCGCCCCGATGTAGCTGCCGAAAGTTATGCGAAGTTGGCGCGCGTCACCCGAAATGCCCGGGTTGCTGAACGAGCAACCGACATTGCCCTGCGTGCCCAGCAACCCGCACTTGCGCAAGAGGCAATTAATTTGTGGGTAGCGCTTGAGCCGCAATCACAATCAGCACAGCAGGCTGCAGTTATTTTATTTGTGGACTCCGGTCAATTAAATAAAGCGCGCCCGCATCTCGAAAAATTATTGGCTTCGCAAGCGGATGCGGTAGATAAATCTTTTCTACAGATCAACAAGCTGCTATCTCGCCATGCTGACAAGCAAGAAATACTGACACTGGTTCGGCAGTTGGCGCGCCCCTACGATAAACTGCCAGAAGCCCATTTTGCTGTCTCTCAGGCTGCCTGGACAGCAGATCAACCGAAATTGGCATCTGAGGCCATGCAAAAAGCGCTCAAATTGCGGCCAGCGTGGGAAATGGCGGCAATTCATCGCGGTCAGATTTTGCAAAAACTGGATAATTCGGCTGCCATCAATTTTTATGAGCACTACCTGGATCAATATCCGAAAGCCAATGACCTGCGGATTGCCTATATCCGTGCGTTGATGGTAAACAAAAAATTTGGTCTGGCCCGTGAACAGTTCCAGCGTCTGGAAGCAGAGAATATGTCTAATCCGGATATTGCACTGGCTATCGGTCTGCTTTCCGCTGAACTGAATGACTACAGCAATGCAGAACACTATTTCAAGAAAGCGCTCGAATTGGGATTTGAAGACACCAATTCCGTTAATTTTAATTTAGGGCGTATTTACGAAACCTCACAGCGTAACCGCGAAGCGATGAATTCCTATCGCAGAGTAACCGGTGGGGAGCGTTATATTCCGGCACAAATACGTTATGCTTTTCTGCTGGCTGGTCAGGATGGTCTGGCTCCCGCTAGAGAGCACCTGCAAGCAGTTCGTTATCTCGATGAAGAACAACGCTTGCAGTTGATTCTATCCGAGGCACAACTGTTGCGGGAACAGGGGGTCAATCTTGAGGCGTACAATCTGCTCAGTACACAACTGAACGAAACTCCCCGGCAGCCCGAGATACTTTACGACCGGGCACTAATTGCCGAAAAACTGGGCAAGCTGGATATTCTGGAGCAGGATTTACGCAAACTGATCGAATTAAAACCGAATAGCGCGCATGCCTATAACGCCTTGGGTTACAGTTTGGCAGATCGTGGTTTACGTTTATCGGAAGCGCTCTCGCTGATTCAGAAAGCCATTGAGTTATCTCCTGGGGATCCCTACATTATGGATAGCCTGGGCTGGGCCTATTACCGCATGGGCGACCTGAAAAAGGGTCTGGATTATTTGAATACTGCTTTTGCCGCCCGACCGGATCCGGAAATTGCCGCCCATTTTGGTGAGCTGCTGTGGGTGAATGGCCGCACTGAAGAAGCCAGGCAAATATGGCAATCGGCATGGGATAGCCATCCCGGAAATGAGGTTCTGCAGGATACCATGAAGCGTTTTATGCCCTAATCATCGATGGAGCGGGTCGGGGGGGGGCTCTGGCGGAAAATTCAAGCGGACCGCATCAAGCTACTTTAATCCCATCTTCTTCAAATTAGAGATCTGGTATCGTTGTCCGCCGGTGAATTGCTTATGGTGCATAGCATTACTCTCATGAATCAACTTGCATAGTGACAGATGGGAGCCATTTTACGGGTCGGGAGTGATATGCTATGAAACCCGTGCGGGTTTCCATTCACTGAAATACACTGGTTTTGTCATGCTTCTTAATCTTCCCAATACCCTGACCTGGCTGCGTATTCTCGCGATCCCACTTTTTGTCGGGATATTCTATATTCCTCCTGAGTGGCTCTCGCCCAGCGAGCAGAATCTTGCTGCCACCATCATTTTTGTCGGTGCGGCTTTGACAGACTGGCTTGATGGCTATCTGGCCCGGGTGCTCAACCAGACTTCTGCTTTTGGCGCTTTTCTTGATCCTGTTGCTGACAAACTGATGGTGGCGGCGGCGCTGATCGTGCTGGTTCATCTGGCAAGATTGGATGCCCCGATTGCGCTCATTATCATTGGCCGTGAAATCACCATTTCAGCATTACGCGAATGGATGGCTAAAATTGGCAAATCGAAAAGTGTGGCCGTTTCTTTTCTTGGAAAGATCAAAACCGTATCACAAATGGTAGCTATTCCGTTGCTGCTCTTCCATGACCCTGTCGGCAGTACCTTTGATGCTTTTATCGTGGGTACCTGGCTGATTTATCTGGCGGCAGTTTTGACGTTGTGGTCGATGTTCTACTATCTGAAATCGGCCATGCCACACGTTATCCGGCATGAGTAACAAAATCGGGTGTAGAGGATACTGACTCTGTGTCTGTCGATTGCAACCTGAGCGTGGGAAAATGGTCACATTATCGTTACTTATAAAATCCGGAAGGCTATCATGCAGCGAAGAATCTTCTTGAAAAGTATGACTGTGTGGGTGGCCCTGCCCATCCTCTCTGCCTGTTTCCGTCAAACTGAATTCGAGGTACAACCGATCATGAATACCGCTACTGTAACGCCTCTGAATAAATCTCATAAAGAATGGCAGGCGTTACTTACCCCCGAGGCTTACCGGGTGCTTTTTGACGAAGACACTGAAGCTCCTGGCAGCAGTGTTCTCAATGAGGAAACTCGTGATGGCGTTTATTTATGCGCAGCCTGTTATTTGCCTCTGTTCGAAAGCAAATTCAAATATTCCAGCGGTACCGGCTGGCCCAGTTTTACCCAGCCGATTGCAGGGCACATCGCGACTAAACGTGATTACAAGTTGATCATGCCGCGTACCGAATATCATTGCGCCCGTTGTGACGGCCATCAGGGGCACGTGTTCAATGATGGCCCGCCACCGCTTGGACAGCGCTGGTGTAATAATGGTCTCGCGCTTAAATTTATACTTCAGGGGGAGTTGATCCCTGAACTTCGGGGCTGAAGAAAATGAGAAACCAATTGATATTTCTCGCTTCGATCGTTACCAGTCTTTCGGCGGATATCAGCGCGCATGCCGATACTGACCAAGCGCCCAAAGAAGGTATGGATATATCCAGGCAGGCGTTCGCTATTTTTGCTGGTGGTTGTTTTTGGTGCGTGGAGGCTGATTTTGACAAGGTGTATGGTGTGACCAATACGATTTCCGGTTATATCGGTGGTAAAACCCCCAATCCGACCTATGAACAGGTCAGCCAGGGGCAAAGCGGGCATATCGAAGCAGTCAAGGTTTACTACGATCAGACCAAAACCAATTACACTCGACTGCTGGCGGCATTCTGGCCAATGATTGACCCACTTGCCAGAAATGGGCAATTTTGTGATGTGGGTAATCAGTACCGTTCTGCTATTTTTTATGCGGATGAAGAGCAGCACGAACAGGCGCAGGCGTCCCTGGTCGCACTAAAGAATTCAGGCCGGTTTGATCAACCGATTGCCACCGAATTGCTACCTGCCACCGAGTTTTACCCTGCCGAAGAGTACCATCAGGATTACTATTTAAAGAATCCGCTGCGCTATCAGTTTTACCGTAGCCGTTGTGGACGGAATAAGCGGCTGGCAGAATTGTGGCCTCAGCAGTAGAAACTAATTCCATGATGCTGCCCATCCTGCCAGATTATAGGGCTACGCAGCGTGGGCACTTCGCACCCACGCGTGATATCAGGTTACAGTTTTAATAAAAACTTGCTCAGGGTGCCGGCCACACTTGCTGACCGTCGATGGAAACCGGGAAATCCCGATCCAATTGAGCTGCCGATGGGTAGATCCGTACTGCAAGTCCGTCACCGCAGTTGGCTGGTAATGGGTTGGTTTCCAGGTTACGCGTTACCGTAAGTGGTGCAGGGTAATTCCAGCCTGGCGCATCGAATTTTGGATGGCCTGCGTCAGGTGCTGTCCAGAAATCAATATCGGTTCGTTCTGAATCCTTGCCGTCGATTTCACTGAGGCTGGTGACTTGACAGATATTGGCAATGGCAGGGGCAAGAATCACTTTTATGGCGCAGGATTCAGCCACGATACTGACAGGCTGGATACGTACCGGTAATTTACTGACCCAATTGCTTGCGGGTATCGATCCGCCTGCTGACCAGAAACCGACTGGATTGCCGAGGGCATCGGAAATCAATTCGCTCAAACTAAAGGTATCTTTACTCTGGATGCCGCGAATACTGACGCTCTGCACGAAATCTGTTGCAGGTTGGTCAGAGCGGGTAAACGATTCCGCGCCAATCGCAGCAGCAGGATCTTCTGATGTATCTACCAGCGCCGTAGTCACATCAGGAAAAACAGTTATACCTCCTATAACCGGCTGATCGGCACAACCATGTGGAATCATGACGTTGTTATCGTGGCTGGTACCTTCCGGGACTGTATTCTTTTCAAACCGGGTGTGTGCCTGCGCATTGCCCCATGCAACCATCAACGCGGCTGCTATTAGTGACACTGATAATATTTTTTTTTGGTTAAAGTTCATGGTGGTGCTCCTGTCTATTGAAATAAAATGGGACGCCGAGCCAAAAAACGGAACCGAGCTGGGAACAGCCCTGATTTCTCCGCGATCTATTCTCAGGCTCAATTGCTCAATTAATTTGTTATTCCCCTGTGTCACGCTGAATGGTGGTGAATAAAGTAAAGAAGCCGTGAACACGGACTGATTATTAATCAGAAAATATTTAATTACAATGTGACAAATTGTCGCACCTTATTTAATATATTGATTATTATTAATATTAAATTTCTACAAGTTTGATAGGTACGGCAATATGCCACTTTTTCAGGAGGAATTTATCTATTGGCCATCCGTGAGTACGTTATTTTGGAGCAATTTTCTGGATTTGGTTGAGGCGTTCTCAGGTGATCATCAATTGCCCAATACCGTTACTGGTACTGCGCTGCTTGGCTTCCGATCCATTCAATTTAATTTGCAGACGGAGTTCATTCATCGAATCAGCGTTGCGCATCGCATCTTCGTAAGAAATCAGGCCATTTTCATAATGTTCAAATAACGCCATATCGAAAGTTTGCATGCCCTGCTCGCGAGATTTTTTCATAATTTCCTTGATTTCATGCACGTTGCCTTTAAAAATCAGGTCAGAGATCAGTGGTGAATTGAGCATGATTTCGATTGCGGCAACCCGTCCTCCGGTTTTTTTAGGAATGAGTCGCTGTGCCACCATGGCGCGTAGATTGAGTGACAGATCCATCAAGAGTTGTGCACGCCGTTCTTCCGGAAAGAAATTGATGATACGGTCAAGCGCCTGGTTGGCGCTGTTGGCGTGCAGGGTGCCCATGCAAAGATGTCCGGTTTCAGCAAAAGAAATAGCGTGCTCCATGGTTTCCCGATCACGGATTTCCCCTATCAGAATGACATCTGGCGCCTGCCGCAGCGTATTTTTAAGGGCAGCTTCCCATGATTCGGTATCAACTCCCACTTCGCGTTGGGTGATGACGCAATTAATATGTTCATGAACATACTCGACCGGATCTTCAATAGTGATGATATGCCCATGGCTGTTTTGATTGCGGTAACCAATCAGTGCCGCCATGGAGGTTGATTTACCGGAACCGGTGCCGCCAACAAAAATGACCAGGCCTCGCTTGCTCATGACGACATCTTTCAATGCTGGTGGCAGCCCGAGGTCGTCGAAATTGGGGATTTGCGTGGTAATGGTTCGCAAAACGATACCGACCCGTTGCTGCTGTACGAAAGCATTGACCCGAAAACGGCCAATTCCTTCCGGGTTGATCGCAAAATTGCATTCCTTGGTGGTTTCAAATTCGGCTGCCTGCCGGTTGTTCATAATCGCACGCGCCAGCGCAGCGGTGTGTGCACTTGAGAGCACTTGCTGCGTGACAGGCGTCATTTGGCCATCGATTTTCATTGCCGGCGGGTAATCTGCCGTAATAAATAAATCTGATGCTTTTTTGGTAAGCATCATCCGCAACAAATCGTGCATGAATTTTAGTGCCTGCTCATTTTCCATCGTCAATTTCCTGTTAGTTAACCCCGAAAGTTGTCCTTATTCATGGCCTTGCTGCGTGCATCTGCCATGGAGATCACGTTGCGCCTGACAAGATCAGTCAGATTCTGATCCAGTGTCTGCATTCCGGTACCCTGGCCGGTCTGAATGGTTGAATACATCTGCGCCACTTTGCCTTCACGGATTAAATTGCGGATAGCCGGTGTGCCGATCATGATTTCGTGCGCTGCGACTCGACCACTGCCATCTTTTGTCTTTAATAATGCTTGAGAAATAACTGCACGCAATGATTCTGAGAGCATGGCACGCATCATTTCCTTTTCATCGGCAGGAAACACGTCAATGATACGGTCTATGGTTTTGGCGGCTGAACTGGTATGCAACGTGCCAAAAACCAGATGACCGGTTTCTGCGGCAGTCATCGCTAAACGGATTGTTTCCAGGTCACGCATCTCTCCCACTAGAATGATATCTGGATCTTCCCGCAGAGCCGAGCGTAGCGCGTTACTGAAGCTATAGGTATCTCGTCCAACTTCACGTTGATTAATCAGGCATTTTTTACTCTGATGAACAAACTCGATCGGGTCTTCAAGTGTGAGAATATGACCATACTGGTTTTCATTGATATCATTGACCATGGCCGCAAGAGTGGTTGATTTACCTGAACCGGTCGGGCCGGTTACCAGGACCACTCCACGGGGTTGCTGTGCAATTTCTGCAAAAATTTTGGGGGCCTTTAATTCTTCCAGGGACAGAACTTTCGACGGAATAGTCCGCATTACGGTGGCTGCACCCCGATTAGTATTGAAGGCATTAACCCGGAAACGCGCCAGATTGGGAATCTCGAACGAAAAATCGCACTCAAGAAGTTCCTCGTATTGCTTGCGTTGCTTATCGTTCATAATGTCGTAGATCATTTCATGAACGTCCTTATGTTCCATGGCGGGCAGGTTGATCCGGCGGATCTCGCCATGAACACGAATCATCGGTGGTAAACCCGATGATAGATGCAAATCGGAAGCGTTATTCTTGACCACGAAGGAGAGTAACTCTACTATGTTCATCCGTTTGATTCCTTTTTCCTGACTGGTGAATTTTCGTTGCAACTGGCTGACCTGAGGTAATACGGAATATTTTGGTGTAAATTTAGCGCTCACTGAGTGCGGCGCCCAGATATTCCCGCGCTATCAATTTTTTATTTGTATTTTTATTGGACTGACCACTCAATCATGACTTCGATTGCCGATCGTTTACAAGCCGTTAAAGCCCGTATTGCGGATGCTGCCAAGCAGTGTGGACGCGACCCACAAACTATCCAGCTGCTGGCTGCCAGCAAAACCAATCCGCCGGAAAATCTGAGAGCAGCGTGGGAGGTAGGCCAGACTGTGTTTGGTGAAAATTATCTACAGGAAGGACTGGTAAAAATAAAAGCGTTGGCTGATTTGCCGATTGAGTGGCATTTTATCGGTCCGATTCAGAGCAATAAAACCAAACCAATTGCGGAAAATTTTGCCTGGGTGCATGGCATTGATCGGGAAAAAATTGCTAATCGCCTGTCTGCGGCCAGGCCAGACACATTGCCCCCACTGCAGGTATGCGTGCAAGTTAATGTCAGCGGTGAGATCACTAAAAGTGGCGTCGATCCAGAGAAGGTAGCCGAACTGGCAGCTTATATCAGCGAGCTGCCGCAACTACAATTACGAGGATTGATGGCGGTACCTGAACTGACCGCCGTGACCGCGCTGCAGCGGGAACAATTTCAACAGTTGCGCGAGATATTTGAGCAGCTCAATCAACAGGGTTTCAATCTTGATACGTTGTCAATGGGTATGTCTGAGGATCTCGAAAATGCTGTTGCTGAAGGGGCAACCATGGTCAGAATTGGTACCGCAATTTTTGGACCACGACGTTATGCTATTCCCGAGGAGTTGGGGTCCCGGCAGCAGTAAGCGCATGATATTTGTCCAGTAACTGATCTTGACTCTCGGTTCTATCCGGGTCCGTTACGATACAACTCACGGGGCAGACCTCTACACATTGCGGGAGGTCGTAGTGGCCCACACATTCTGTGCAGAGGTCAGGGTTGATTTCATAAATTTCCTCACCTTGTGAAATGGCCCGATTGGGACATTCAGGTTCACATACATCGCAATTAATGCATTCATCAGTAATAATTAAGGCCATTCTTTCTCGATTTCTATTGTTTAACTAATTTTTTCAATTGTGCGGCAACCGCTGGATGAACAAATTTATTCATATCTCCTCCCAGTCTTGCCACTTCGCGCACGATGGTGGCAGAAACAAACATGTACTGTTCGGATGGTGTTAAAAAAATAGTTTCCACTTCTGGATACAAACCACGATTCATTCCTGCCAGTTGAAACTCATATTCAAAATCAGAAACCGCACGCAATCCACGCACAATGATACGGGCTTGTTGTTGCTGTGCAAATTCCATCAATAGTCCTGTAAATCCAGTTACAACAACATTGGAATACTGAGCGAGTACAGTTGTTGCCATCTGCACGCGCTCATCCAGTGTAAAGCAGGGTGTCTTAATGCCACCCGCTGCTACTGCCACAATTACCCGATCGAATAATTTTGAGGCTCGTTGTACTAAATCTTCGTGTCCACGGGTAATGGGGTCGAAAGTTCCGGGGTAAATAGCCTTATCCATTTGCTAATTTTAGAAGACAGTAATTAACGTTACCCGCCCGACTCTGTTTCCAAATAGTCCAGGTGGCATCAGGCACAAATTTTTTACGACTTTCAACGTAAACACAGCCACCCGGACAGAGTCTTTCCGGCAGCTGGGGTAATACTTCGGGCAATAAATCGGTATCAAAAGGAGGATCGACAAAAATTACGTCATAATGGCTCTGATCATACCTTAGAAAGGTTGGCGCATGCTTGTGCACCAGGCTGACTTTATTGGCAGCCAGGCTGGTAACAGATGTCTGCAGAAAACGCATCGCAGTGGTATCTTTCTCAACCATGACAACAGTTTCTGCACCTCTTGAAGCCGCTTCAAAACCCAGAGCACCACTGCCCGCAAAAAGATCCAGACAAGCCGCACCTGTTAAATCCTGCCCCAGCCAATTAAAAAGAGTCTCACGCACGCGGTCGGGTGTCGGGCGAATGAGTTCGCCTTCAGGAATGCCGATGAGACGGCTCCGCCACTCCCCTCCAATAATACGTGCCACCCCTTTTTTGCTCATGCCACTATACCCATATCTATCAATCAACCGTGCCAACCATCACTGCAACCATTCCTGCTGGATCGATACGACGTCGGAAGGCATCTCGAACCTGTTCTACCGTTATCTGTTCTACTGCTTTCACATAATCTTCCAGATAGGACAACGGTAACTGGTAAAAACCAATTACGGACAAGAATCCAAGAATCTTGCGGTTACTGTCAATACGTAGCGGAAAACCACCGACAATATTTTGTTTGGCTGCCTGTAATTCTTCATCACTTGGGCCTTGTTCTACAAAATCTCTAAGCACCTGTTGTGTCAGTTCAAGCGCCTGTTCTGCCTGTTCTTTCTTGGTTTGTAAGCCAATCTCGAAAGGACCCTGCTGCTGGTAGGGAGAAAAAGAACTATAAACACTGTAGACCAATCCGCGTTTCTGACGGATTTCTTCTACCAGTCGCGATACAAAACCACCGCCACCGAGTATGTGGTTGCCGACCAGCAGTGAAAAATAATCCGGGTCATGCCGGCTCAGTCCTGGATAAGCAAGCTGAATATGACTTTGTGAGGCTGGGTGTGCGATTTTTTGTGTCATAGGCACAGGTTTTTTTACAGCTGGCAATATGGCAACAGGTTGGCCTGCAGGAAGTTCGCGGGTCAATAACTGCGCGATCTGATCAGCCTCATCACGCGTGACATCACCAATAATAGCGATGACAGCATGATTGGCGGTGTAATGACTGCGATAAAAGTCCACTATATCGCCGCGTTGCAGCGCTGTTAAAGATGCAGATTCACCTGATCCGCGTAATCCATACGGATGTGCGCCATAGAGCATTTTCATTAAGGTGCGTTCAGCAATAACACCCGGCTTGGTGTCTGCTTCCTGCAAGGAAGCAAGCGTGCGAGCACGCTCCCTGTTAAGGATGCTCTCTGGAAATTCTGGATGCTGAATGATGCGCGCCATAATATCCAGTGCCTTGGTACGCTCAGCTCGACTGCTTAACGTGCGTAGTGAAAATCCTGCCCGATCCAGGTCAAACTGCCCGCCTAGCTGTGCACCAATGTCAGCAAGTGTTTCTGCTATTTGGTCCTCAGACATCTTTCCTGCACCCAGGCTCATCAAACGTTGCACCATTTGCGCGCGACCGGAAGTCTCGGCCGTATCGGTACTGCTGCCCGCTGCAAAATTGATACTAATGTCGAGAATCGGCAGATCATGAGTCTCGACAAAATAGATTTTTACTCCACTGGGTGTTTGCCAGTGTTGGATCGGCAGAAAAGCCATGACCCATTGAGTGTGAGCGGTTATCAACAAAGCCAGAGCAAGTTTTAGAATTTTCATATTGGTACCATTTGTCAGTAAATATTGTTTCATCCCCGATAGGACAACGTAGTCATGCGAATATTGCCATTAATTTCTGGGAGAGGCTTCATCTCCTAGAGAACACCACTTGTTAACAAATCTAGCGGGTAACGTTTGCCTGCCAGGTAATCTTCAATGGATTGCAGAACTATTGGACTACGATGCATAGGCTGCTTCTCACGGACTTCATCTATTGTCAGCCAGACTGCGCGCAGAATACCCTTATCCAGTTCTCTTTGGGGGTCGTACCCAGTAACGTTACCGATATAAGTAAAACGGAGATAAGTAGTATTGTTCTGTTTGGCACGCCAGTGATAAATTCCAGTCAACGCAACCGGTAAAAAAGTATAGCCTGTCTCTTCGAGTACTTCTCGGCTGCAGGCATTGGATAAGGTCTCACCTGCTTCCAAATGCCCTGCGGGTTGATTGAGGCGAAGATCCACTCCATTGGGAGTTTCTTCCACCAATAGAAATTTACCATTTTGTTCAATAATGGCAGCAACGGTAACATTGGGTTTCCAGATCATATGAGCTACAGTAAGTTGATAACAAGGTTATGTTGACAGCGCACCCAACTGACATGCTGAAAATTATCACGTCATCACACAGGAAAGCCGGTAAAGTGCTGCATTTTATATCGCTTTGTTTGAACTTGCATTTTTTATAATGAGAGGATGAAAATGACCACCTTCAAATTAAAGAAAACAAACGCCGCACTGGTTTCAAATAGTCTGCTGGCTGCTACGTTGGGCATTTCGCTGATTGGCTGTACTTCCTTATGTCGTCCCTGTGTTCCACGTACACAAATACAAACTAATCCTGATGTAATCAGAAATCCGGCTGTAAAAAAAAATCCCTGCGCGGCCATAAAAATCAACCCAGACAAAATTACCCGGCCAGTTAACTATCGTCCTTATCAAGGCAATCAGACTGATTTGCTGGAATACGGTGAAAAACTCTACAACGATAAGAGTTCCAGCACCAATGGACATTCCTGCCAGAGTTGCCATCAGGATGGCAATCTGTTCCAGCCTACTTTTATGCAGCCTTACCCTCATTTCGTCGCCATGGCGAGTAATCGTACTGGCCTTGACCAGATTGAACTTGATGAAATGGTGCAACTCTGCATGATGACATCGATGAAAGCCGAGCCACTGATGTGGAATTCCCGGTCGCTCGCCGCGTTGACAACCTATACCACCAAGGTTCAGAAAGCATTCCAGAAATCACATTTGAATCCTTGCAGAAGCAAAAATCCGTGTGCAATCAGAAACCCTCACGGAGTGCGTAATCCGGTTGCCTTGAAAAATCCCCGTGCCTTGCTTCACGTACCGATGTCTATAAGATAATCCTGATTCGATAATTCATAACCGGACGGAAAGATGCTTGTTTCAATTATTATCCCTGCTTTTAATGAAGACCGACTGATCGTGGCATGTCTCAAATCAGTTGATGAAGCCCTTGCCGCTAATGGTTCGCATGGCTTTTTACATGAGATTATTGTCGTTGACAACAATTCGACTGACAAGACGGCGTTACTGGCTTCGGAGGCTGGCGCCAGGGTCATTTTTGAGCCTGTTAATCAGATCGCGCGCGCTCGGGCAGCAGGGGCAAATGCTGCCAGTGGCGACTGGCTGCTGTTTCTTGATGCTGATTGTTTACTTAATGCTGCACTGGTAGATGATATTTTTCGATTGATCGCAGAGGGTAAGCACGTGGGTGCTGGCAGCACACTGTATATGCCCAATCTACCATGGTGGGCGGCAGGATTGTTGCATTTTTGGACAATATTATCAATCATGTTTAAATGGGCAGCGGGCGCGCTGATTGTTTGTAATGCCAAAGCTTTCCATGAGGTAGGCGGGTTTAATCAAACACTTTATGCTGCGGAAGAAGTGGATCTGAGTCAAAAGCTGAAAAAATGGGGACGGGCACACCGGCTGACTTTCACCATTTTGCGGAAACACCCCATTGAGACTTCTCCGAGAAAAGTTGAGCTGTATAGTAGCCGAGAAATATTCTCTCAGTTCTTTCGTTTGTTGCTGAGCCCCTGGCGTACGCTGCAAAACAAAAAACACCTATCTATCTGGTACGACGGCAGGCGTTAAAACTGATTCGCCTCATTTTGAGCAAGGTACTAAACCCATGCGGATCAGTGGCCACTGGCTATCAGTGTACGCAGATCATTTTCCCAGTTTCTAAACTTTTTGAAAGCGTACTGACGTTGACGGGAGTGGGTGCTGTTGTGAATGCGCGCTGCAAAAGCGCAGTTGTATTCCATCAACTCAGCTTGATAAATACGGTAGTTGCTATCATCGGAATCAGCAAACCGGGCTGCCAAAGTACGTAGCATCGTGATAGCCGATTCGTCTTTGATTGGCTCGCTGGTTAATTCATGGATCGTCATTAACACTTGACGCTGATTGCGTTTTTGTTCCATAAACCAAACTTCGGGGTCAAAGGGTGAGGAAACGATACCAGCCTTAATCAAGGCTCGTTGTTCCTTATCAATCTCGCCATAAAAATTCTCGATACGCTTGGCAGTCCGCTTAATCGAAGCCTCCAGCCGAGTATCAAGATCAGATTGCAGGTAATTGTGGCGAAGTTCGTCATTGTTTTTGGAAAAACGGCGCTCGATATGGTGCAGTTGTATTTTATTCAAACTGACGACTATGGGCACACTGAGCCGCAATGAATAATCAATGGCTGGTGATAGGATGCTTCGCAATTCTTCGGACCAGTGACAAACCTGCGTGGGGGTGATCGAATCATTGAGCTGATCACGGAGTCTGGCCAGCCAGTCGGCATATTCAGAAAGTTGAGTTTCCCGATGCCATTCAAACCATTGATGAATCGCGTCTTTAACAAGTGGCTCCTGCTCATGACTAAAATTGGCATACCGATCAAGCCACCATCTTGCCAGATGTGGCCCTTGGGAATAACTCAAGCGAACCATGCTGCAACTGGCTAGTAGAAACACTAAACAGATAATCACTGAAAATATACGAAGGAAATACCGCATTAGCTTCCTAAGACCTGTAAAAATTTAAAATCTACATAAATAATGGCCGAGCGATGCATCTTTATCAATGCTACTTTCAAATTATTATTTGAATTTAATTAAGGGTATCTCTGAAAATCCATATTTCGTTACAATACGCCGTTATCCACAAAAAACATTTCCTTACATATTGATTAAGACCTTTTCTGTTCTGTTCCATTGGTTCCAACTGACTGCAAATTTGATTCTACTGGGTAGTTTTGTATTTCTTGCCATGGTCGATCAACGAAAACCATTATCCAGTGCTTACTGGACAGTAAAGTTGGAAAAAAGCTTCCCATGGCTGGTCATGGTGATGTTAGTGAGCATGCTGGGAATTCTCTCCACCACAACGGGCGAGGCAACCGGCATGGTATCCAATGTTTGGAGTCCGGGCGCATGGCTTAAGCTGGTAATGCAGACATGGGTTGGACATATATGGTTAGTCGTGCTGATGCTGGTATTTTTGCTGATGGGCACCATTTTGTCTATCCAGAAAATTCCCCGTACTCGCTGGCATTATGTTTTGTGTGCATTGGTCGCTTCACTTCCCTTGATTGCAGGATCGCTGCTGAGTCATTCGGGAGCAGAAGACATATCTGTCGGTTCAATCGCGCCCTATGCGTTGCATATTCTGTTGGCAGGAATTTGGTTCGGCGCACTGCCTGCTTTTATATTTATTTTGGTTGATGGCTGCAGTCAGTTCGAGAAAATTTCACATTTGGAGGTTGCCATCCATCTTAGAAAATTTTCTACATTTGCACTGCCGGTGATGTTGCTGCTGATGGCTACTGGTTTAGTGGTCGCTGATCGCATGGTGGATGGCTACTACCATACCCTGGTTTCCAGCTCCTATGGTTGGTTATTGAGTATCAAGCTGGTGCTGCTGGCAGTTATTTTGAGTATTGCTTATCAGGCTCGCCACCGATGGCTACCCTTGTTTTCACAAGCCCAAGATACGAAACAGACAATCCAGGCTGCCTTGCATCTAAGAAAATGGGTAACGATCGAACTTGCTCTCGCGCTAATATTATTGCTGGTCGCAACAATGCTGGCAAATACACTTCCTGCCAAACACGCCATCATCACAAACTGGCCTTTTCCTTTCCGCTTTGTGTTTGATACAAATTGGGATGAACCGGACGTACAGGAAAAATTCTGGTTTGGTGCTGCGTTACTCGCTGTTGCACTGATAGTTTTTGGCGTGAGTATCAAAGAAAACTGGCGCCGCCGGACTCGTATTCTTGTCCCGAGCGGATTAGTGGTGACTGCACTGGTGATTGCTCTGCCACCATTTGCCATCGAAGCTTATCCCACAACTTATCAAAAACCACTGATTCCACTTGACACGATATCGATTTCTAACGGTTCACAACTATTTGCTGAGCATTGCGCCAGTTGCCATGGACCTCAGGGCAAAGGTAATGGTATACGCGCAGGCACGTTGACCAGTCTGCCAGCCGACTTGTTAACTGAGCCTCATACCGCGAAACATACGGTAGGAAATTTTTTCACTGGATATCTCACGGAATTCCTGGAACTGATATGCCAGGGTATGCTGCGCTCCTTTCTGAAGAAGCTCGCTGGGATATTGTCAATTATCTTCACGCATTATCGAGGGGTTTCGACGCACGATTATTGGGAAGCATGATTCTTCCTGAAAAACCTGCTGTCGCAGCACCCGTTTTTTCCTATAGTACACATGCTGGCTCAGTAAAAAGTATCAAAGATTTTCGTTTTCAAAAAAATGTGCTGCTGGTTTTGTTTTCATGGCCCCATTCCCAGCAGCGTCTCAATCAACTGGTCGCAGCCTATCAGGAAATTGGAATGACGCTGAATACCGAAATACTGGTCGTTCCAATGAATGAATCCGATGCTCAACAATTCATCCATGCATCAGCAGCCATTCCTTTTTCATTACTGACTGATGGCTGGCAGGAAATCAAAAACACTTACCTGCTATATCGCAGGGTAAGAACGGTTCCCGATCTTTTAGGGCAAGGAATCATCCCTGGGCATATGGAATTTTTGATTGATCGTTTCGGCTATATGCGTGCCAGATGGGTCGGTCAGTTTGAAGGATTTGGCTGGTCAAATATAAGTGCGTTGACTCTGCAGATATCCATGCTCAATCAGGAAGACGAAATCATGCCGCCACCCGGAGATCATGCACACTGACAAGCGTATCCAATCTTTAACTATCCGGTTGATTCTACGACATCGCTTGGGACATGCTTAATATTGGAGCCATTTTCGGCGGGTATTGCGTGCTTGCAGGAAAAACTGTTCTATTGATTCGCTGTCGGAGTGGCGCAACAGGTCTTGTAAATTTTCCAACCGTCGATAAAAACGGCTATCTCCGTTATCCCGGTCGGGGCCACGGGCGCGTTCTGCAGAAAATTTGTACGGCCACCCCGAGGTAATTGCCCCTTTAATAAGCAGGAACCTTAAGACGCTGCATGCCGGTCAGAGTGTGGCGTTGAAATACCGCTGCGATGGAGAAGTGGCTGATATCAGTGTCGTTTTAACTGACCGTTAGTGTTTTAGGTCTTGTCCAGGATTGGTGTGCGCATGGCACAGTTTAGATTTTCACGGAGTTCAAGAAACGCATTAAGCTGACCGATACATTGAGAATGAAAACAATCGTTCTCAATGATCATGCCAACGGCCATTCCCCACGCTCAGTCCCACCAAAATAACCTGCGCCAATCAGCTCAACACGCTGTGGCTGGAAATCAGATCCACTATGAGCGACACCGACCGGAACAAACCATTCTGTACCAATTGGTACAAGAACATATCGAGACTTTCTTTGCGCAGGTTGAAATGGAAACCGGTTCAGGGTTACCGGACTTTGTTAAAGACGAATTTGATGCGTTTCTTGAGTGTGGTATTTTGGCGCATGGATTTTTGCGCCTGCGTTGTGCCGATTGTGCCCATGAGAAACTGGTGGCGTTTTCTTGCAAACGGCGAGGATTCTGTCCCTCATGCGGTGGACGGCGTATGGCGCAGACGGCCGCTCACCTGGTTGATCACATCATTCCCCGGGTACCGGTGCGCCAATGGGTGCTTTCACTGCCGATTCCACTGCGCTACCTGTTAGCCGCCCATCCACATCTGCTCACACCGGTATTACAAGTGATTCACCGTGCCATCTCAACTTTTCTAATCAAGCGGGCCGGATTGAAACGATCCGAAGCACAAACCGGCGCGATTACGCTGATTCAACGTTTCGGTTCCGCCGCTAATCTCAACATTCATCTACATTGCCTGGTGCTCGATGGTGTCTATCGCATCCAAAACGGCGAGCCGGAATTCCATCGTGTGAAGACACCAACGGCTGAGCAGCTGCACACGCTGCTTGGGCAGATCATCAAGCGCATTATGAAAGCATTAACTCGCCATGGCGCACTTATTGAGGAGGAGGGGATGACTTACCTGGCAGAAATAGAATCGGACGCGGCATTGGCGCCACTACAATCGGCGGCCTGCACCTACCGGATTGCGCTCGGTCGCCGGGCAGGACAAAAATACTGACTTTGAAAACTGTGGCCACACAAAACCTGGAGCAGTCAGACCAGGAGTGCTGTGTCAATGCGCATGGTTTTAGCTTGCACGCCGGCGTGCGTTGCGCCATGAATCAGCGCAAGGAACTGGAGCACCTGTGCCGTTATATCACGCGACCGGCAATTGCCAATGAGCGACTGACACTCAACAGCAGCGGCGCGGTGGTGCTGACACTAAAGACGCCTTATCGGGATGGCACGACGCATATTGTCATGTCGCCGCTGGAATTCATGCAACGCCTGGCTGCATTGGTTCCCAGACCAAGGCTGAACCTTATTCGTTTCCATGGCGTGCTCGCACCGAATGCAAAGCTGCGCGCTGAGATTATTCCGGGCGAGAAGAAAAATAAAAGCAAACCAGCGGACGACAATGATGATGCGCTACATTCTCCAACTTCTGTACGCATCAGTTGGGCGCGCCTGTTGAAACGGGTGTTTGATATCGACATTGAACACTGCCCGCATTGTGGTGGAACCCTGAAAATCATTGCCGCTATTCTGGAGTCCAGCGTAATTACTAAAATTCTTGATCATCTTGGTTTGCCTACCCGGGCGCCGCCACGCTCACCCGCACAAATCTTTGATATTTTCGAGCCTGCCTGATCCCGTACTCGCTCCTATCAGTCTTCTTCATTGCCGGGCTGACCTTTACCCCTGGGCGTCTTTTGCCTGAAGCGCCAGAACACAGCAAAATCCTTGACGTTTTTGTGTCAACTAAACCGAAACGCAGTCATTTTTCGATAGATTATCATGGTGTTTGACAACCGTGCCAGCTTTCAGTACATTCAATCCTCATGGAAAAGGTGGTTTATTTTTCCTATGCTCCAGACATAGCCTAATCTTTAGCTTACGGTGCAAGAATTTGAGCGTAAAGTCACATTAGATATAGTATTAACGACTTAAGCTTTAAAGATTATCGTGAGTAAAACAACCGAGTCTTCAACTGCCTTAACTGAATGCGGCTCATCAGGCATTAAATGCAATAATTGGCCAGGCATCAACACTTGTATTTCGCCCATTGCAGTAAACTCTATTTTCCCATTTATGCAATGAACAATAATTGGTCCTGATACTTTGTGAGTTGGAAATTCTTTACCGGCTAGAATAACAAGGCGAGCAAGTTCCATTTCATCTGTTTTTACAATTACTTTAGTTTGTTCATTAGGCATATCTTGCGCCCAGGTTTCCAAGTCAACAATTTCAGCTGGTGATGCGTGATGTGTAGCCATGACTATCTCCTAATAGGTTTATGTATATTGGTCCTACCCAACAAAAGCAGAATGTAACGGCGCTTTTTGCAGTCTAAGTTTATAGCTTTATTAGCAGGATTGGCGGGCATGGATCGTGCCGGTGCCATCGAATTCCCAGGTGAAATTCACGCCCACGCTGCTTGTAGACTCCTTCATCTTCTCGAAGTTTTCTTTCTGTTGTTCGCCTTTGAATTCGCCTTCCGTTATCACCAGATGGATGGTCACCTCCTCATCCGGAACCTTGTGCTTGACCACAAGTCTCCAAAAATTCCATGAAGTTGCGCATCCCTCTCAAAGTTGTAGTAACAGCCATGGTTCTCATCACATTCAATTTGTGCACGGGCGCATTTGTAGATTTGATGAAACAGGAAATTGAATTCTGTTACGTAGTCCTTCAGGTATGGAGTCATTAATGCAATATCACTGACCTGATCTGTTCAGGCTATTGAGACTTGCTTTTGTTCAAAGTACTCGGAAGCCGTTTAGAGCGCGACCTGGCACTGCCAGATCTCGAATCACTCCCACTCGATGGTTGCCGGTGGTTTGCCTGAGATATCGTAAACGACTCGGTTGATGCCCCGCACTTCATTGATGATGCGATTGGAGATTTTAGCAAGCAAAGTGTAGGGTAATTCTGCCCAGTGCGCGGTCATGTAGTCTTCGGTCTGTACGGCACGTAACGCGATGACATACTCATAACTGCGGCTATCTCCCATGACACCGACTGATTTAACTGGCAGAAAAACAGCAAATGCCTGGGCAGTTTTTTCATACCAGCCGGAATACTTGAGTTCTTCAATGAAAATGGCATCTGCCTGGCGGAGTAATTCTGCGTATTCGTATTTAACCTCACCCAGTATCCGCACACCCAGACCCGGACCGGGAAAGGGGTGACGAAACACCAGGTCTCGTGGCAAACCCAGCGCTAGACCAAGTTCCCGCACTTCGTCCTTGAACAGTTCGCGCAGTGGTTCCAGCAGCTCCAGGTGCAGTGTATCGGGCAGGCCGCCAACGTTATGATGCGACTTGATGGTGCGGGCTTTTTGCGTTTTGCTTCCAGCCGATTCGATGACGTCAGGATAGATGGTTCCTTGTGCCAACCATTTGGCGTCATCAATCCTGGCAGCTTCCTGTTGAAATATTTCCACAAACTCCCGGCCAATGATGCGCCGCTTCTGTTCCGGATCAGAAGTACCTTGTAAACGTTCCAGAAATTGACGACGTGCATCGATATGGATCACATTCACCGCAAGATTACGGCTGAATGTCTCCATTACCTGCTTGGCTTCATGTTGTCTCAATAGGCCGTTATCAACAAACACACAAGTTAGCTGATCACCAATAGCACGGTGGATCAGTGCTGCCGCAACCGAGGAATCCACTCCACCCGACAGTCCGAGGATAACCCGTTCGTTTCCGACACGGGCACGAATACGCCCAATTGCCTCATCGATATAATTCGGCATATTCCAGTCGCTACCTGCCTGACAGATGTCGTGTACGAATCGATCCAGAATGGCGCATCCCTGCAGGGTATGCGTCACTTCGGGGTGAAACTGCAAGCCATAAAACTGGCGCGACTCGTCTGCCATCGCAGCAATCGGGGTAGCTGCATTGTGAGCGATAATGCTGAATCCTGGTGGTAGCGCATCGACCCGGTCGCCATGGCTCATCCAGACATCGAGAATCTTCTGGCCTCCGGCATTCACGCGATCCTGTATGTTCTCAAACAGCCTGCAGGGCTCGACCATTAATTCGGCGTAGCCAAATTCACGTGCAAGCGCATTGGCAACCTTGCCATTCAATTGATCGGCCATCGCCTGCATACCATAGCAAATACCCAGCACTGGTACACCCAGCTCAAATACGATTTGTGGTGCGCGAGGGGCGTTTTCCGTAAAGGCGGAAGCAGGTCCGCCGGAGAGGATGATGCCAATGGGCGCCATATCCTGAATAATTTGCGGATCGACATCAAATGGGTGAATTTCACAATAAACGTTAGTTGCACGAATACGGCGAGCAATAAGCTGCGTATATTGGGAACCAAAATCCAGAATGAGTACAGTTGAATGCATGGTCGGCTACCTACTCAACATGATAATTGGGTGCTTCCTTGGTAATCTGTACATCATGAACATGTGATTCACGTATACCTGCAGAAGTAATTTCGATAAATTCAGCCTTGTTGTGCATATCCTTAATAGTGCTGCAACCGAGATAGCCCATACTCGAACGTACTCCCCCCATCAATTGGTGAATAACATTGGCCAGTGTACCTTTGTAGGGAACCCGTCCTTCCACGCCTTCCGGTACCAGTTTCTCATTTTTGTTGCGTTCAGCTTCTTGAAAGTAGCGATCACTGGATCCCTGCTGCATGGCCGACAATGATCCCATTCCACGATAACTTTTATACGCCCTGCCCTTCAGCAGTTCAACCTCACCAGGAGATTCCTCGGTACCGGCCAGTAACCCGCCCAGCATCACCGTATCGGCGCCTGCCGCAATGGCCTTGGCGATATCCCCGGAATAGCGAATCCCGCCATCGGCTATGATTGGCACGCCTGTCCCCAGCAATGCCTTGGCCACATTATCAATGGCAGAAATTTGTGGAACCCCAACTCCGGCAACGATTCGGGTGGTGCAGATCGATCCGGGGCCAATTCCGACCTTGACTGCATCCGCACCATGTTCCACCAGTGCCCGCGCCGCATCTGCGGTAGCAATGTTGCCTGCAATTACCTGAATCTGCGGGAAGTGTTTCTTAACCCATTGAACTCGGTCCAGCACGCCTTGGGAATGTCCGTGCGCGGTGTCGACGATAATCACATCCACTCCGGCTTCGATCAGCGCTTCCGCACGTTCATCGCTACCCTCTCCAACGCCAATCGCTGCACCGACACACAGGCGCTCCAGGCTGTCAGTGTTGGCATTAGGATGCTCGGTGGTTTTGGTAATATCCTTAACGGTAATCAATCCACGCAATTCGAAATTGTCATCCACAACCAGTAGTTTTTCCAGCCGGTGTTTGTGCAACAACGCCAGTGCATCGGCCTGAGACACACCTTCACGTACCGTTACCAGTTTTTTTCTGGGTGTCATGATATTGCGGATCGGTTGATCAAGATTGGTTTCAAAACGAAAATCCCGGTTGGTGACAATGCCAACCACTTTTTTACCTTGAACTACCGGCAGTCCGGAAATATTATGCTGCCGGGTCAGCTCCAACACCTTGCGTACCATCATATCCGGTGAAATGACAATCGGGTCTTTTACTACACCGCTTTCAAAACGTTTAACCTGCGCGACCTGTGCAGCCTGTACTTCAATCGGCATGTTTTTGTGGATGATGCCGATTCCCCCTACCTGGGCGATGGCGATGGCAAGTGGCGCTTCCGTCACGGTATCCATCGCGGCAGAAACAACCGGAATGTTAATGGTCAGCTCACGTGTCAGTTTTGTGACAAGCTTGACATCTTTTGGTAAAACTTCGGAATGAGCGGGAACCAGCAGGACATCGTCGAATGTCAGTGCTTTCTGGAGCAGTCGCATGGTAACGATCCTTCACAAAACGTTATTATAACGGAACTGGGAGTACGCTTTCGCGCCACAACTATCGAATATTTTATACGGGGGAATCCCAAGAATGGTGCTGACTAACGCAAGCTGATAATAGGCCAGTCGTTTCTCTGAGCATGCGCTCGCAAGGTGTCGTCAGGATCGACTGCAACCGGATGCGTGACTTTGCCGAGCAACGGCAGATCATTGAGTGAATCACTATAAAACCAGCTTTGCAGAAATGACAGCCAGGTAAGATTTTGTTTGTCCAGCCATTGTTCCAGCCGTGTAATCTTGCCTTTCTGAAAACAAGGTACTCCAGCTACCCGGCCGGTAAACTGCCCGTCGATCTGTTCGGGTTCAGTCGCAATCAAATGCTCGATACCTAACGCCTGCGCAATCGGTGCCGTCACAAAACTGTTGGTCGCGGTAATGATGATGCATAAATTCCGTTCAGTCTGATGGCGGCTAACCAACTCACGCGCACCAGGTGTAATCAATGGCAGAATTTTTTCTGCAACAAACTGCCTGCGCCACTCATTCAATTGTTTGCGCGGATGACGTGCAAGTGGCTTAAGCTGAAAGTCCAGGAATTCGTGAATATCAAGCGTGCCATTTTTATATTGTTCATAAAATTCAATATTTTTTGCTGCATATACTTCCTGATCAAGCACTTTTTGTTCAATGAGAAATTGCGCCCATTGAAAATCGCTGTCTCCTGCGAGAAGCGTATTATCCAGATCAAATAAAGCCAGTTTCATGATATTGAATTTCCATTAGGTAGCGGGCAAAACGAGAAGGTCTTATGTCAATGCTTGAATGCGTACAGAAAGTCGCCGGAAATTTTTTGGATGCAACCTTATCACAAGGAATTGCTGCCGGCAAAATCTATGACCACACGTATTAGTCGATTTTAAAACATATTAAGGTACCTCTAAAGCGGTCATTCTGTTGGCTCAGGCGGCAAAAATGCTGCCAGATGCTATTAAGAGCGTTCTTTGTTAACCTGGAAAATAGACCGCCACAGATTGCCGCTACCGGTAAGGGACTGTGATTAACGGGACACAATTGGCAACACGTATTTCCTGCCAGCACTACCCAATACACTGACGCCTAACGTAACCCAGCATTGTGTCAACAGAAACTGTAGCCGGTTGTGCTTTCTGGCATGGTCGGCCAAACGATACTGCTCGGCACCTTCTCGGATTGGCGTGGAATTAACGTGTCGTCGATGGCCAGATTGAGGGCCTCCATTAGCAAAGCGCTGTTGACTACCTCGAACAAGGCTCTTGTCAGCCGTAGTGTCCGGACGCTGCCACATTCCAGGAGTTTGTAATAGGTCGTCCGGTGACGGCCTCTGGTAATGGTACTGAGCGCGTGTGTCACCCAGCCCTCCGGAGAAGCCAGGCAACCGCACGGTAATTCGACGAAAGTAGCGCGAGAATGCATGGGTACAGCGGTGAGTAATAAATGAGTATCCTGCCTGACAGACAAAGACGAGCCGTTTGAGCATAAGACATCGGGCACCGCGCGAGCTTTCCCTTCTATCAAGTAATTTTTGCTCATCTTGTGGATATTTTTGTGTCTCGTATCGCGACTTCGATTCTATTCAAAGAACCAATTATCTGGTGCTGAATGTCTAAACTTGAGTTATTATATTAATAGACTGATCGATCTATTTTTATCTCGCTCTTGGATGTGCGGAAGTGAAAAAAGATGTCAGTACCTTCTTGTGATTATATGGAGTCGAAGATGACAAAGAACTGCATAAATGGAATTGATGTGGACAGGTTGCAAGTAACGCGAGACCTTATCCAGACAGATGGGGACGGGCTCATTGCCAGGCCTCAATATCAGGCGGCAGTCATCTGGAACAATGGTTATCACACCACCTCGTGCGTTACGGATGGCCAGAAAATCATCGGTGATGAACCTGAGCAATACGGTGGTGGTGGAGCCGGCCTGACGCCACAGGACATGCTGCTTTCTGCGATCGGCCATTGCCTTACTGCCACCTATATTGGTGGATTGTCGGCTGCTGGCATCACCGTAAAACACCTTCAGTTGAGCGTTTCAGGCCGGGTAAACTTTCGTTCTGCCTTTGGTCTTGAAACCGGCAATCCCGGGTTTGAGAACATCGGGATAACAGTGGATATCCGAACAGATTCTTCCCCAGAAGATGTGAAAGAGATTCTAACCAAACTACTAAAAACTGCGCCCATTCCAGATACGATAATCCGCCCGGTACCACTTGATATTGAGATCATCTGCAAGGAGAACGAACGCAACAGTGAGTTCTCACACTCGCAAGAAGGGGAACAAAGATGAGCGGAGTGCATGATGTCGCGGTAATTGGGGCTGGTCCAGCGGGATTATCGGCAGCATATGAATTAAAAAGACTTGGACTCAATCCGTTAGTGCTGGAGAAAACCGCTGCGGTTGGAGATGTCTGGCGTAATCATTATGACGGTCTGCGTCTGAATTCGGGGCGCGCCTTATCGCGGCTTCCCGGGAGTCCGATTCCTCGCTCGGCCGGTAGCTGGCCTTCACGTGACGAGGTTGTGCGTATTCTCGAAACATTTCCTGAACGAGGAGGCTTCACGGTTAAAACCGGGATCAATATTGAGAAAGTCGAATATGATCGCCTACGCGATACCTGGTCTATCACTAGCCATGATGGTAAAAAATTTGAGTCACTAGCAGTGGTCGTTGCGACAGGAGGAGCACATACCCCCGTTATCCCGGAATGGGTAGGAGCGGAAACCTTTTCCGGTGAAATCATCCATTCCTCAAAATTCAAGCATGCCAAGACCTATGCGGGAAAGAATGTATTGGTTGTCGGTAGTGGTAATTCAGCCGCCGAAATTGCAAGTCGCCTCGCCGAGCACGCGAAATCGGTCACCCTCTCTGTCAGAACGCCGCCCCACATCCTTCCCAAAAGCATCTTTGGCATTCCACTGGTAGGGATTGGCCTTGCAACGCGATATCTGCCAGCCGCATGGGTTGATGGCCTTCTGTATGTTTTACGGCGACTGTTCATAGGTAATTTGACGCAATACGGCCTCCCCTTTCCTGTCACTCGGGTGTCGCAGCAGTTCGCCAGAACCCAGGTTGTACCGATTCTCTATTATCCCTTTGTGGACGATATCCGAGCGGGGCGTATTCGGGTAGTTGGCCCGATCAGAAAAATTGAAGGGCAGACTGTACATGCACTCAATTCCGTCGAAGCGAAACCTAGCGATCAGCAAAATGAAATAGCCCTAAACGTAGATGTGATCGTTGCTGGAACAGGTTTTCGGACTGGTCTTACGAAATTGATCCAGATTCCCGGTATTACCAGCCCGGATGATCGGCCGGTGGTCCTAGGGGAACAGGAATTTTCGGATGCACCTCGCCTGTACTTTATCGGGCACGTCAATCCCCTGAGTGGGCAGTTACGCGAAATCCGTCTGGAAGCGGGAAAAATCGCACGAAAAATCAAAAAACAGTTGGCAGAGAACCGCCCTCGACTACCCTAACTCACTTTGATCATCACTAATCACGGAGAAAGAGATTGACAAGGATAGTCGAACACCGCAAATCACCGAGTGAAAAATTGCTGCTGGCCGCGCGCTACCTGTTCTGTCGAGTGGGGATAAACGCAACTGGTATTTCCCGGATCCTTAAAGAAGCAGGTGTCGCTCGCGGTAGCCTTTATAAGCACTACGGCTCGAAAAAAAATCTACTGAAGACAGTATTAGATACGGAGGCGGACATGTGGTATCGATGGTTCGACCGGGATTTGTCGGATCTAGAATGCTCCGCCAAAGAGCGCATCATGCTCCTGTTCGACCTGATAGAGAAATGGTTCGAAAAAGAAGACTACTTCGGATGCGTCTTTATCAACGCGGTCGCGGAGCACGAGAAGGAGGGTGGCTGGGTAAAAGATGTGGCTGTTGCGCACCGGGAAAAATAAATGACCGACTCCGGGCAATAGTTACGGAAAGCGGGGCAAGGGATCCGGATATGATCACCGAGAAATTAAGCTTGATCATCGATGGGGCAATCGTGACCGCCATGGTCACCGGAAGCAGCGAGGCAGCACATATCGCACGCCTTGCCGCCGAGGATATTCTTCGAGGTATGGAATGATTACTCTCTCTGTCTCGAGAGTGGGCCGTACTGCCCGCCATGGCTGCTACCTTTTATATACGAATTTCTGCCCTAATTGGGAGGAGGGCTGATCATGGCATGGTTCATAAAAATTGAGAGTGCATTACCACAGCCTCTTCGGGTAATCCTCATGGGGGTCGGGCAGGTCATTTTTTGCGGCAATGCAGTCTCGGGTTTTATTTTTCTGGTGGCATTTTGTGCGTATGACGTGATGACCGGCCTGGCTGCGATTGTGGGAGCCATTAGCAGTACTGCGGCGGCCTCTGTCTTTAAAAGCGCAAAAAGCGACATAAGCGCAGGGTTGTACGGCTTCAACGGAACACTTACAGGAGTGGGTTTATGGACGTTTCTTGCTCATGCCCCTCAACTTTGGCTATACATCATTCTGGCGGCTATGCTCTCCAGTGTAGTGTTTGCAATGATAAGGAAGATTCCATTCGGGATTCCTCCAGCTGCGGCTCCATTCGTTCTGACTAGTTGGATATTCATACTGGCTGCACCTACATTCGACCCAACTCTTGATCCAGGACACGATCTGCGAACAGCAGATCCCGGCCTATCAATCCCCGATTCATCGCAGAGCATTGTAAGTGAAGGAGTGCCGCCAGGTATGTGGCCGACTCTGCTAATAAAGGGTGTAAGCCAAATATTCCTTGTTGATAGCTTCGCGACGGGCATCTTGATCCTGATTGGAGTCGTGGTCATATCGTTGCGCAGCACGCTGCTGCTTGGAGGAGGAGCTTTATGCGGAAGCCTGGTTGCGGCCTTACTCGGCGCCGATCACCATGCCATTGGAATCGGATTGTATGGGTTCAATGCTGGGCTGGCCGCCATCGCAGTGGGGCAAGTTTTCCTAAAGCCAGATGCAAAAAGCGCGTTCCTGGCGATATTGGCAAGCATGCTGACACCAGCGCTTCAAATTGGACTTTCTCAGATTCTTGTTCCAGTCGGTCTGCCAGTTCTAGCGGCTCCCTTTTTATCTGTTTTATGGGCCATTTTGTTCGTCACGGGTCGATGGAAGCGATACCAGTCACGGTTTAAAAAATCAACTGAATCTGCCTAACCTCATATTTATAGGAGAGAAACATGAATATCATTTGGGAAAATTTACCTAAGAATGCACAACGTTTTCTGATTCTGATCGGATCTCTTTCGATTATTGCCGTAGTTGGCTTGCAGTTTCATGTAGGTTCGCAGGGGGATACTTCGGCCACCTATCCGAAGGGTTTTCGAGGCGGCACGTGCACAATCGAATCCGAACACCTGTTGGTTGGCTACTCGGGTTATTTCATTTCCACAGATTATGCAATTCCCAGTGACGCAATGAGTGCGATGCCCGTTCCTGTTCTATGCGGAAAAATACCCAGTCCGGGGACGCTGGCTGTTACGATTGATCTTCTTTATCCTGAATCTGCGCGCGAATGGCCGCTGACCATGACGCTTGCAAAAATAGAAGATAATAAACCGACAAAAACACTATTGACAATTCCTCCGGAGATCCACGAATCCGGCATCATTACGCAGGTATTAAACATCAACGAAACCGGAGAATACGGGCTTTACCTTTCTGGAAAAAATACGGATCAAGTCGAATTTGTTGTAGAGATTCCAATCACAGTTGGAACACAATGGCATGAAACCATTGTTGAATTTTGGCCCATGCTCCTACTGATTGTGTCGGTACCTGTTCTCTACAATATTAGAAAAATTTTTAGTTGATGCCTTAATTTCAATTACCTGGATCAATGACAGCATTAATCACACACTATAGATCAGCGCGACAGACACATTCAGCACCGAATATACGGTGCTGAACAATAGCGAAATAAGCGATTGAGTCCTGTTTTATACTTTATCAATTCCATTCTGCGGAGAGTCATCTATGGCGGGCTATGTTGACGAAGTCGTCATTCCTTATGACCGTGATCCAGACCCCGTACTTATTGATCCAGCCAAATTGGGATAAACCGGACGTACAGGAAAAATTCTGGTTTGGTGTTGCGTTACTCGCTGTTGCACTGATAGTTTTTGGCGTGAGTATCAAAGAAAACTGGCGCCGCCGGACCCGTATTCTTGTCCCGAGCGGATTAGTGGTGACTGCACTGGTGATTGCTCTGCCACCATTTGCCATCGAAGCTTATCCCACAACTTATCAAAAACCACTGATTCCACTTGACACGATATCGATTTCTAACGGTTCACAACTATTTGCTGAGCATTGTGCCAGTTGCCATGGACCTCAGGGCAAAGGTAATGGTATACGCGCAGGCACGTTGACCAGTCTGCCAGCCGACTTGTTAACTGAGCCTCATACCGCGAAACATACGGTAGGAAATTTTTTTCACTGGATATCTCACGGAATTCCTGGAACTGATATGCCAGGGTATGCTGCGCTCCTTTCTGAAGAAGCTCGCTGGGATATTGTCAATTATCTTCACGCATTATCGAGGGGTTTCGACGCACGATTATTGGGAAGCATGATTCTTCCTGAAAAACCTGCTGTCGCAGCACCCGTTTTTTCCTATAGTACACATGCTGGCTCAGTAAAAAGTATCAAAGATTTTCGTTTTCAAAAAAATGTGCTGCTGGTTTTGTTTTCATGGCCCCATTCCCAGCAGCGTCTCAATCAACTGGTCGCAGCCTATCAGGAAATTGGAATGACGCTGAATACCGAAATACTGGTCGTTCCAATGAATGAATCCGATGCTCAACAATTCATCCATGCATCAGCAGCCATTCCTTTTTCATTACTGACTGATGGCTGGCAGGAAATCAAAACACTTACCTGCTATATCGCAGGGTAAGAACGGTTCCCGATCTTTTAGGGCAAGGAATCATCCCTGGGCATATGGAATTTTTGATTGATCGTTTTGGCTATATGCGTGCCAGATGGGTCGGTCAGTTTGAAGGATTTGGCTGGTCAAATATAAGTGCGTTGACTCTGCAGATATCCATGCTCAATCAGGAAGACGAAATCATGCCGCCACCCGGAGATCATGCACACTGACAAGCGTATCCAATCTTTAACTATCCGGTTGATTCTACGACATCGCTTGGGACATGCTTAATATTGGAGCCATTTTCGGCGGGTATTGCGTGCTTGCAGGAAAAACTGTTCTATTGATTCGCTGTCGGAGTGGCGCAACAGGTCTTGTAAATTTTCCAACCGTCGATAAAAACGGCTATCTCCGTTATCCCGGTCGGGGCCACGGGCGCGTTCTGCAGAAAATTTGTACGGCCACCCCGAGGTAATTGCCCCTTTAATAAGCAGGAACCTTAAGACGCTGCATGCCGGTCAGAGTGTGGCGTTGAAATACCGCTGCGATGGAGAAGTGGCTGATATCAGTGTCGTTTTAACTGACCGTTAGTGTTTTAGGTCTTGTCCAGGATTGGTGTGCGCATGGCACAGTTTAGATTTTCACGGAGTTCAAGAAACGCATTAAGCTGACCGATACATTGAGAATGAAAACAATCGTTCTCAATGATCATGCCAACGGCCATTCCCCACGCTCAGTCCCACCAAAATAACCTGCGCCAATCAGCTCAACACGCTGTGGCTGGAAATCAGATCCACTATGAGCGACACCGACCGGAACAAACCATTCTGTACCAATTGGTACAAGAACATATCGAGACTTTCTTTGCGCAGGTTGAAATGGAAACCGGTTCAGGGTTACCGGACTTTGTTAAAGACGAATTTGATGCGTTTCTTGAGTGTGGTATTTTGGCGCATGGATTTTTGCGCCTGCGTTGTGCCGATTGTGCCCATGAGAAACTGGTGGCGTTTTCTTGCAAACGGCGAGGATTCTGTCCCTCATGCGGTGGACGGCGTATGGCGCAGACGGCCGCTCACCTGGTTGATCACATCATTCCCCGGGTACCGGTGCGCCAATGGGTGCTTTCACTGCCGATTCCACTGCGCTACCTGTTAGCCGCCCATCCACATCTGCTCACACCGGTATTACAAGTGATTCACCGTGCCATCTCAACTTTTCTAATCAAGCGGGCCGGATTGAAACGATCCGAAGCACAAACCGGCGCGATTACGCTGATTCAACGTTTCGGTTCCGCCGCTAATCTCAACATTCATCTACATTGCCTGGTGCTCGATGGTGTCTATCGCATCCAAAACGGCGAGCCGGAATTCCATCGTGTGAAGACACCAACGGCTGAGCAGCTGCACACGCTGCTTGGGCAGATCATCAAGCGCATTATGAAAGCATTAACTCGCCATGGCGCACTTATTGAGGAGGAGGGGATGACTTACCTGGCAGAAATAGAATCGGACGCGGCATTGGCGCCACTACAATCGGCGGCCTGCACCTACCGGATTGCGCTCGGTCGCCGGGCAGGACAAAAAATACTGACTTTGAAAACTGTGGCCACACAAAACCTGGAGCAGTCAGACCAGGAGTGCTGTGTCAATGCGCATGGTTTTAGCTTGCACGCCGGCGTGCGTTGCGCCATGAATCAGCGCAAGGAACTGGAGCACCTGTGCCGTTATATCACGCGACCGGCAATTGCCAATGAGCGACTGACACTCAACAGCAGCGGCGCGGTGGTGCTGACACTAAAGACGCCTTATCGGGATGGCACGACGCATATTGTCATGTCGCCGCTGGAATTCATGCAACGCCTGGCTGCATTGGTTCCCAGACCAAGGCTGAACCTTATTCGTTTCCATGGCGTGCTCGCACCGAATGCAAAGCTGCGCGCTGAGATTATTCCGGGCGAGAAGAAAAATAAAAGCAAACCAGCGGACGACAATGATGATGCGCTACATTCTCCAACTTCTGTACGCATCAGTTGGGCGCGCCTGTTGAAACGGGTGTTTGATATCGACATTGAACACTGCCCGCATTGTGGTGGAACCCTGAAAATCATTGCCGCTATTCTGGAGTCCAGCGTAATTACTAAAATTCTTGATCATCTTGGTTTGCCTACCCGGGCGCCGCCACGCTCACCCGCACAAATCTTTGATATTTTCGAGCCTGCCTGATCCCGTACTCGCTCCTATCAGTCTTCTTCATTGCCGGGCTGACCTTTACCCCTGGGCGTCTTTTGCCTGAAGCGCCAGAACACAGCAAAATCCTTGACGTTTTTGTGTCAACTAAACCGAAACGCAGTCATTTTTCGATAGATTATCATGGTGTTTGACAACCGTGCCAGCTTTCAGTACATTCAATCCTCATGGAAAAGGTGGTTTATTTTTCCTATGCTCCAAGATTTTCAGACCTTAAGAGAACTGGGATTTGATGAGGAGGAAATCATGGAAGTTATTGCCATGTCAGGGATGAGTGTTTTCTATAATCACTTGGCCAATGCAACAAAAATAAACATTGATGAAGGATTTACTAAGATGTTGTCAAGGAAATGAATTGATATATTACTTAAAATTATCAGGGTGCCCCATGGTTATGGATTGAGGATAATTTTAATCGGGTTTGCTTGGTTTTTAGCAAGCCTCAGTAATTAAGCTAAAACGGTGATGCATTAGAAGAATAAGTGCATGACAGCTACTTACTTTTATAGGTGTCTTTGATGAGCATCCTGGATTGAGTATTTTCATTCACACAAATTTATAGTAGCCTGTCTGACATAAGGAATGTTGTGATAGGGGTCCGTCTTGGCGAGAATACGTGAATTTGATGTTAATGAAACGCTGGACAAAGCGATGCATTTATTCTGGGAGAAGGGCTATGTCGAGACTTCAGTGCGCGACCTGGTTAAGCACACAGGTGTTGCCCATGCAGGTCTGTACTCTGCGTTTGGGGATAAAGAAGGACTCTTCAAGGCTACTGTTAGGAAATATTGTCTCAATATAGCAGATGAGATGTTCAGTGTTCTTGACCACAATAATGCTGGACGTGCTGAAATTGAACACGTTTTCGAAATCATCCTGCAAATGAATAAAGACGGGCGTCTACGTAATGGTTGTATGTTGGTCAATACGGCCATTGAGTTTTCAGGAACAGATGAGGAGCTCAAAAGCATGGTGTTGGGCAATTTTAATAAACTGACAAAAGCACTGAGTAAAGCGTTAACGCATGCTGTTGCAGTCGGAGAAGTCCGGAATGATCTTCCTGCCGAAAGGATAGCCATTTCGATGGCAACAACAATCCACGGTCTAGCCGCGTTGTCTCGAGCCGGAATATCATTTTCTATAATAGAACAAGCCATACTTGCTACGCTTGAACAGCTAGAATAAAAAAATTTTTTCACAATTAAGATCGATCGTTCTTATTTGGATGATATTTTTAATATACGTGTTGATATAGATAGATCCAGGATTTTAGTCAATGGGTATCTATTTAAAATAATTATTACTTGTACTTGCTACACAATTTTAAAAATAATTTTGACAAAAAAAGATCATATGATCTTAAATGGAGGTTGCAGTGACTGTCATTAGAAACGAAACCAAACAATTAAACAAAACTGATCGTTTTGCACTTCAATGGGCAGAATTCGTCATTAAAAATCGTCTGAAGACAATTTTTTTCGCAATTGTTGTCTTTTTAATTATGGCCGCTGGATTGATGCAGATTCAGGCTTCACATAATTATCGAGTCTTTTTTAGCGATAAAAACCCTGATCTGATTGCATTTGAGAAATTTGAAGAGACGTATACAAAAAACGACAATTTTCTTTTTGCTATTAAGCCTAATTCAGGAACGATTGATCAACCGTTTGTTGCCCAGGCTATTGAAGAATTAACCGCGCGCGCCTGGACGATTCCATTCGCAATACGGGTCGATTCAATCACGAACTTTCAGCATACTTATGCAATAGAGGATGATTTAATTGTAGAAGACTTAATTGAAGATGCATCAAATCTTTCACAGGCAGAAATAGCCAAGCGCGTTGACATCGCGCTTAAAGAACCATTACTTGCCGGCAGTCTTGTCGCACTTGATCGTGGTGCATCAGGCATCAATGTAACACTGCAATACCCGGGAGTAAGTGAAGGTGAGTTACCAGAAGCCATTAATTTCGCGCGTGCACTCGTAGCCGAATTCGAACAAGACTATCCCGACCTGAAGATTGCACTCACGGGTATATCGGCACTCAATGCTGCTTTTTTTCAAGCGACAATTAATGACGCAGAGACGCTCTATGGGCCAATGTTTTTAGTGCTGATTGTTATTACCTGGCTGGTCATACGAAGCTTCTCGGGTGTCGTTGCAACGGTACTCGTTATTACGTTTGCAACAATGGCCGCGATGGGTTTTGCGGGCTGGGCAGGTATTATCATTTCACCATTTTCGGGTAGCGCGCCGGTCGTTATTCTAACGCTCGCCATTGTGGACTCCATCCATATACTGATCACGATGGTACAGCGTATGCGTGTTGGCGATGACAAAATTGAGGCCATCAAAGAGAGCATTCGCGTCAATTTCCTGGCGGTTTCAATTACCAGTTTAACGACAATTATCGGTTTTCTTGCTCTCAACTTTTCCGATGCACCGCCCTTCAACGCGTTAGGAAATATTTCAGCAGTCGGTATTGCTGCCGCCTGGTTTTTTTCACTAACATTTCTGCCGGCATTGTTAGTACTTTTGCCATTTAATGTACAAACTTACGCAGATAAATCTCGAGGTCCGTTGCAAGAAGCAATTAACAAACTTGCCGAGTTCGTTATTGCAAGAGCACGGGCCACACTGGTTTTCGTGAGTATTCTTTTTATTGGACTGGCTTGTGCTATACCAACAATTAACCTGAATGATCAATGGGTTGAATACTTTGACGATAGAGTAGAATTTCGTGGTGACGCGAAGTTTGCTATGAAGCACCTGACAGGGCTTTATATTCTGGAATACTCCGTGCCTGCAGGAGGACCTGGCGCCATCAGTGAGCCTAAATATCTGCAAGACCTTGATGACTTTGCAATCTGGCTGCGGGAATATTCAAAAGTACGCCATGTTTACTCGTATACGGACGTTATCAAGCGGTTGAGCAAGAACATGCATGCCGATGATCCGGCTTTTTATAAAATTCCAGAAGAGCGCGAACTCGCTGCACAATACCTGCTGCTTTATGAATTGTCATTACCCTACGGACTGGATCTCAATGACCGCATAGACATTGACAAATCATCGACCCGAGTTTCGGTCACGCTCGATGAAATTACCACAGGAGAGACGCGACAATTCCTGAAAGAGGTCGAGGCCTGGTGGGACGACCGCTCACCCGGGAATGAAGTCTATGGCACTGGCGCAACCTATCTTTTCTCCTTTATCTCCGAGCGCAATATTCAGGACATGATTGGTGGCAACATTGTCGCTGTCATTTTGATTTCAATCATTATGATGATCGCACTGAGAAGCTTCAGTTTCGGACTTCTCAGCTTGATTCCAAATATTGCGCCACTTATTATGACGTTCGGCGTATGGGCGCTGTTAGTGGGTGAAGTGGGTATGGCTGCAGCGACAGTATCCGCTACTTCTCTTGGCATTATTGTCGACAACACGGTTCATATCCTTACGAAATACCAGCGTGCTCGTGAAGAGCTAATGCTCTCCATTGAGGACGCAATTCGTTACACCTTTGATACTGTCGGGGCTGCGGTTGTGGCCAATGCGCTGATTCTGGCGTTTGGCTTTAGTGTGCTCATGTTCTCATCATTCAAGATTACGGGTGATATGGGAACGTTGACTGCACTGGCCATTATTATCGCTTTGATTGTAGATCTGTTGTTGTTACCAGCGCTTTTAATGTTACGCGCTAAACCTAAAACAAAAGGAGTTCATTATGTTAGCACTGAAAGCACGCAAACAATTTAATCCCTATAAATATGTGATTTTCGCCGGTGTTCTTGTGCTGGCAAGCTTCGCTCATTTGCCTGTTTCTGCAGAAGATCTTGATCAAAAAGGATATGATGTTGCTGCGCGCAATGACCGCTCAGATCGAGGTTTCAATAACAGTCGAGTAGAGCTTGAAATGGTGCTGAAAAATGCCTCAGGTGCAGAATCTCGACGTGTACTTGAACAATCAACCCTGGAACTACCTGATGAATCTGTCGGTGATAAAAATCTTATTGTTTTTTTCTCACCAGCAGACATTGAAGGTACGGCGTTACTTTCGTACGCCCAAATATTGGATCCGGACGATCAATGGCTCTATTTGCCAGAACTCAAACGCGTGAAGCGCATCTCATCAAAAAACAAATCCGGACCATTTGTCGGCTCAGAATTTGCTTTTGAAGATATTACCGGCCAGGAGCTTGAAAAATATGAATATACCTGGTTGCGTGAAGAAGCGTGTGGAGAGCTGACCTGTGATGTTGTCGAACGTCGCCCACTTTATAAAGACTCTGGCTATACACGACAAATTGGTTGGGTTGATCAGACCGATTATCAAGTGCGCAAGCTTGAATATTACGATCGCAAAGGCAGCCTACTAAAAACTCAACTGTTTGAGGATTACAAGCTTTATGATGATAAATACTGGCGAGCACATGTATGGCGCATGGAAAATCATCAAACAGGTAAAAGCACGGATCTTTTTTTCAAGGACTATGAATTTGATCTGGGCTTAAGCGACAGAGACTTTGTTGCAGGAGCGCTATCGCGTCAGCGTTAGAAAGCGCGGACTTTGCAAGTGCCATGGAAAAATTAAGAAGACTTCATTTATCAACAAGCTTCATAATTAAGGCACTTGCTGTTTTATTTCTTTTCGAATTATCTGTTGTGTCGGCGCAATCATTTGACATGAGCGGTCAGATGGCTTTAGAGATGCGTGGGTTTCCTGACAAATCATTATTGCCCGGCCAGGTTGAAGGTGTGCAGTTCTCAAGCTTTTTGGAACCAGAGTTTCGTTGGCGTAGTGCTGACCGCGATTCATTGTTAAAATTTACGCCCTTCGTTCGCGTAGATGCAGTAGACGATAAACGCACTCATTTTGATATCCGCGAAGCAAACTGGCGAAAAATTGCGGGCGACTGGGAATTTCTTGCCGGTGCCACACGTGTATTCTGGGGTGTTACAGAATCTCGCCATCTGGTTAATGTAATCAATCAAATTGATGCTGTTGAGGACATCGATGAAGAAACTTTTCTTGGTCAGCCTATGGTGAAGATAGGCCGTCAGTCAGATGTCGGTCGATTTGAACTCTTTTTAATGACAGGATTTCGTGAACGAACGTTTGCGGGGCGTGATGGCCGACTTAGAACACCGCTTCCTGTTAAAACGGGAAACGCAGTATATGAAAACAGCGCTGAACAGTGGCATCCCGATGTCGCCTTGCGTTATTCACATTTTTTTGGCGATTTTGATCTCGGGTTACATGTCTTTCGCGGCATCAATCGCGAACCTTCCCTTGTTCTATCGTCTGACAACCAAAGCTTTACACCACACTACGCTTTAATTACCCAGGCAGGTATTGATCTTCAATTGACTCGCGATGCCTGGCTTTGGAAGTTTGAAGGGATCGTCCGTGAAGGACAGGGTGATACATTTGCTGCTGCAGTTGCCGGATTGGAGTATACCTTCTTCCAAGTTGCCGAAAGTGATATCGATCTTGGCCTCATTGTGGAAGGACTATATGACGGTCGGGATAAACTGAGTTTTGGTGACATTCGGAGTAAACAGATTTTTCCTACAATTTATGATAAAGATATTTTTCTAGGCACGCGCCTCGCTTTTAATGATGTTCAAGATTCATCCGTTCTCGCTGGCTTTGTAACTGATGTTGTAGATGGACCGGCAACTTTGCGTGTTGAAGCTGAACGACGGCTCGGTCAACACATAAAAATCGAGCTTATCGGCCAGGCATTCTTTGAAGATGCTCCTAAAAATCCCGTGTCTTTCTTCAGACAGGACAGTTTTGTTACCTTGAGGGTTTCTAGATTCTTTTAATTCATATAGAGGCTCAATATCAACGATATTGTTGAGGTATTTCACCTGCCGGTGTAGCGTATATTTTGGGCATTTTTCTTCTATCTTCAGTTCCTCAATGGCGGAACCAAAAGCGGGTGCTTTGTCTGTATTGATTGTCTTTGGATGTGCCCATGGTTTTATGGACTTGAGTGCTTTGCTGAGAAAACGCTTGGCCACTTTAGCACTGCGAGTAGACGACAAATAAAAATCAATAGTTTTTCCGCGCTTATCAACAGCCCGGTATAAGTAAGCCCATTTTCCTTTAACTTTTACATAAGTCACATCTACTCGCCAGCTGCGAGCAATCCCCGCCTTATAGTGCCATCGCAAGCGCCTCTCAATTTCTGGCGCATCATGCTGAACCCAGCGGTAAAGCGTGGTGTGATCTACTTCAAATCCGTGCTCCAACATCATCTCTTCCAATTCACGGCAACTGATTCCATATTTGCAGTACCATCTAACGCAACCAAGAATCACACCACTTATGGTAATGCCGCCATTTGAAATCCGACATTGCGATATATCCTTAAAAATTCAATAATGCACCAGCTCGTTTATTTTGCAACAGAGCAGTTTTGGGCTTATAGTCCCATCAAACAGATCTGTCGTTTGTTTAAACGTACCCCTATACCTGCTACTCACCTAAAAGATGACGCTGTGGCTCCATTGACTGATGTAGTATGTCGATAATATTGATTTCATTGTTTGAAACTATTTCATAATAGATAGTATGAGAACCTACAAAGCAACTATAGCAATTCCAGTTACTAGAAATGTCCTCTCTTAACTTACCAAGTTTATTTGGATTTTCAGAGATAAGCTGCATTTTCTCATGCAATTTTTTCAGATAAATTCCGGTTTGAATTTTGCCAAACGTATCTAAAGTATATTCTTCAATGCCTTCGCAGGCATACTTGTTCGGATTTGATTGGGGCTTGCACGCATTAATTTATATCCTAGCCGCATTTATTATGCCTTTTATCTATGGCTCATGGCGTTTTGTCGGTTTTCATTTTTTGGTCGGTCCGCTGATTTCAGATATTTTGACCAATGATCCAAATGAATTCTCAGCCGTCTGGTGTTTATTCTCAATTGCATTATGTGTGTCGGTTATCAAGACGCCGATTAGGAAGCATTTGCATGTTAAGAATTGGCCTTTTTATAAACGCTCACCCGATGAGAAGCCGGAACGAACAAATACCTATTAAGTTGAAAAACGGCGCTACAATGATGAATCGTGCATTTTTTACTGGAGTGAAGATATGATTACTTTGTATGGCATCGAATGGTCACGAGCAAACTATGTGCTATTTACCCTGGAAGAGCTTGGCCTTGAATTTCAGCATATCAAAACACATCCTTTTGAAGAAGGAAAGAATTCGCCAGAATATTTGGCGCTAAATCCTATGGCACAGGTTCCTACCCTGGTCGATGGGGATCTTGTTTTGACTGAATCAATGGCGATAAATTTCTATCTGGTTAGGAAATATGGCGCTGAAAAACTCTGGTTCAACCGCCTTGAAGACGAAGCGCAGATTTTTAAATGGACATTTTTTGCGGTAGCGCAGATGGAAACACATTGCGTCAATATTATTTTCCAGAAAAAATTAGTTGCAGAAAAAGATAGAGATTTTGATTTGATTAAAAGTGCTGAAAGAAGTTTGATGAAGCCGTTGGGGGTGTTGGATAATTATCTGGGCGGTAAAGATTTCTTGGTTGCGAATAAATTTTGTGTTGCAGACATCAATGTGGCGGGTATTTTATCTTATGCGCGAAATGGAGAGTATGACTTTTCGCCATATAATAATGTCACTCGATATCTGAACAATATCTTGTCGAGACCAGCGCGTAAAAGGGCAGAAGCCGCTTAGTTTATCCTTCAAGCGGCAACTAAATAAAAGGTGTTGAATTTACATTGCACTTGAGATCGTACAATTTTAATAATCAACACCTTTTGTTATGCAATCAGTTGCTTGGACTAGAAGCCAAGGCCCAAGTATCCGCCAGCGGTTAAGCAGTTGAGCGTTTCAGGCCGGGTAAACTTTCGTTCTGCCTTTGGTCTTGAAACCGGCAATCCCGGGTTTGAGAACATCGGGATAACAGTGGATATCCGAACAGATTCTTCCCCAGAAGATGTGAAAGAGATTCTAACCAAACTACTAAAAACTGCGCCCATTCCAGATACGATAATCCGCCCGGTACCACTTGATATTGAGATCATCTGCAAGGAGAACGAACGCAACAGTGAGTTCTCACACTCGCAAGAAGGGGAACAAAGATGAGCGGAGTGCATGATGTCGCGGTAATTGGGGCTGGTCCAGCGGGATTATCGGCAGCATATGAATTAAAAAGACTTGGACTCAATCCGTTAGTGCTGGAGAAAACCGCTGCGGTTGGAGATGTCTGGCGTAATCATTATGACGGTCTGCGTCTGAATTCGGGGCGCGCCTTATCGCGGCTTCCCGGGAGTCCGATTCCTCGCTCGGCCGGTAGCTGGCCTTCACGTGACGAGGTTGTGCGTATTCTCGAAACATTTCCTGAACGAGGAGGCTTCACGGTTAAAACCGGGATCAATATTGAGAAAGTCGAATATGATCGCCTACGCGATACCTGGTCTATCACTAGCCATGATGGTAAAAAATTTGAGTCACTAGCAGTGGTCGTTGCGACAGGAGGAGCACATACCCCCGTTATCCCGGAATGGGTAGGAGCGGAAACCTTTCCGGTGAAATCATCCATTCCTCAAAATTCAAGCATGCCAAGACCTATGCGGGAAAGAATGTATTGGTTGTCGGTAGTGGTAATTCAGCCGCCGAAATTGCAAGTCGCCTCGCCGAGCACGCGAAATCGGTCACCCTCTCTGTCAGAACGCCGCCCCACATCCTTCCCAAAAGCATCTTTGGCATTCCACTGGTAGGGATTGGCCTTGCAACGCGATATCTGCCAGCCGCATGGGTTGATGGCCTTCTGTATGTTTTACGGCGACTGTTCATAGGTAATTTGACGCAATACGGCCTCCCCTTTCCTGTCACTCGGGTGTCGCAGCAGTTCGCCAGAACCCAGGTTGTACCGATTCTCTATTATCCCTTTGTGGACGATATCCGAGCGGGGCGTATTCGGGTAGTTGGCCCGATCAGAAAAATTGAAGGGCAGACTGTACATGCACTCAATTCCGTCGAAGCGAAACCTAGCGATCAGCAAAATGAAATAGCCCTAAACGTAGATGTGATCGTTGCTGGAACAGGTTTTCGGACTGGTCTTACGAAATTGATCCAGATTCCCGGTATTACCAGCCCGGATGATCGGCCGGTGGTCCTAGGGGAACAGGAATTTTCGGATGCACCTCGCCTGTACTTTATCGGGCACGTCAATCCCCTGAGTGGGCAGTTACGCGAAATCCGTCTGGAAGCGGGAAAAATCGCACGAAAAATCAAAAAACAGTTGGCAGAGAACCGCCCTCGACTACCCTAACTCACTTTGATCATCACTAATCACGGAGAAAGAGATTGACAAGGATAGTCGAACACCGCAAATCACCGAGTGAAAAATTGCTGCTGGCCGCGCGCTACCTGTTCTGTCGAGTGGGGATAAACGCAACTGGTATTTCCCGGATCCTTAAAGAAGCAGGTGTCGCTCGCGGTAGCCTTTATAAGCACTACGGCTCGAAAAAATCTACTGAAGACAGTATTAGATACGGAGGCGGACATGTGGTATCGATGGTTCGACCGGGATTTGTCGGATCTAGAATGCTCCGCCAAAGAGCGCATCATGCTCCTGTTCGACCTGATAGAGAAATGGTTCGAAAAAGAAGACTACTTCGGATGCGTCTTTATCAACGCGGTCGCGGAGCACGAGAAGGAGGGTGGCTGGGTAAAAGATGTGGCTGTTGCGCACCGGGAAAAAATAAATGACCGACTCCGGGCAATAGTTACGGAAAGCGGGGCAAGGGATCCGGATATGATCACCGAGAAATTAAGCTTGATCATCGATGGGGCAATCGTGACCGCCATGGTCACCGGAAGCAGCGAGGCAGCACATATCGCACGCCTTGCCGCCGAGGATATTCTTCGAGGTATGGAATGATTACTCTCTCTGTCTCGAGAGTGGGCCGTACTGCCCGCCATGGCTGCTACCTTTTATATACGAATTTCTGCCCTAATTGGGAGGAGGGCTGATCATGGCATGGTTCATAAAAATTGAGAGTGCATTACCACAGCCTCTTCGGGTAATCCTCATGGGGGTCGGGCAGGTCATTTTTTGCGGCAATGCAGTCTCGGGTTTTATTTTTCTGGTGGCATTTTGTGCGTATGACGTGATGACCGGCCTGGCTGCGATTGTGGGAGCCATTAGCAGTACTGCGGCGGCCTCTGTCTTTAAAAGCGCAAAAAGCGACATAAGCGCAGGGTTGTACGGCTTCAACGGAACACTTACAGGAGTGGGTTTATGGACGTTTCTTGCTCATGCCCCTCAACTTTGGCTATACATCATTCTGGCGGCTATGCTCTCCAGTGTAGTGTTTGCAATGATAAGGAAGATTCCATTCGGGATTCCTCCAGCTGCGGCTCCATTCGT